>NZ_PVWG01000139.1:0-843 GCF_003003695.1 Phormidesmis priestleyi ULC007
GTTGCCACGATCATTGAGGTGAAAGAAGAAAGCTGGGACTATGTGCCGCCGCAATTGGAAGCGGAGATTGCCAGTGTTGCGATTGGCTTAGATGGCACCTGTATGCTGTTGTGTGACACCGGATGGCGAGAAGCTATGGTCGGCACCATCAGTCTGTATGACGCGGTTGGAGAACGACAACACACGATTTATATTGGAGCGACTCCCGAATATGGCAAGGCAACCTTTCTAGAACGGCTAGAGCGAGAAATCGCGCGCACCAAAGCTCGTTATCCCCAAGCCACCTATATCGGAGTTGCGGATGGAGCAGCCTCAAATTGGCAATTCCTCAACCGCCATACTCACGAACAAGTGCTCGATTTCTATCATGCCTCCGCTTACCTTGGTGCAGTTGCCATCGCCCTTTATCCCACTGATTCAGCCCAGCAACGGCACTGGCTTCAGGAAAATTGTCATCATCTCAAACACAATCTAGGAGCCGCCACCCAACTCTATCAACAGATGCTTGATCTCTCTCAAGGTTCACGACACTCGAAGCCGATTCAGGAGAACTTAGCAGCTGCTGTCACCTACTTCCACAACCATCATCATCAGATGAACTATGCGCTCTATCGCAGCAGAAATTATCCGATTGGGTCTGGGGTGACGGAAGCGGCTTGCAAGACGGTAATTAAGCAACGGTTGTGTTGTTCTGGGATGCGGTGGAAGGAGACAGGAGCTGCTGCGATTCTGAGTTTGAGAGCGTTAGTCTTAACCTCAACCCGTTGGGATCAATTCTGGAACAAGCTGAATCAATATGGCTTTTCCATTGCGCTCTAAGGGTATCAAATAAAGGTCGCACCC
>NZ_PVWG01000140.1:0-818 GCF_003003695.1 Phormidesmis priestleyi ULC007
TACCATCTTTCACGGTTGTCATCAGGGGTCACGACCCACTCAGCCTTCATCTTACAACTGATTTAGGATTGCTATATGCCCAATCATTGAACAGGTTTAGAGAAGGTTTTTAGTGGTTTTTTAGCTGATGAGTGTAGGAGATCCCTTGTAATAATCTCTAGAGCGTTACCAGTGGCTTGTAAGCGGAATAGCATAACTCAGATCTTGCACCAGTCTCAACAAGGGGTTGCCAAAAAGCTCAAAGTCTGAAAGAAAGGGCGTAGAAACATTTCAATGGGACGGTTATGGAAACCATCTTGGAACACGCCCAAGGATTAGTGTACGCTCTACTGGGATTGATGCCTAGTTCCGATCAGAAAACCAGCTTCAGTGCGCTACTCGGACTGTTTTTAGATGCGTCCGGTCATGCTTTGCCCCAACATTGCCCGATAAAATCTGCCAGTGCGTTGAGTCGATTTCTAAATATCTATGGGTGGTCTACCCGGTCGGTGCTGCGAACCACTCGCCAAACGGTGCTGAAACAGATGGCACAGCATCTATCCCGTTCTGACAGTCCGCTGAAAGTGATCATTGACTTAACAACGCTCTAAGTACAGGACAAAAGCTTGCAAAAGGGGGTTAGGAAAGGGTTTCATGCAAATAGTGAGTTCACAATATGAAACCCTATGCATCAGATTACCCAATTGCGGCAGACATTGCAGCCCTTGCTAGGCTGGCATGGAGCACGAGTCGCCTTTCTGTGGGTGCGACCTCTACTTGATTTAATCATTCAATCATGATATTACCTCAGTGATGCAACCAAGAGGGGTGAGTATGAG
>NZ_PVWG01000141.1:0-801 GCF_003003695.1 Phormidesmis priestleyi ULC007
TGAAATGTTTCTACGCCCTTTCTTTCAGACTTTGAGCTTTTTGGCAACCCCTTGTTGAGACTGGTGCAAGATCTGAGCTAAAGTAGGTTTCCACACTCGCGATGTGTTGATTCAAATCGCTGGGTTGCCCCTGATAATCTAAACGTTTGAGCCGCTCAATCCCACCCGCTAGATACTGCTTGAGATAGACCGTTAGGGTTGTTTTGGAAATATTGCACAGTCGGCGGATGTTTTGGTGAGCCAACTTTTGACTTTTCAAATACAACACTTCCATCTTTTGTTGCACTTTTGGGTGGGGGTGATGATACCGTTCGTAGTTCAATTCCCTGACCATTTGCTCAGTAAATTCAATCCGAATCATGCTCACAACGGTCCCGATTGCTCAGAGGGGAATTGCCTCATCCTATCGTAGATGGAAGAGGAAAAGCTAAAAGTCCACTTTTTAGCCGTGATGAGACGTATATCCAAGTCAAAGGAGTGTGGAAATATCTTTACCGCGCTGTCGATTCAGCCGGCAACACGTTGGACTTCATGCTGAGCGCAAAGCGGGACGGTAAAGCAGCAGCCCGGTTTTTCCGCAAAGTGCTGAAGGCGACTCATACTCAAACTCCACGGGTGATCACCGTCGATAAAAATGCTGCCTATCCGGTGGCAGTCGAAGCGTTGAAAGCAGATGAAACACTGGCAGCCCAGACGGAATTACGGCAGAGCAAGTACCTGAATAACCTGAGTTCGGGTTAAGCCGAAGGCTGAAATCCCCACTGCAAGTAGCTTGAGCCAAACAACCAGCTAGTAATCTTT
>NZ_PVWG01000142.1:0-779 GCF_003003695.1 Phormidesmis priestleyi ULC007
CGTTAATAGGGAGTCTAACTCCTGTTTATGCGTCGTGTGGCATTGGTCAAGGCCATGAGAAATGGCAGTCTTGAACTGAGCGAAGTCAGCATAATAGGTCGAGTACAAGCACTGCTTTTTAACAAACTTCCACAACCGCTCAATCAAATTCAAGTTGGGAGAATAAGGGGGTAGGTAGAGCAACTCAATCTCTAGGGACTGGGCAAGTTCGGTGACAAGGGCACATTTTTGATAACGGGCGTTGTCCAGTACCAGGGTAATTGGGAGGCTCAGTTCTAGCACAGCCAGTTTTCTTAACAACTCACAGACCCTTTGAGCATTGATGTAAGCATCGTTCGTGACCAGGACGAGTTCGTGGGTGAGGGCATTCATGGCGGCTCAGACATTGAAGCGCTGTCGCCCTGCCCCCGTTTTGACAACCAAGCGCTCGAAACCCCACAAAAACCCCAGATACGCTCCTAAAACAAAATGGGCAGCATCCACAAAAAACACGACTCACTGGCCCGCTTTGGCTTCTTCTAAGCAAGGCCCCAACTGGTTTTTTTATCTGCCTCTTGCGCCTCTGGGTCGGCTTTGGCGGGAAGTACGCCCACTCGTCTGCACTTCCTGCCCATCCCTTGGAGAAACACTTGTACCTGGCTGCGACTGCGCCGAATCCCAGTCAACGCCTCGATCTTCGCCGCTGCTTGCGCCAAACTTTGAGGAGGATGAACCCTGAAGTACGCTTCCAAGGTGGTTTGGTGCTGCTTCAACTCACTTTGAGGTTGATAAAAGGTCAA
>NZ_PVWG01000143.1:0-776 GCF_003003695.1 Phormidesmis priestleyi ULC007
TTAGTGGGGGTGGTGGATGTGGAAACCAAAACCGCTTACGCCCTGTCTGCCCAACAGACGCTGGCTCAAGCAGAGATGCCGAGCGAGATCACGCGGATGGATCAATATCTCTACCATCTCGAAGCCGTGCGTCCACCCCTACCTCACCAGGTGCGCTACTTAGCAGTGGATGGGACCTATGCCAAGGAGGGCTTTATCCGGGGGGCGGTGGACTGCCAGTTAGACGTGATCAGTAAGTTGCGCGGTGACGCGAATCTGCGCTATCTCTACACCGGCGAACAGAAGACGCGGGGCAGACCGCGCCAATACGATGGCAAAGTGGACTTCACCGACTTGAGTCGGTTTACCTGCATCAAAGCGGTGCAACCGAATGTTGACCTGTACACCCAACGGGTATGGCACGTCTCCTTGAAACGGGAGATTCGAGTCGTCTACCTCATCGACCGTCGCGTTCCTCACCGAGTTCGCACCTGCCTGCTGTTCAGTACCGATGTCGAACAAGACCCTCAGCAGATACTCCAGTTCTACAAACTGCGCTTCCAAATTGAATTCATCTTTCGCGATGCCAAACAATTCACCGGCTTGGAGGATTGCCAAGCCCGTGACCTGACCAAACTGGAGTTTCACTTCAATGCCTGTTTGACCGCACTCAATTTAGCAAAAGTTGAGACCAATCCACCGCATCTGGCGCAAGCACCGATTCCGTTCTCGATGGCAACGGTGAAGCGACGGGCGCTCAATCAGCATCTTCTCGAGCGCTTTATTGCCACCTTAGA
>NZ_PVWG01000144.1:0-739 GCF_003003695.1 Phormidesmis priestleyi ULC007
ACGACAAGCTAAAAAGCCTGATGAGTTGGAAGTTTCAATCCTTCAAAAAAGTCCAGCTCTTAGCCGATTAGAGTATATATTCAGTCAGCAGCTTCTCCTTGATCTTGGCAGAAACCCCATCGCCAAACAGCGTCCCATTCGGCACCACAATTCTCGCCCGTCCCGGATTCGGCTGCGACTTCAGCAACCGCATAATCAACTGAAGAAACAGCAGCGCCGTCTCTGCCGTCTGCATTTTGGGGTCAAAGTTGTCCTTAATCTTCGCTTCTTCCTCACCCCCAAACGGCGGATTCGTCAAAATCACATCCACCTGATCCTTCACCCCAATCTGGTTGATCGGAGTCCCCAGCGAGTTTTTCCGCTCCACGTCTGGATATTCCACCCCATTCAGCAGCAAATTCATCTGAGCCAGCATCAGCGGCAACGATTTCGCCTCAATGCCAGACAAGCTCGACTGCAAAATCTTCCAGTCCTTCGGCTGACACTTCTCTCTTAGATATTTGTAAGCCGACACTAAAAAGCCAGCCGTTCCGCAAGCTGGGTCATGAATCGTTTCGCCCACTTGAGGCGCGATCGCTTTCACCATAAACGCTACCACCGCACGCGGGTTAGTGTCACGAATTATTCGCGCTGAGGAGCGAGGGGAGAAAAGGGCTTAGAATGGGGAAGCCCCTCGAAGCAGGAGCCCTTCCATGACGATCGCAGAACGAGAACAACAAATTCTCAGAGTTCGACAGCA
>NZ_PVWG01000145.1:0-734 GCF_003003695.1 Phormidesmis priestleyi ULC007
TCCGGGTGCGATTCGTTGAGTGACGAAATACGGTAACCAGTCCGTCCATAATCACTCCAGCCAAGACTCCTAAGTCTAGCTGAACTTCCCGCTTGATGTCGGTGCAAGTCCTACCCTTCAAACTCAGAAGTGACTCCTGATCTGCCCACAGTGAGCAAGCTCGGTTCTTGCAGGCTGAAGCTGGGAACAGGGCGCAATCAGACAACGGTTATGCGTTGACACTGGCGCTAACAGGGGGTTCCTACGATGAAACCAGATTCTCGAAAAGCGACCTAATTGGGAGCAAGGCATAACGACAAACCCTTGACTTTGCCAGAGTATTGTATCCCGCCGTGTCTCCGGAGGAAACCGGTCAGAGTCAGGGGTTCTGGCGGTTGAATTGAATCCATCTAAGGGAACGAGCAATCGAACGGGAGGAACGAATAAAAACAGTCTGTTCGGTCTGGGGAGAAGTCGAACCCCAGTAGGCTAGACGAGCAGCGGAACTCCGCAGACTGGGTAGGATGACCCGTGATTGGGTCAAGGTTCAAAGCAAACACTCCTTGGCGTGAGCGCATGATTAGACACAGCCAGCAGGCTAGTGAATTGTGGAAGAAGCTCCCGTGGAAGCGATTCCGACGGAACTTATTCCGCCTCCAAAATCGAGTGTTCAAAGCAGTTTCAGTGGGCAACCTGCGAAAGGCGCGGTCACTCCAAAAACTGATTTTCAAGTCTACAGCCGCCCGATTTCTAGC
>NZ_PVWG01000146.1:0-732 GCF_003003695.1 Phormidesmis priestleyi ULC007
GCGGGGGATGGAATCCCGGAGTCAATCGGGTGAGTACTCACTGGAGCGTTTTATATTTAATTGCGCCTAGCTACTTAAGGCTGCTCGCACGGCTCTAGCACTGATGCGAGTATACAAGAACGTGGATTGAAACTTTGGGTCTGCCTGAGCCTGTCCATCCCCTAAGCTGCGGATATCTGCTTCTAAATCAGACAGCACCCTTTCACTTTTGTGTCGTCCTCGTGCCCGATAATTATCGACACAAATCATCCCGGTTCGTCTTTCATGCAAGCCTAGTTGAACCCCATCGCGATTCCATCCCAAAACCGTTTCTGCTTTTCGGGCTGACCCATCCAAGTAATCTTCGGCGACCTTTGCCATGAAGTCTCGTTTGCGGTGACTTGTCAGTTTCTGAGCGGCATCTTTGAGAGTGACTTTGACCGATTCGCTGAACATCATTCCTAAAGTTTCCTATTCTAGAGGTTGGATTAGGAGCAGGGTAATTCCCCATCTCCTACCTTCTAGAATGCCTGGGACTTTATTTCTCAGCAAGTCCCTTACTGGAGGGGCGTCCCCTTAGAGACGCATCAAGTGGTTGTCAATCTGGTAAGTTCAACTCGAACCGAGGAAGGTCTTGAAGTTCATTGCTGGCTTGATGGCAAAACATACCAGACAGCTAAGTACAGGACAAAAGCTTGCAAAAGGGGGTTAGGAAAGGGTTTCATGCAAATAGTGAGTTCACAATATGAAACC
>NZ_PVWG01000147.1:0-730 GCF_003003695.1 Phormidesmis priestleyi ULC007
GTCCTCCCCTGAAACGCTGGTTTTACCCTGATTCTAGACGAAATACAGGTCAGAATTCAACATCTACAACTGTAGTAATTGCCAGTCTTCTGATGTAATCTCTGTTCCAGCCATTTTAGAAGAGGACGAAAACTCAAACGAAGTCATAAGCCTAGTGAGAAAGGCTTATCAAGTGAGAAAAGAATTAGACTCCTGTGAGTTGATAGAATATTTTTTTGAAAACGTTATATCACAATAGTTCGGACAATTTTTGACAGAAAAGCTATCCATCGGATAGGGTGCAACTACTAAATCAAGCGCACCGGATAGATAGCTATGGAAGCCATTGTACAGAGCCTACTGACCAAAGTGGGCGTTTTCGCAAACCGCCAGTGACCTTTTTCGTGACGCTGTTTTCAACGATTCTGGTTGTCTGCGGCAAGGTCAACTTCACGAATTTGAGCCGCTATAGTGAGTTGCATGAGAAGACGTACCGACGGCACTTCGGGGCGGAGTTTGACTTCACCTCGTTCAATGTCGAACTGGTCAACCTTGGAGCTAGGACAGAACAGGCGTTGCTGTTGGTGATGGATAGCTCGTTTATTCCCAAGAGCGGCAAGGCGACGGAGGGCATCGACTGGTATTGGAATGGTTGTGCTAGCCGGGTAGAGAAACAGGGCTGATCTATTGAAAGAAGGAAAATAGTTTCTGGACATCGTGCGCCAAGAATCGCAGCCCTCTGGTGATCGAA
>NZ_PVWG01000148.1:0-729 GCF_003003695.1 Phormidesmis priestleyi ULC007
CATTGGCTGAACGGGTCAGCATGGCGACGACGACATCAAGCGATTGCACAGTTCTATCACTTCAAGCGCCGAGCCTTGGCAATGTGGCTAAGAGAACTCTGGATGGTTCGTCCGCTAGAGGTTCTTCCAGAGTGGACGATAGCAGACATGAATTATCTAGCTTATGTCAAGATATACTCTGTAGGGGCACAGACTTCGTTTTTTTGGGTATCCTTGATGAGAAACACCGTAAAAGAATAGGGGAGGTTCCCTTGATTGAGATCTCATTCAGCGAAGTCGAGATTGCAGCCCTGCACTATGAACGGTTCCATCACCCCATCCGCGAGTCCAGGGCAAAATGGAGGCGTTGGATTTGAAGAGTCAAGGCTTACCCCACTGGGAAATGGCTCAACTGGTACAGGTGAGTCAGAACACCCTACGAAGCTAGGACTTACGCACTGTACAAATTAGCCATATTATGGAGTAACGAGAATAGGTCGTTTCAGCCTTTTGCAAGGCCTTTCTTTGACTTTAAATTCCTAAAAAAGAAATGAAAAAATAAAGCTGAAAGGGCTGAAAAGCACGACTGCTATTTCGGTTATTCTGTCAATGCGTAAGTCCTAGAAGCTACCTCAAAGACTACCAAGCCGGGGGCATTGCCGGACTGAAAGGATTGACCTTTTATCAACCTCAAAGTGAGTTGAAGCAGCACCAAACCACCTTGGAAGCGTACTTCAGGGTTCATCCTCC
>NZ_PVWG01000014.1:0-106941 GCF_003003695.1 Phormidesmis priestleyi ULC007
CCTGAACACTGACAGGGAAGGGCTTTTGAAGTCCTTCCAACTCCCCCGAACGACTTCGAGTCGCACGTCTAACTATTGATTATACGGAAACTTTCCGTATATCTCCCTGATTTAGGCAGATACCCCGAAACTTTCTGTGTATTTCCCCTCACTTTTCATCAGAGATCTTAAAGCAACGATCGCTCCCCACCTCCCCAAAGAAACGATCGCTTCCCTCTCAAAAACTCAGCATTCCAAAAAACAAAAAACTCCTGTAGAATACATCGCAGTGATGAAGTTGTGCCCCGGAAATCTGATGTGCAAGATCAGACTCCGAGGACTTCCATCCCTAGTTAACGTAACTAACTCAGGAGGCGTTCATGATTGTACACCGTCGGCTTTGCTATGGGATCTTGAAAGGCTGGAATCAAGATCCTGCATATCCTTTTCATCCCTATAGAATGTCTGAGAAATCAGGGTTCTTGTCCTCTTTGAACTAACCGAGAGGACAAAATAATATGGGAGTTAGGACTGTGATTCCTAGCTCGATTTCGTTCACCGTTGAGTTGCGATGCTCAACCGAAAAACGTTATCGAGTTAGTGTGACTTTGGATTTGCAAGAGCGTTACATCTTCCTTTCGTCTGGCATTCTCGTGAATGTGAGCGACAGCATTGAAGAGTTTGTTTCACAACTGAGTGAGATTGCATCCAATCAACTGGCATTGTTCAAATGGGATGGCACGAGTGACTTGACGACTGAATATCAAATCGTCCGAGTGTTGCCGGGATATCAAATTGAGCGATCGCTGGCGAGATTCAACATCGTCGTGGGTAACGGTTCATTGATTCAAGTGGAGGAGTTGCACAACAAAGTCACCATTCAACTCTAGAAAGTTGGGCGTTGGGGAACTGTTTAACAATCGATCGGGTAAGTTCTTTGCCCGATCGATTGCTAAACATTTTGAACATTTAGGCAGCGATCGCTACATCCACAGTTCCGGCAAAGATCAAGGACGCAATGGGATTGATGAACTATCCGATCGAGGCGATGCGGTGAGTCGGACTTATTACGCACAAATGAGAGGCGCGGGACGAGTTGTAGAGAGCTATCAGCCAAAGGGAGGGTAGACCTCGAACTCAGCGAAGAAAATCTATACAAATGGCCGCGCTGCGTTATTGGACTAGTTGGCGTTAGTGGCTATTGATAAAAGGAAAGCGAACACACCAAGAATTCTTTTTTAAGTTTTCCAGATAGGCTCAAAATTGACTATTGCATTTACTGCTCTTTCCAAACTTGGAGAATGAGTCTTTGCAAGCTCAACTTTCCAGTTCTGCTGAACAAACTGAATAAGCTGACCGTTATAGTCTCTACCGATTTTGGCACTACTTTTTGGTGCAGGTACGATTGCGTCGCGGAGAGTGCGCTTTCTCGATCTTCTAGTCAAATCAATTAGTAACTGCTTAGGGTCAGGCACTGCATCGACATTATCAGGAATCAAACTTACTGAAATACCAAGGAATTTTGCATACGCTTCACGATGCGCCAAAAGCCAAGCTTCTACTTCTGTGACTGCAACTCGAAAAATTAGATTCGGATGCTTTGGTTGAGATAGCCATTCTGAGATTAAGGCTAGTGGACACTCGGCTTTATCCAAATCTGTCAACACTAAATACGGTAATCCTTTTGCAGCCTTGTTTATACCTGGAAGATTTTTTTTGAGATAACCATAGCCCTGTCGCTTCAAGCAAGTTCCAACAGAAAATGGTCTTTTGGACTGCTTCAGTATTTCCTTCAATACTGCCTCGCTTAGATCATCCTCAACCGCTAAATTAATTGGAATATCAGTCATCTAAGTAAGCTCAGTTGCTCAATCTGTTTAGGAGTTGCTCTAGGTAAAGCTGCATCAGCAACAGTTAAACCCGCATCAAGAAGACTGCTGACTTCTTCGATTGAAGAAGCTAATTCAGCTTTTGTACCTTCGGCAGTTGGTGTCAACATTAAAACTTCCTCGCCACCAATGCCCCCATCTGATAGCAGATCGGCACTGTGAGTGCTAAGCATAACTTGTCGCTTTTTCGCCTTTTGCAGTCGATAGATTAACGAGGGAAGTTTAGCAGTGATACCAGCATTTAGAGATAATTCTGGTTCTTCAAGCAACAGAAGAGAATCGCTTTCAAGAAGAGACCATAGCAAACCAATAAGACGTATTGTTCCATCTGAAAATTGATCTTCACGCTGCTTACCTGCTCCAGGTCGCCAATGTTCGTAGACTGCTTCAAGATGAGGAATGCCCATTTCATCTTTAATATCAGTCAACTGCTTTAGCTGAGGAACTGCAATCCTTAGAGCATCTTCAATCTTTTTTAGACGAGACCGCCGGGTTTTCTCTGGAGTCTTAGTAACTCGCTCCAAGAAATTTCTGCCAAAAGGATCTTCTTGAACTCCTGGCCCACTAAAAGCTTCAGGATGACGTAATAGTTGAGGCACTAAATGCAAGTATAAGATCGATTCAAGAAACTTTGGGACTTCTCGAAACTCTGCATTTGCGTTAATTTGTTCTAAATAAGTTTGAGTTAAACGCAAATTATCTTTCTCATCTTCATCGTTTGGACGGTTGACTAATTGCTTCTCATTCTTCCAAACTTTCTCATATGAGAGAACAGGGTCGTTCTGCCCACCTTTTCTTTGTTTAATTCCGATGCCGTACTTCCAAGTAGGTGGCTGTAGTTCGTTCTCTGACAAATGTACCTCTATTTCAACATCTGGATATCGTCTTGCATATAGACATCTAATTTTAGATAGTCCTCCGCGATCTCTAACAGCCTTTTGCAGACCGCCGCCATCTTTTGCGAGATCTCGTAAAAATCTTAGGGCATCAAGAAAATTAGATTTACCAGAGGCGTTAGGACCAACTAGGAAGACTCTATCTCTAAGGTCAACTTCAATGTGCCGGAAGTTTCTCCAGTTTTTCAAAATTAAGTGAGAAATAATCATTGTTTAGAGATGATCGCCTTTTAGCTTTTCAATACTACCTTTTCTAGAGCTAAGTTAGTACTGGAACACCCAATGTTGAGGAGCATACTTAGGCTATGAACAACTGCCTCAACCAACTAGCACACCTACCTAAAAATACGACCTATGCTTTGACTGCTGCACTCAGTTTTTGACGCGATCGCCCCCACCCGATCGCACCGTAGACTTCTGCAAACCCATCTTTAACTGATAAGCTAGACTCTTCAAGTTTGAGCCATCGCTCTCTCCTGTTCTGCATCTCTAGAGCCGAGCCACTCATGAATCTGTCTCTCGCCACGAATGGAATTCAAGCTCCCGATCGAGCGTCTCAATCGCCAGACCTCTCAGTGGTGGTGCCCATCTATAACGAGGTCGAGAGCATTCCATTATTGTTAGACGCGATCGCCACCAGCCTGATTGCCGAGCAGATTCACTACGAAATTATCTGTGTCGATGATGGCTCTCAAGATGGTTCCGATGCGCTTCTCAAACAGCAAGCTCAAACTCGAACAGATTTACGAGCCGTGATTTTGCGACGCAATTATGGACAGACGGCCGCGATCGCCGCCGGGTTTAGCCACGCTACAGGCAAAATCATCATTACTTTAGATGGTGATTTACAGAACGACCCCGCAGACATTCCCATTTTGATGGCGAAATTAGAAGAAGGCTACGACCTGGTGAGCGGTTGGCGCAAAAATCGACAAGATGCTTCTCTCACGCGAGTCTTGCCCTCTAAGATCGCCAACTGGCTAATCGGACGAGTCACCGGGGTGCGTGTCCACGATTATGGCTGTTCGCTCAAAGCTTATCGTGCAGAACTGGTTGCCGATATGAATCTTTACGGAGAGCTACATCGATTTCTGCCCGCGCTTGCTTTTATCGAAGGCGCGAGAATCACCGAGATTTCAGTGCGTCACCATGCTCGTCGCTATGGGCAAAGCAAATATGGCTTAGACCGCACCTTCCGCGTGATTATGGATCTGTTCACGATCTTCTTCATGCGGAAGTTTTTGACTCGTCCGATGCACGTGTTTGGCTTGTTTGGTCTGCTAGCACTGATCTCAGGCACCGTATTAGGCTTGTATTTAGCCTATGTTAAGTTCGCCTTTGGGGAGAGTATTGGGCAACGTCCACTGCTGATCTTGGCGGTCTTGCTATTTTTGTCAGGGCTACAGCTATTTAGTTTTGGGCTGTTAGCTGAGTTGTCGATGAGAACCTATCACGAATCGCAGGGCAGACCCATTTATCGAGTCAGAGAAGTGATTGGGAAGTCTGAAGAACCCAAATAATTCCACTCACGTCAGCCTTGACCTCGCGAAGCAACCTGCAAGACCGATCGTCCGACATTAATCGGTTGGCTAAAGCATCTCGAACAGCTTTTTTTAACGTCAGTTCAATGAGGATGTTCGCTCTGTTGTAAAGTGCTTCTGCCCCCTAAATCCTCCATTCTGGGGGACTTCAGACCCAATTTTCAGTTCAAAGTCCCTCACTTGTGGGAGATTTAGGGGGCGTTCCAGAGGTGCAACCGCAGCGAGGGATCTCATCAAATTTACGTTTTTTGACTAAACTGGCTGCTAATCTCAAACTTTTTCTGCCTTGATATTCCACGAACCCAGTGCTTATCTTAAAATAAAGTCAGGACTTGTAAAGTTTCTTAACCATGTCGCCCCTTCGCTGGCTTATTCATGACCTCAGCAACCTCCCTATTTTCCCCGGTTGAAGCAGACCTCTGTGTGCTGACGGAGAACCTTAAACAGTTAATTGGTGCTCGTCATCCCATTCTCTATGCTGCCGCAGAACACCTCTTTGGAGCCAGGGGGAAACGGGTTCGCCCCGCGATCGTTTTCCTAGTGGCACGGGCAACAATGCCTAATCAAGGAATGACCGAACGCCATCGGCGACTTGCTGAAATCACTGAAATGATTCACACTGCAAGCCTCGTGCATGATGATGTGGTAGATGAATCGGAAGTCCGGCGGGGCATTCCGACCGTTCACAGCAGTTTTGGTAGCCGAGTTGCAGTGTTGGCAGGAGATTTTCTGTTTGCTCAATCGTCTTGGTATCTCGCAAATCTTGACAACTTGCAGGTCGTCAAACTGCTGTCAGAAGTGATCAAAGATTTTGCAGAAGGCGAGATTCAGCAGGGGCTAAACCGATTTTCTATCATGTCGATCGAGGCCTATCTTGAAAAAAGCTATTACAAAACGGCTTCTTTAATTGCTAATAGTGCTAAGGCGGCGGCTGTGCTGAGTGACTTACCCGAAGCCCAGACCCAACATCTTTATGGCTATGGTCGTGATTTTGGGTTGGCGTTTCAGATTGTAGACGATATTTTAGATTTCACAGGCTCGATCGATAGTTTGGGCAAGCCTGCGGGGTCTGACCTCAAAAGTGGCAATTTGACGGCTCCGGTTCTCTACGCACTTGAAGAAAAACCCTATCTAGAAGTCTTGATTGAGCGAGAGTTTGCTCAAGCAGGTGATTTAGAGCAAGCGTTGGCGCTGATTAAAGATAGTCGTGGCATTGAGCGATCGCGTGCTTTAGCGGCACATCACGCTAAGGCCGCGATCGAGCATCTGTCAGATCTGCCAATCTCTGAGTCTCGTCAAGCGCTAACCAAGTTAGCCGATTATGTTTTGAGTCGTCTGTACTAATTCAACGTGAATTCGATGAAGCTTTTCGCTACGGTTGCCAATCCGGGCTGCCCCCTAAATCCCCCAAAATTGGGGGACTTCAAGCCAAAATTTCCGGTTCAAAGTCCCCCAGAATGGGGGATTTAGGGGACAGAAGCTGCTGAGAACGAAGCGAAAACCCCGTTGAACTGACGTTAATTCAGCCTTGTTTTTTGCCTTGGGGTAGAGAGATCTGCCCCATTTTTTGTGACAACTTTAGAGTTTGGTAAATCTACAAAAAGTTAGATGTGATTTGTCGATCGTTCGTTTTAGGCACTTCGCAAATCTGTCTTCTAGTCAAATGTTGTGAGTGGACTTATTCATAAAAGTGGTTTAAACAACTGATTAATTTGAGTAATTTTGCAAAATTGCCTCAAGTAGGATATTCTTTAGTCAACCGACTTCACAATCAGCAATCTTATTAGTTCAACGTGCGATCGCATCTAGTTACTGAGTTTCCTGAAACGTCAAAGCTTGACCTGAGATCGAGCTTCTGTATAACTTGTAGCCGATGAATCTAATTGAAGTTTAGCAATAAGGAAGGATAGGACGAGGTTGTTGATTAGCCATCTGTTTGGTTAGTCGTAAAGATTTTTTGATGCAAAACGTGAGCAAAAGTCGTAGCTGGTGTGAGGCACTTTGAGGCTTTCTCATCCTTAAAGCCACTTGAAATCGTTCGATAGTTCTTTCCCATGACTGATTTGCTCGATCGCGGTTTGGCTGTAACTTAAGAGTCAATTAAGTTTTGCATACGCGATTGATCAGAGTTTTTAACGCCCTTCTATTCACCGAATTTTGGTAAATAAAACTATGCTATTTCTAGGTCAAAGGCAGAGAATTGCACTAATTTCTGAACATGGCGACCCTGCCATTGAAATCGGCAAAGAAGAAGCAGGTGGACAAAATGTCTACGTTCGCCAAGTGGGTGAAGCCCTTGCCCGTCAAGGCTGGGAAGTTGATATGTTTACCCGGCAGTCTGATGCCACACAACCTAAAATTGTTGAGCACAGCCGTCACTGCCGCACGATTCGTTTGACCGCAGGTCCAGAAGCATTCATTCCTAGAGATGATTTGTTTCCTTATATGCCAGAGTTTGTACAATCGTTCCGACGCTTTCAAGCCGAAAATGGCATCGAATACGATTTAGTGCACACTCACTATTGGATGTCAGGCTGGATCGCCATGGAGTTGAAGAAACTGCAACCGCTCAAGCAGCTTCACACCTATCACTCTTTGGGCGCTGTGAAATATCAGTCGATTTCGACGATTCCTTTAGTGGCTAAAACGCGGCTTGCCAGTGAGAAAACCTGTCTCGAAACTGCTGATAGGATTGTAGCCACCAGTCCTCAAGAGATGGCACATATGCGATCGCTGGTTTCACCCCACGGCAATATTGACGTGATTCCATGCGGCACTGATATCTGTCGATTTGGCTCGATTTCTCAAACCAGGGCACGTCAGCTATTAGGGTTCTCACCTGAAGATAAAGTCGTGCTTTATGTAGGGCGATTCGATCGTCGTAAGGGCATCGAAACGCTGGTGCGGGCAGTCGGTCAATCAAAGCTGCGAGGTGAAGGAAATCTTAAGCTAGTGATTGGGGGCGGCAGCCGTCCGGGTCAAAGTGATGGCATTGAGCGAGAGCGCATTGAAGGCATTGTTGCCGAGTTGGGACTGCAAGAAATGACCTTATTCCCCGGTCGTTTGGGTGAAGATAACCTACATCTCTATTACGCGGCGGCAGATGTTTCAGTCGTGCCCAGCCACTATGAGCCATTTGGATTGGTTGCGATCGAAGCGATGGCCAGCAATACACCAGTCGTCGCCAGTGATGTGGGTGGGTTGCAGTTCACTGTAGTTCCTGAAGAGACGGGATTGCTGGCTCCGGCAAAAGATGAGGCGGCGTTTGCGGTGGCGATCGACCGAATTTTGTCTGACTCAAAGTGGCGCGATCAATTAGGTCAAACCGGCCGTCAGCGCGTCGAAGAGCATTTTAGCTGGAATGGGGTAGCGGCTCAACTGAGCAAACTCTATTATCAGGTGCTTCAAGAAAAGCCTGTCGAAAAGCCTGCGAAGAAGCGGGCTGTGGTCGGTGCCTAGTTGACTCGAAAGCCCACCCGGAACTTAAGTTCCGGGCTAATAGCAGAAGTCCATTGAAATGGACTAAAACACTGATATGGGGCTTTGAACAAATTCATCAACAACCCTACTTCACGATTAGGCCATCAGTGAAACGTGGGCAGATGTGATGCGCCATCCTTCAGGAGCCTTCACCCAGGTTTGACTTTGCCGTCCGATTAACCCAGAGCCTTTGCGCTGAAACTCTGTATTGGCAGTCGCAAAATCTTGCCCGTAGGTAGTGATGACGGTGTTTCGTAAAATCCGATCGAGATTGACCGGAGAACGAGCATCGCGAAACGCGGCGATCGCGTCATATCCATACAGGTTTTCAGCCACGCCATAGCGAATCGTGTGAGAACTCTTGAGAAACATTTCATGCAGCGTGGTGACATCGTTATCTACCAGAGCCGCTTCATAGCGCTCAAAGGCGGCGGTCACTTCTGCCAAAACGTCAGGAAGATTAATTTGCATAGTCTTTGATCACATTAGGAGGGCACATCGCAAACAATCATTGCCATTTAACAAGTGCGATCGCAGGTCAAGATTCTGCCCCATCATTTTTGACACCTATGCTGCTGTGCAGATTTTAGATTATCTCAGATTGCTTAGGGTGAATGTATAGGGCACTATAGTTTCTTAACTAAACCATTCATGCAGCTTAAACTTAATCAGCATGTAGAAGACGAGCGCGAAATCGCGATTTCTGCTGAGATTCTGACCAACCCCATAGAGTCGGCTGAGGCGGTCGGGTTGCGGTATGTCACAGATGACATTCCTGGAATTGAACGGAAGCGATCGGGCAAAAAAGGCTTCACTTATGTGGGGGCAGATGGCAAGACGGTGCGTGACCCTGACGAAATCCGGCGGATTGAATCGCTGGCAATTCCGCCTGCCTACCATCATGTGTGGATTTGTCCGTTTAAGAATGGTCACTTGCAGGCGACGGGGCGCGACGCAAAAGGACGCAAGCAATATCGCTATCATCCTTTGTGGCGATCGGTTCGCGATCAGACAAAATTTACGCGCATGATTGCGTTTAGCCAATCGTTGCCTGAGATTCGCAGACGATTGGATCACGATTTATCGCAGTCGGGGTTGCCTAAATCTAAAGTGCTGGCGGCGATCGTGAAGTTGATGGAGCTAACTCGCATTCGCGTGGGCAACGAAGAGTATGCCAAGACCAATCATTCTTATGGCATGACGACGCTGCACGATGAGCATGTGCAGATTCATGGGTCTAAAATTCAGTTTCAGTTTCGGGGTAAGAGTGGCGTTGATCATGACATTGAAGTGAGCGATCGACGGCTGGCAAAAATCGTCAAGCGCTGTCAAGAAATTCCGGGTCAAGAGTTGTTTCAATACATCGCCGAAGACGGGCACCCTCAAGACATTACGTCAACCGATGTCAATGATTATCTGCGAGAAATCACGGGTCATGACTTTACAGCAAAAGACTTTCGCACCTGGGCAGGCACCGTTTTAGCAGCATCCCACCTGGTCGAAATCGGGATCTTCACCTCGCAAACGGCTGCCAAAAAGAACATCACACAAGCGCTTAAAACCGTCGCGGCTCACTTAGGCAACCGTCCGGCAACCTGTCGAAAATATTATGTGCATCCCGCCGTTTTAGAGGCTTATATGGATGCGTCTTTGCATGAGGTGATGCAGCAATTTGTCGATGTAGTGGCAGAAGATGCGTATGCGCTGCGATCGGAAGAGTTAGCCGTGATTGCACTGCTAGAGAAAGTCAAGCCTTGCGATGCTGACTAACCAAGCTGCAAAACAAATATTTGAACTTTTCCGAAATCGAAACAATCGGCTGTGTATCTAGGATTCAGCATTTAACTGTCCGACCTCTAGCGCTAAACCTCTAGAGGTTTTTATTTACACAAATCCTGCAAGAGGGCACGGCGATGCCACACCCCCAAAACCGCCCTGACGCGATCGTTTGGAACGATCGCAATTGTTTTTAAAATTGGTGTTAATTTCGAGGAGTCAGTCGTGAAATAGCGGCAAAATTCTTATGAAGTCAGAGTGTGATTTCCAACACAAAGATTCTTAAGATCATCATTTCGGTTACTTGTGTCGCTAGTTCAAGTTGTCTATCCTACCAAGATTAAAAGTTGAGCAGGCAAGAATGAACATCAATCTCTTGAGCCAGCAAGTTGAGACGATGTATGGTCGTTTGTCGATTCTCTGTCACGATGCAAACGCGACTCCGATTCCATCACCCGAATTATTGCCTGTTGCTCTCAAAGAATTAGGAGTCGCCTCCGAAGAATTGCAAGTTGCAATGGAGGAGCTAACTCGCCAAAATGAAGAACTTCTAGTCGCCCGCAATCGCACCGAAGCTGAACGCCAGCGCTATCAAAACTTGTTTGAGTTTGCGCCTGATGCTTATCTCGTCACCGACTTGGGGGGCAACATCCGCGAGGCAAACCGCGCTGCGGTGGCACTGCTTTCGAGACAGCAGCGGTTTTTAGTCGGCAAACTTCTAGTTAGTGTAGTCGCGATCGACGATCGTCCGTTGTTTAGAGCCAAACTCTCTCAGCTTGCACAGCGTGACCATGTAGATGCTTATGTGCGGCTGCAACGGCACTCAAATGAAGTGTTTGATGCGATGCTCACCGTTGACGTAATTCGCTACCCCGAAAATGCACCTCTTTTGCGCTGGCTCGTGCGCGACATCACCGAACGCAAGCGAGCAGAAGCTGCCTTAGAACAAGGTGACTATACGCCCTTTCAAGACCGACCGATGCAGACTTACACAAAGGGCGAAGTGATTCCGCTAGATACGCAAGCCTTATGGCTGGTGGCGCAAGGCTTGGTGAAACTGACGACGTTATCTGACAGTGGCGATGAGATGCTGGTGGGGCTGGCCACCGATGGCATGGTGTTTGGGTCGAGCTTTACCTCACTTCAGACTTATCAAGCGATCGCGCTGGCCACCGTGCAACTTGTGTCAATTCCCCTGACCGAGGTTTCTCAATCACCTCGTCTCGCTCAAGCGCTGCTGCCGTCAATGAATCAGCGTCTCAGACAAACAGAGAGCTTTTTGACAATTTATGGGCAGCTTCGGGTGCAAGACCGTTTGAATCGGTTGCTGTCACTGCTCAAGCAGGAAATCGGGCAACCCGTCGCCCAAGGAACCCGACTAAGAGTGCGGCTAACTCATCAAGATTTTGCCAGTGCTTGCTGCACAACGCGAGTCACAGTCACTCGTCTTTTAGGCAAACTTCAGCAGCAAGGAACGATCGTGGTAGACGCTCAAAACCATCTGATCATCAAAGAGTGAAGACAGGTTTTGAGTGTCAGGTTAATCCTTGATTGATAGAATTTGTGACTATGCACCGATCGCAACTCCTTGTGTCTTTCTCTGATAATCCCGCCCTGTTCTCTGAGAGCGGTTCGATTGCTCAAACTGAGTTTTAATCCAGCTAAAGCCTTGACTAATGCACTCAGGGCAGGCATTTCCACATCCTGATCCTTGATCGTTGCAAACAATCACTCGTGCTTCTTTGCATTCAAAAGATTGTTCACATAGACAGCAGAGTTCCTGGCTGTGGAGCAGGTTATTGCATTCAATTTGGAGTTGCATAATATTTATTCTGCTGGACTTTTTAGCATTCAAAGATCTTTGTCGTTGGTGTTAGTAGCTTAGTTCCAATTCTGCTTCTACGCGTCTATCTCAAGATCAAGGTATTGCTCATAAATTTGTCTCTAGATCAGGCACCGATCGACGGTTGCCACCACCGATCGCGCCAGCGCATCTAAGTCATAGCCTCCCTCTAACCCAAAGACAATTCGCCGAGTTAGCGCCAAGCAATAATCTGTAAACACGCCATAGTCTTGAGGCTTCAGCGAAATATTGGCTAACGGGTCGTCGTGATTGGCATCGTAACCTGCACTAACAATCAGCAAATCAGGCTGAAAGTCAGTTAAAAACGGCATAATTTTCGACTCAAATAGGGGCTGATAATCGACGATCGTACTCCCCGCTGCCATCGGCAAATTTAGCACGTTGTCGTGAAACCCTCGCTCGTTCGCGCTGCCCGTGCCAGGGTATTGTGGCGACTCGTGTAGTGAACAAAAGGCGATATTGGGATTAGTTTCGACGATCGCTTGAGTGCCATTGCCGTGATGCACATCCCAATCGAGAATGGCAACGCGATTTGCGCCATGATCGAGAGCATAGAGCGCCGCGATCGCAGCATTGCTCAACAAACAAAATCCCATACCCAAATCAGAAACGGCATGATGGCCGGGCGGGCGCATTAACACAAAGCTCGGCTCTCCTGTGGTCAGGGTTAAAATTACCCCATCGATCCAAGCGTTGACTGCCAGCAGCGCCACTTCAAAACTGCGCGGAGAGACAGGCGTATCACCATCAATGTGACCGCCACCCCGATTTGCTAACTGCCGAACGGCTTCTATATAGCGGCGATCGTGAGCTTGATGCACAAAAGCCAGCGGCGATCGTGCCTCAACTGAAGTCGGTTTTCGCCAGTCCAACAGATCTGCCCAAGGTGCTGCTTTAAGCGCCTGCTGAATTGCCCTCAACCGCTCCGGTTTTTCGGGGTGAAAATAGCCCGTTTCATGGAGCAAGAATTGATCGGAGTAAATGATAGGGAACGTCATAAAATTTGGGTCGAGCGATCGCTAAAATAAGGGCTAAAAATCCTTTCTATTTTGACCGTTGAAACTCTTGAATCGGTCGTCGATCAAAAAATATATTCTAGTAAATCTTGTGGATTGAATTAGTAACCACACAACTCCTGATCATCCAATTGAGCAATCGCTTGATAGAAAAAGGATACAGGCTTTATTCTGAGGACTGAATCTCTGTACAAAAATAACTTTTTCAAACCGAATTTTAGCCTCTAGAATCGAATCTTTCGACCAGAGATAGTTCTATGTATCTGATGATACTCAGCTACTCCGACCAATGCCACGATATGTTAAAATCCTAGTAATAATCGACACTAGTTTAAAGCGCTTAATTATTGAGTTTTAGCTATCTGTGTCGATCGTCAAATCCATGCTTGCATTTTCGGAGTTTTTCACCCTATGACCTTCTCCCAGGAGATACCTACAGAACGGATCGTTCCCACCGATCTCCGAGGCGAGATGCAGCGATCGTACCTGGAATACGCCATGAGCGTGATCGTGGGTCGGGCACTGCCAGATGCCAGAGATGGCTTAAAGCCAGTGCATCGTCGCATTCTCTATGCCATGCACGAATTAGGCTTAACCCCTGAGCGTCCCTTCCGTAAATGTGCGCGTGTGGTCGGCGAAGTGCTAGGTAAATATCACCCTCACGGCGACACCGCAGTCTATGATGCCCTGGTGCGAATGGCACAAGACTTCTCAATGCGATCGCCCCTGATCAATGGTCACGGCAACTTTGGCTCGATCGACAACGATCCGCCTGCCGCTATGCGATATACCGAATGTCGCTTGACCACGCTCACCAGCAATGCTCTGCTGCGAGACATTGAATCTGAAACCGTTGATTTTGCCGATAACTTTGATGGTTCTCAGCAAGAGCCAACCGTTTTACCCGCGCGGCTTCCTCAGCTATTGCTCAACGGCTCATCGGGGATCGCGGTTGGCATGGCTACCAACATTCCGCCGCATAATCTGGGCGAATTGATCGACGGGTTAACGGCGCTGATTCACAACCCAGATCTGACCGAACTGGAGTTGATGCAATATATCCCCGGCCCTGACTTTCCTACGGGTGGACAGATCTTGGGACGAACGGGTATTCGCGATGCCTACCTGACCGGGCGCGGCTCGATCACCATGCGCGGAGTCGCCTCGATCGAAACCATCGAGCATCGCGGCAGACCCGATCGCGAAGCCATTATCATCACCGAGCTACCTTATCAAACCAATAAAGCATCGCTGATCGAGAAGATTGCCGAACTGGTTAATGACCACAAGATTGACGGCATTTCTGACGTGCGCGATGAGAGCGATCGCGACGGAATGCGAATCGTGATCGAGCTGCGGCGCGATGCTTATCCGCGTGTGGTGCTCAACAACCTCTACAAGCAAACCCCGATTCAGGCAAACTTTGGGGCGAATATGTTGGCACTGGTGAACAACGAGCCACAGTTGTTGACCATTAAATATTTTCTCGAAGTTTTCTTAAACTTCCGCATTGAGACGATCGAACGCCGGACTCGCTATCAGCTTCGCAAAGCCGAAGAACGCGATCATCTGCTGCAAGGTCTGCTGATTGCGCTGTCTCATCTCGATCGCATCATCGCGACCATTCGCGGAGCAGCCGATGCACCGACCGCCAAGCAAGAACTGATTGAATCCTATGAGTTATCAGAGTCACAAGCCGACGCAATTTTGCAAATGCAACTGCGCCGACTCACGGCTCTAGAAGCCGAAAAAATTCAGCAAGAGCACGAAGACTTACAGATTCAGATCGCTGATCTTCAAGATATTCTGGCTCGACGTGAGCGGGTTCTCGAAATCATTCAAACCGAAATCACAGAGCTACGCGCCACTCAAGCGACTCCTCGCCGCACGGTGATCGAGCAGTCTGAAGACGAACTCGGCGACATCGATTTGATCGCGAATGAAAAAGCCGTAATTTTGCTCACCGAGCAGGGTTATATCAAGCGGATGCCCGTGGATGCGTTTGATTCGCAAAGTCGAGCCACTCGTGGCAAATCGGGTGCGCGCATCAAAGAAGATGATGCCGTCGAGCACTTCCTCACCTGCTGTGATCACGACAGTATTCTATTTTTTAGCGATCGCGGCGTTGTCTATCACGCTAAAGCCTACCAGATTCACACTGCATCCAGAACGGCACGAGGAATGCCGATCGTGCAACTGCTACCGATTCCTCACAATGAGAAAATCACGTCGATTATTCCCGTTTCAGAATTCAGTGACAATGTGTTTTTGGTGATGTTGACCAACAAAGGCTACATCAAAAAAACAGCGCTCTCGGCATTTGGCAACATTCGCTCAAACGGGCTAATTGCGATCTCGCTCGAAGAAGGCGATCAACTGCGTTGGGTGCGGTTGGCGTGTGTTGAAGACAGCATCATCATCGGCTCAAGTTTGGGTCGATCGATTCACTTCCGCGTCAACCATGAGCAACTGCGTCCGTTAGGAAGGGCGACTCGTGGGGTGCGATCGATGGCGCTCCGCAAAGGTGACAGTCTGGTCGGCATGGCAATTCTGCCTGGTCAAATTGTGGAAAACGTTGCCCAAGCACAAGCAGCCGGATTGATCGATGAAGATGTCGAACTCAATGATGAAGAGGTCATTCTCAACGAAGAGTCATCTGAACTCGACGCTTCAGAACTCAAAACTCCCGAAGGTCCTTGGATTTTGGTCGTCACGACAGGCGGCTATGGAAAGCGCGTTCCGGTAACTCAGTTCCGCCTCCAAAATCGTGCCGGAATGGGCATTGTGGTGACAAAGTTCCGCAAGAAAGGCGACACGCTGGCGGCTTTGCACATTGTCAACGAAGGGGCTGAGTTGATGATGATCACCAACCGAGGCATCATCATTCGGCAAGCGGTCGATGCGATTTCATCTCAGTCGCGTACGGCAACGGGAGTGCGAGTTCAGCGACTCGATGAAGACGACGCGATCGCTGCCGTTGCGATCGTGCCGCTCACAGGTGAAGAAGAAGTGGTTCCGGCTGGCGTTCCTGGAGACGACACGATCGAGGTCGTGGCAACCGAGGCGGCTCTAGAAGATGAGGATACGATCGCTGCTGACATTGATGATGTTAATGACGTTGATGACAATGATGAGACTGCCGAAGTAGAATAAGTCAACGAGGGCAGGAATACTTCTGCCCTCACTTCAAAGACAAATTGGTTCAATAAGATCAGACCACGAGGAAACTAAATATGGCGCGTATGCTCAAACGCTGGGAGTCTCCTCGCCGTGAGGGGCGCAACCACAAAGGCAAAGGCGGCTCTGCCCGTCAACGACAACTCAAAAAGCAAACTCAAATGCTACGCAAAAAACTCCAAGAAGGCTTAGAGCCTGAAGGCAATCAGGGAGAGAACAAATTTCAGTTCTCTCCCTTTTTTTTGAGAAGAACCTGGAAACAGTTGTCGTTTTCAAAGATTAGGCTAGAGTTTAACAGTCAACATTTCTAGAACGTCTCGATCGTGGATTATGAAACGGCTCGCCGCTTGCTAATCGATCAAAGCAGCGAAACAACCCTAAATTCTGATACCTTTTTGGTGCGATTGCAGCAAGGTCAACCGCCAATTCCGGGTCAGGTCACATCGATTTTGCTGTCACTTAAAGTCATATTTGAGGCGTTGAAAGGAAAAAAAGTTCTTGATCGTGATCTCTCCTACGCACTTTATCTAATCTCTAGCGAAGGCAGACGACTGTTTGAAGCGAGGCTTGAGCAACAGTCAGACTGTCCGCCGTTGCTGAATGAAGACCTCGATCGCATTTCCGCCACCGTGAAAAGTATTTTTTCTGGCGTATAGCAGGGATAAATTGATTTATATCAATTTCATCAATGAATGCGACAGATCCTCGTAGGGGCACGGCACTGCCAGGCCCTCTTAACTGGTATTAAAAGATTGTATTTAGATAATAAAAAGGAGGTCTTATTGACCTCCACAGCTAATGCTCAGAGTTAGCAAACATTGAAGATTTAATCAGACTCAACTCAGGCTTTATGCGATGCCCGTGTTCGCGCCAGCTTTGCCTGTCGCCAATTCAACCTTGACAATCTTGCCACCCATCTTTTGAATCCGTTGCTGCTCACGGAACCAGTTGTCATAAGGAACCAGCTTGGTGAAATAAGTATTTTGCAGTTCCCGTTGAGTGCGGGTGCGGGTCAAACTAGGAACGCAGGCAGTAACCTTGAACATTCTCATGGGTCTTATAATCTCCTGAGTAGGCTGAGGATGGGTGTTGAGTTTTGAGTTTTGAGTTCACGAACTCATATCACAATTCAAAACTCTAGTGGGCTGTGAGAAATTCTCAAAAAGCTAGCGACCCAGCATCTCTTGATGTCAACGCCGATCGGCGCAGGTGCAGACCTTAGAGAGCGATCGCAAATCTTTTGAATAGTAAACAAAGATTGATAGTGGGAAGGTTGGAAGTCGAGAATCAATGTTAGATCGCTAAAACCATTTCTCAGACTAGCCTTTGACGAGCTAACACTCATTCCAGACTTCCAACGCCTCACAAAAGAGGTTTTAGGTTTCGGGTTTCAGGTTTCAGAAAGATCTGAACTGAGTCACCCTATCCCTGACACCTTTCAGAACTAGCTTAAGCCAGAGGAAATATAGTCGAAGTAAACGCCCATTTCTTTACCAGCGTCAGCACCGACCAAACCAGCAGTGACTTCTTTCATCGCTTGGATGGCTTGCACAGTTGCACCCACAGGTACGCCCAAAGAGTTGTAGGTTTCCTTCAAGCCGTTGAGCACGCGCTCGTCGAGAATGGAAGGGTCGCCAGCCAACATTGCGTAGGTGGAGTAACGCAGGTAGTAGTCGAGGTCACGGATGCAAGCAGCGTAACGACGAGTCGTGTACATATTGCCGCCGGGACGGGTGATGTCCGAATAGAGCAAGGACTTAGCGACTGCTTCTTTAACGATCGCTGCCGCGTTAGCGCTGATCGCAGTTGCTGCACGAACGCGCAGTTCACCAGTTGCAAAGTAGCCTTTGAGCTTTTCGAGTGAAGAAGTATCCAGGTATTTGCCCTGAACGTCAGAAGTGTTGATAACCGAGGTAATTGCGTCTTGCATGATTTAATTCCCGTAAGTCGCGTGAGCTTAATGTGAATGCGTGAGAAATCGGAGGCAGTGATTACTGCATTGCACCGATTACATAGTCGAAGTAGGAGCCAGCTTCAGAGGCATCTTCAGAAGACAGCAAGGAAGCAGCGACGCTCTTCATCGCACGAACGCCTTCAGCAACCGCAGGAATCGGGGTGCCTAGGGAGTTGTACATCTCACGAACGCCGACGATGCCGATTTCTTCGATCGGAGTCACATCCCCTGCAACCACTCCGTAGGTCACGAGGCGGAGGTAATAGTCGAGGTCACGCAGGCAAGTTGCGGTCATTTCTTCGCCGTAAGCATTTCCACCAGGGGAAACCACGTCAGGGCGCTTTTGGAACAGTTGATCGCCAGCCTGCTTGACGATGCGCTCGCGAGAATCGGTCAGGGTTTGAGCGATGCGGAGGCGACGCTCACCAGTGGTGACAAAGCCTTTGATCCGATCTAGTTCGCCGGGGCTGAGGTAACGAGCTTCAGCGTCAGCATTCACGATTGACTTCGTGACAATACTCATTGATGGATTCCTCCAAAAGTAACGTAACCGAATATGTTTAAACGAGAGTTCCGTCAGGGTTGGGTTAAGTCTGCTTGGAGCTAGTTGCTCAGTTCATTGATGGGAATCTTTGAATCTGACATCTGGGCTGGAAATGGTTGAATAAATCCAAGGCACCGATCGGTAATCCTAGCTACGCAGGCGGTTTGACTTAACTGCCTTCCGCAATTATTTTGCGGCATTGTGTTCACCATCCTAGTCAGTTCGCAACATTTTGTAATGTTGTCCTCATGTTTGTTTTTTGTTGAAGATGTGACTATTTTTCAACGATCTGTGCTGGGTTGAAATTACACCACAGACCGCTAGGCGCTGACCACACTGACCTTAATAAAAACCCGTCTCAGCATATTAAGGCTGATAGCGTATTGAAGTCAAAGGCTGGTTTGTATCGATTTGAGAAGACAGTCTAACCCCCCATCCCCGGAATCAAGCTGCCGCTTAAACGTTTTAATGCACGAGTTGCTACGTCGGCATAGCGCATTTCGCCGCACATAATTTTGCCCAAGCGATCGGTGGCAGTAGGTCGCTTCACGCCAACTTTATAGCCAATGCCCGGAATGCGGTAGAACACGCCTGCTAGCCGCTGTGCCCAGACCATATCCACCCCCCATTCTTTCTGAATGACTGAGGTGTAGTTTGCTAGGGCAGCGCGATCGCCAGATAATGCCTGATCGATCGCCTCTGCTGCCTTCATGCCACTAAACACTGAAGGACGAATACCTTCTCCGGTAAAGGGATCAACGACACAAGCCGTTTCTCCAGCCAGCACCGCGTTTTGGGTGTGCAGTGTTTGATCGCCGTCCCAGGTGCAGATTGGATGGAGATAGACCTGGCTGTTTTTGGCATCAATGCCAGCGAGAGCGGCATATTCAGCTAAGTCAGCCTTCAGATCTTCAGAGTCTCCACCTCTAAAAGTGCTGGTTCCGATCGAGTAACCGTCAGCTTTAGGAAGATTCCAGATAAAGCCGTTTTTGACGATGCCAAAATCGAATTGGGCTCGATCATCGGAGTTCGATCGCGGGGCTTCCATCACAGCACCCATCCGAGTTTTGCGTTCCTTAAAGCCTAACCATTTAGCCATCGGGCCTTTTGCCCCGTCTGCGGCAATCAAATAGCGGGCTTCTAACGCACCACTGGACGTGTTGACTATCCAGTGATCGCCCTTAAATTCAATCCCTGTAACCGCCGTTTGATCGCGCAGTTCTGCCCCTTTTTGCTGGGCTTGTTGAATCAGGAAGTGATCAAACACATCCCGTTTGACCATCCACATCGGCTCTGGAGTGTTGAGCGTTGCCTCGACCGGATCGCCGAGCTTCCAGGTGTAACGGATCGAATCGACCTTGAGCGAAATAGCGGGGGAAAAGTCAAAATCAAACCATTGGGCGATCGCAGGAGACACCCCACCGCTACAGGCTTTATACCGAGGCAGGGCTTCTCGTTCCAGCACTAATACTGAGCGCCCACGTTTTGCTAAATGATAGGCAGCAGTTCCCCCGGCGGGCCCGGCACCTACGATAATACAATCAAACATCAGGCTGAAATTTCACTCCCTAACTTGTGCGTTCCTTGTTCACTACAGAGGTTGTTGCTAAAAATCAGCACTATTTAAGCGATCCTCATCAAGCCTCTGCCAAATCTGCTGGATGTTATTTGAGGACAGTTCTTTAGTGTTATAGCCTTTTGTAGGATCGAATGCTTGACTATGAAGTGTTTGTGAAACTATAGCCTTGATCGCTCTAGCCAAGCTCTCATTTTGCCAGGGTTGAGCAACCCATAAGGATCAACCATTTCTTTAAATTTGAGTTGCTCAATGTCGATCGCTTTCATGCCGCCATCTTCAAGAATGTATGTGTGCGGATTAAAGATGAAAGCGCCTTTAGATTCGTGATAGGCAATGATCTGGTTGAGACGTTCTTCGGTCGTATAGCGGACGACTTGCAAAGCCGCAGGACGGGCAGAGCCAGCTACGCGCAAAAATTCTAAGTGCAGCATCACTTCGTCTTTAAAGTGGTGATAGAGATGCTCAAGCAAGGCAAGATTGTCGTCAGGCAGTAGCGTTTGTAAGTAAGTCAGCGACGAATCAACACTGCGAGCGTGAAGCGTTGTGTGATTCCAAGAATACTCAGCGAGGGTGATGCCTTTGCTGGCTTCTTGAGCGGTTTTTTGATAGCCGATCGTGCCGCCAAATTCTTTAATCAATTCGCCCAAGGGTTCTAAACTGCTTTCAGCGATCATCAGCAGAACACAGTGAGCGCCATCGGGGATGTAGCTACGCAGGGCGGCAAAGTAAGTAGGGATGGGCGCAGCGCACCCACAGACCAGTTTTTTGATCAATCCGTCAGAATTGCTGAGAGCGAGTCCAAATCTGGCAGCCGTCATAAAGTCTGAAAACGTGACAATGACTTCTGCCCAGGGATAAACCGGAGCAAGCGGAATTTCTAATTCGGTGATAATGCCGTTGGTGCCGTAAGCGTGAGCAACTTTATAAACATCGTCGCCTCGAAGTTCAATCACGCGCGGCTGATCTTCCATCGTCACGACGCGAACTGCTTGAAGGTTGCCACGATCGCGCAGTTGTCCATAAGTGACTGAGCCGATGCCTCCACTGCCACCGCCGATAAAGCCGCCGATCGTCGCGGTGCGATAAGTCGAGGGAGCCATGCGAACTTCCCAGCCAGTTTCGCGCGTTTGCTTGTCCATTGCCGCCATTTTGAGTCCCGGTTCGACACAGGCGAGTCCGGGTTTGACCCAGTGAATGGCGTTCATTCGAGTCATATCAAGAATGACACCGCCTTCGAGGGGCACACACTGCCCATAATTTCCGGTTCCGGCTCCGCGCACGGTGAGGGGCACTTTAAATTTCACACACGCTGCTGCCACTTTGAGAACTTCGGCTTCGTTGACGGGACGCACGACTAAATCACCCGTTTTGTCTGCTAACAAAGGCTGTAGCACCGGACTAAAGGTGTAATAGTCTTGAGATAATTTGGCGATCTGATTCGCATCCGTGATCAGGTCTAGTCCTGCTAGATCGGTGATCAACGGATTCAGATTAGTAGGTCTAGATTTTGTCGAAGTCATCAGACGTTCTGTGTGAACATTTCTTCTGCATCTTAGGTCGATTCTGAAGGGAAATTAGTATCAAAACTTTCCGTAGCAATATCCTAAGTCAGAATTGACAACTGTTTAGGACGAGCAGAAGAGATCATCCAACTCAGCATAATCGGGTAAGGTTGTATCAATCGATTGACCGTCTCGTAGAACAATCCGATCGTGCTGTGAGCGAGATAACAATTCGCTATAACTTCGTGCCTTGAATAAAACGAGATCGGCGGGAAGTCCAACGCCAATTCTGCCGACTTGGGGCAAACCCATCAGATCGGCAGGCGTGAGTGTAATAGCGTTTGCCCAATCGCTGTAGGGATGATCGAGATGAGCGATGCGAACGGAGAGATTAAAGACTTCCATCGCATCGTGATCGCCAAACGCAAAGAACGGATCGCGGCAATTATCACTGGCGATCGCCACCGACACCCGTTGCCGCTTCAATTCGTGCAGTAGGGTCACTCCGCGCCACCGAGGAGTTGCACCCGATTTTCGACCTTGCAGATAAAGATTGCACATCGGCAGACTGACTACGCCAATGCCCGCTTTTTTAACGAGTCGAATGGTTTTATTGGCTTCGGTTTCTTCCTGCACTGACAAACTACAGCAGTGCCCACAAACAATGCGCCCTTTATATTTCTGCCGAATCGCGGCTTGGGCAACGTGCCTCAGTGTCATGGAAGTAGGATCGTCGTTTTCGTCAGTGTGGAAGTCTAAATTTAACTTGCGTTCCTTGGCGAGAGCAAAGACGCGATCGAGTTGAGCGTCGATGTCCGGGTTCGTATAAACAACGCCGCCTAACACTCCACCCACATCTGCCACTAAGTCTGCTAATCTCTCTCCTTCAGGTGTCAGAAAGTAGTCTAAAGTCACGAGCGAGACGGCTTGAAGAATCAGTTTGTTTGCCCAGCGATCGCGCAACTCTTTAAAAACCTGAAAGCCAATTTCTCCCTGCTCACCAAACGCATCAATATGAGTCCGAATGGCTTTTGTCCCGTGGGCATAGCTACATTTAAGTCCAAACTCCATGCGACGGTAGACATCTGTCTCGTCCCAATGTTTAGCCGCGTCTGTTTGAACGGCGGTGAGTGCGCTATTAAAGGTTCCGTCTGGGTTTGGGGCGCGGTTCCAGATGTGTCCTTTATCCAAATGAGTGTGCATATCCACAAAGCACGACCACACCATGCCACCTTTCAGATCGATCGAGGGATCGCGGTAAGTGTCATAGGTTCCCGAAGCGACGATCGTCGCAATCATGCCATCTATAATCTCTAGATCGACGGCAAGCAGCGGATCGTCGGCATTTTTGCTAGTCCACTTCGCTCCGCTCACAATCAAAGAGGGCGGAATGTGGGCATTTATCAGCCAATAGTGATTAGAGTCAAACAGCATAGGAACGATCGACCATTCGCGATCAAACTTTAGTCCTAACTTACAGTAACGTTACTGATTAGTCAGAATATTCGCTTTAGAAATCGATGCCAAACGCTTGTGCAAAAAGAGTCGTCTAGGCTGACCTAATAGCCAAGTCGTCAAGCCCGCATCCGTGTCTTGCAGCCGATACCCACTTTTTTCATAAAGGTGCTTTGCCGACTGGTTATTCTCCAACACATGCAGATAAATATCTTCAAATCCCCAAGACAAGACGACGCGATCGCAAGCTTCTAATAACTGCATCGCGGCTCCCTTGCGCCGACACTCTGATCTGACCGCTAGATTTGATAAATAAGCATATTGACTGGTGCGCGGCTGCCACGGGTTGAACGATCGCAGCCCAACTTCCACAGTGCCTATCAGGTCATCCTGATCGAGCGCCACCAGACAGCTATAGTGCGGAGGAGCCGACTTCAATCTGTTCCGCAAATCTTCATAAATTCCCATTCTCATCACGGGAATCAGCCAGCGCATAAACTCTGGTTGCAGATGAAAACTTTTAGCCAAAATCCCAGCAATTTCAGATAAGTCTTGCTGCTCGACAGGACGAATCAGAAAGCGTGGAGAACCTGATGACTGCCCTGATGGGTCTTTTTCGCGAGGTGAAGAGGGTGTGTTCACAACCAATCGGTTAGGCAATACAGACCATCGTGACATCTTCCCACACCAACCGCTAGGCGATATGAAGTGGGCTTCTCAAAGTCGCCTTTGAGGTTTCCTGCTTCATCGGGGTGCCAAGCAACCTTCCTCCACAGGCAGTATCACGGTGTGTCCCACCGCTACAAGTCCACGCTGCATCACCACTTGGGCAGCAGCCACATCTCTATCTGTGATATAGCCACATTCATCGCATTCATGCACACGCTGACTCAGTTCTTTCTTTCCGGTATGCGCTCCGCACTGCGGGCAAGTTTGACTTGTCCCGTTTGGGTCTACCTTGGCAAAAAACACTCCGCGCTTCCAACAGACCCATTTCAGGATATCCAGAAAGTTACCCCACGCGGCATCAAGACAATGCTTTGCCAACATCCCGCGACTCATCATTTTGAGGTTGAGGTCTTCGGCGAAGATCATACCAACGTCATTACAAAGTTGATGAGCCGTTTGAAAGTGAAACTCTCTGCGAATCGTGTGAATGCGTTCATGCAGCAGTCGAATCTTAGCTTGCACTGTCCGGTAGTTGGCAGACCCTTTCTTTTTGTTTCTCAGTTTGCGTTGCAGCCATTTCAGCTTGCCTTGCAAGTCTACAAAAAGCGGGGTCGTTGAATCAACTGTCCGGTCGAAACCGCCAGGAACTTTTCCAGTCCCAAATCAATGCCGATGGCTTCCCCGTGCGGCAAGATATCGGGCACCAAGACATCACATTGCAGAATCAGTTGAGCATACCAGCCCGATGCTTTACGAACCACCCGCACTTGCTTGATGTCAAATCCTTCTGGGACAGGACGATGCAGGTTAATCGGCATCAACCCCACTTTCGGCAACTTGATTTGAGTGCCTCTGAGGGGACTTGCCTTGAATTGCGGAAACACAACCGATCGAATCTGCCCAAACTTCTTGAACCTTGGAAACCCAAATTGTCGCTCTTTCATAAACTTAAAGGATCTGTCCAGTCGTTTCAGCGTGTCTTGCAACACTTGGGCATCGACGCGCTGAAGGTCTGGAAGGTCTTTCTTGGCTTGAGTCAGGGCTTTCTTTTGAGTGTAGTAGTCGGGGTACAGTACGTCTGCTGGAATGATGTATTCCTGGCTGAGGCTACAAGCATTGACGGCACATTTACGTGAGTTAATCCAGTCCTTGCGTTCGCGCAAAGCATAGTTATAGACCTTGCGGCATTGCTCCAACCAGAACAACATTTCGAGTTCCTGGTTCAGGTCTGGGTAGATTCGGTAGGTGTAGGTCAGGCTCAACACTCTATGATTCTAGCAGATTTAGAGATTTTTCTAGAATGCTTGAAGAGTAGCTAGAGTTGAGTCGCACAATTTGTCTCAACCAGATGGGTGCTTTTTTGACATAAAAATACCTGCCTAGCCAAAGGTAAAGCGCTAGACAGGTGTCGGTTCAAGAATTTTGGGTGCTATTTGCCAATCCGAGGAGGTTCGCGGAAGGCGATCGCAAAAAATAGCACACCGATCGCGAGAGCAAGAATCAAAATGTAAGCGACGCTTTCCATATCTGAATGTCCTGAGTTGTGAGTGTATTCCAGCGAATCAAGCGACAATTTGGGTTTGACAATTCTCTAAATCGGAAACCGCCAAACCCAAATTGCTTAAGTCTGAGTCTGGTTGCGAGTGCTCTTGTCACCCACCTTCTGGAAGAACCCCCACTCGACTTGCTCTTCAGCCAGATCTGGGTCAACCCCTGCAAACACATCCCGAAAGATGGTGCGAGAGCCGTGCCAGATGTGACCAAAGAAGAACAGCAGAGCGAAGACTGCATGACCAAAGGTAAACCAGCCTCTAGGACTGGTGCGGAACACCCCGTCAGAGTTTAGCGTTGCCCGATCGAACTCAAAGGGTTCGCCCAACTGAGCCGCCCGCGCATAGCGCTTCACCTGAGCAGGGTCAGTGATGGTTTGACCACCCAACATACCGCCATAGAAGGTAGCCGTGACACCTGCTTGTTCAAAGCTGTATCTAGATTCAGCCTTTCTAAACGGAATGTCGGCTCGAACCACGCCATCGGCATCTGCCAGCACCACCGGGAAGTTCTCAAAGAAGTTGGGCAAGCGACGAACTGAGAGTTCTCTGCCTTCGCTGTCTTTAAAGACCGGGTGCCCTAACCAAGCTTGAGCGATGCCATCACCCTTGTCCATCTGACCCGTGCGGAACAAGCCACCTTTCGCAGGGCTGTTACCTACATAGTCATAGAACGCCAGCTTCTCAGGAATTTCTCCCCAAGCCGCTTCAGGGCTGGTGCCGTTGGCGATGCTGGTCTGAACGCGACGATTGATCTCTTGCTTAAAATAGCCCGCATCCCACTGATAGCGAGTGGGGCCAAATAGCTCGATCGGGGTCGTCGCATTTCCATACCACATGGTTCCTGCCACGATAAACGCCGCAAAGAACACCGCCGCGATACTACTGGCTAGAACGGTTTCAATGTTGCCCATCCGCAGCGCCTTATAAAGTCGCTCAGGTGGACGAACACTTAAGTGAAACAGACCTGCAATAATGCCGACGATGCCCGCTGCAATGTGGTGAGCAACAATTCCACCCGGATTAAACGGGTTGAATCCTGCTGGCCCCCATTCTGGCGCAACGGGTTGAACGCTGCCTGTAATCCCGTAGGCATCAGATACCCACATCCCAGGACCAAATAGCCCTGTGAGGTGGAAAGCACCAAAGCCAAAGCAAAGTAAGCCAGATAAAAACAAGTGAATCCCGAACATTTTCGGCAAGTCTAGAGCAGGCTCGCCCGTGCGAGGATCTCTAAACAGTTCTAAATCCCAATAAACCCAGTGCCAGCAAGCTGCTAAAAATAGCAAACCAGATAGCACGATGTGGGCGATCGCAACGCCCTCAAACGACCAAAAACCGGGGTCGATGCCTGACTCGCCCGTGATGCTCCAACCTGCCCACGAAGAAGATACGCCTAAGCGGGTCATGAAGGGCAACACAAACATGCCTTGTCGCCACATCGGATTCAAGATTGGATCGCTTGGGTCAAAGATCGCCAGTTCATACAGCGCCATTGAACCCGCCCAGCCTGCAACTAAGGCAGTGTGCATCAGGTGAGTAGCGATTAACCGCCCTGGATCGTTCACCAAGACGGTATGGACTCTATACCAGGGTAGTCCCATTGACTACGCTCCTCCTAATAAATTGTGTCTACTGCAACGCTCTTTTCAGCATTTTGTTAAAGTGCCATGTACTGGTAAATCTACCAGATTAAGGGCGACTTCTCACTTTGCAATCATGCCCCGCAACCCCTAAAAAGAAGAGCGTGGATAGTTTGACAACTGTTACTGTAAAAATGAAAGTGTATAACGAAGTGTAACCAGTGTTAGAGCCTATTGCAAGCAAATTACAGATACCTGAGAAGAGGACAAATTCTCAGCTAGAGACCGTTAACAATTCTTAATTTGTTGATAGATTAAGTTACAGATCAAATGGGCAGTTTTTCAAACTAAATCAGCCGCAAAGAATTCAGTTAGGAGCGTAGAAGCCATGCAGTCAGCAGACACAGATATCCAGCCAGCAGAAAATATCCAGTCGATCAACCCCAATGAGAGTCCAGCCATTGAGCCAGAAACAGTGAGCAACCCCGCAAAGCCACTGTTTCAATCAGTCAGCATTACGTTTGTTAAGGAAGGTAAAGAGGCGATCGCATCCGACGGGGCAAATTTAAGAATTAAGGCGATCGAGACGGGTATCGACCTCTACACCTTCGGCGGAAAAATGATGAACTGTGGAGGCTACGGTCAGTGTGGAACCTGCATTGTAGAGATTGTAGAAGGCGCAGACAATCTCTCTCCTCGCACTGATTTTGAGAACCGCAAACTTAAAAAAAAGCCCGCCACCTATCGGCTGGCTTGCCAAGCTTTAGTTCACGGGGCTGTCAGCGTTAAAACTAAGCCTTAGTGGTATTCTAAAGAGTGTTAATGCCGAGATTGATATAGGAACTGGGCTTTATGCAAGTTAATGATTTGGGGTTTATTGCAAGCCTTCTGTTTGTGCTGGTTCCCAGCGTGTTTTTGCTGATTCTTTATATCCAAACCGCCAGCCGTCAGTCGGATAAATAACAGCAAGTTTCAATTGGTTATGTCCATTTTAAGAAAGGCGCAGAACGATCGTTCTGCGCCTTTCTTAAAATTATGAGAACGTAGCTCAACTATTACGATTTATGAAGCTTCAGTCTCAGAATTTGTTTCAGAAACCGTAGCCTCGGAATCTCCATCAAAAGCATCTGGACACAAATTGATCAGAAAAGATTGCAGCCCCATCCGTCGAATATAGGGCCAACCACCCTTCGCTTCGATGTCTCTCAAGAGTGCATAAAGTGCCTGTCGATTGTCTGGCAAAGACTCTTGAAAAAGCCCCTCACAAACTTCTCGGTGCAAGCTTTCTAGCAGCCTGAGCAAGGCAAGAAGCCCGACGCTATCTCCTTTTGACGCTTCAGCCAGCTTCTTAATTGAATTTGCAATCTGCTCAAACTCAGGCGATTCTGACTCAAAATTCACATCACTACCCATCCCAATCCTATCCCTCAAAACTCCACACGCTGCCTGGTCAAGCATACCCACTCTTAACAGCTTAATCAGGAGATATCATTTCAGCTTCACGATCGCCCCTCCTAATCAATTCAGATGCAGTAATTTTTGACTTAACTAAGATCTATCCCTTAGAGGATTCTTAAAAAGTTAACTAAAGTCTGTAAAATACTCTGAGAGGTTCCGCCCGAACCACTCCAGAAATTATAGAAATTTCGATTTGACGTGGCAGCAGTTCAGCGCGCTTTCTTGACCGTTGTGGCAGTTAGCTCTCAGAGCAGTCTTCCACGCTAGTCAATTTGAAATTGCGCTGGCAGGATTTTTTACATTGACTTTGAGGTTGACATGAGGTATCGCGCTTTAATCGTCACACTTTTGGCACTATGCATGAGTGTGTTAACCGCTTGCAGTGAGGCTCCGGCCAGCAGCACTGAAGCCCTGACTTATGACCAAATTGTAGGAACTGGTTTAGCTAACAGTTGCCCTCAGCTTGAAGAAACGTCTCGTGGAGTCATTCCCCTCGAAAACGGCAAATCCTACTCTATCAATAGCCTTTGCTTGCAGCCGACTGCTTTCTTTGTCAAAGAAGAGCCGACCAACAAGCGCAAGGAAGCCGAGTTTGTGCCAACCAAGCTCATGACTCGCTATACGTCTTCGATCGATGCTGTTTCAGGCGCGCTCACTGCAAATGCAGACGGCAGCCTGACCTTTAAAGAAGAAGATGGCATTGACTTTCAGGCAACCACCGTCCAGCTTCCGGGTGGCGAACGGGTGCCTTTCCTGTTCACCATTAAAGGACTCGTTGCCAACAGCCAACCGGGGCAGAACAGCGTCAGCACCTCTACTGACTTAGTAGGCGAGTTCCGCGTTCCATCCTACCGGACTTCTAACTTTTTAGATCCTAAGGGTCGCGGTCTAACCACAGGTTATGACAACGCGGTTGGTCTACCGGGTCAGGCGGATAGTGAAGAACTTCGGAAGGAAAACGTCAAGCAATTCCAGCTAGACAAAGGCAAAATTGCTCTCAGCGTTGCCAAAATTGACGGCACGACGGGCGAAATTGCAGGAACTTTTGAGAGCTTACAGCCCTCTGATACAGACATGGGTTCCCGCGAACCGAGTGAGGTAAAGATTCGTGGACTTTTCTACGCACGAGTTGCACCTAATGCGTAATTCAATGGGTCAGATTTTATAAAGCTTCTATGAAGTTCCTAATTCTGACCCAGCCTTAAAATCACTAATTTCGAGGGGCTATGCCCCTTTTTTATTGCAAACAATCTTTTTAGGGAACTCTCCATAAGTCAAAAAAACCACTACGTGTTTACAAAAAAAATTCCCGCTCCGATATGACAGGGTTAGCAGTAATGAGAAAAAATCCAAAAAACTAGATTCAGTAGAAATGCTCTAGTAAGTAATCAGACATAAAGAATAGGTTTAATCCATCACTTCAGAAAGTACGTGTTAGGGAATTAGTAGACAACCCTTGTCCGCTAAATAGAGAAGTTAAAGGTTTATCACTCCGTCAGGTTAGATCTTTTCAACGCTTTCAAATTCCTGTAGCCTTCTGAAAGTGGTGTTAACGATGACAGCAGTTTCTAAAGAAATTCTGAGAACTGAGTCTAGCGTATTTATTGACCCGCTCTACCAACTGAACTTCGTCATGTCAACTCTCATCGCCAATGAACTGAGGAGTGAAAGCTTGCAACTTTTGCGGGAGTATCAGAAGTCTCCTTCTTCACAAACCCGCAATCAGCTTGTCGAGCTAAATTTTGGACTGGTTAGAAAAGAAGCCCATCATTGGATCAACCAATGCACTGAAAGCTATGAAGATTTGCTGCAAGTCGGTTGCATTGGTTTGATCCGGTCGATCGAGCGATTTGATATGTCTAAAGGTCACGCCTTTAGCTCATTTGCGATTCCCTATATCCGAGGCGAAATTCAGCACTATTTACGCGACAAAAGCCCCTCAATGCGGATTCCGCGACGATGGCAAGCGCTTCAGCGTCAGTCAGTATGGGTGATTCGCGATCTGCAAGCGACCTTACATCGCAATCCTACTGATGCCGAATTGGCAGCCGTCTTAGAAATCCCTTTGAATGAGTGGCAAGAAATCAAAGTAGCTTGTCAAAACCGGGCACTTTTGAGTTTAGATGCGCCTATTCGAGATGAAGACAACGGCAACGCTACGATCGGTGATTTGGTGCCGGATAATCAATATCGAAGCTTTCAACTTGCTCAAGAAGATCAAATTCGTTTGCAGCAGGCGCTTGTTCAACTAGAAATGAGAACCCGACAAGTTCTAGAGTTTGTCTTTTTACATGATTTGACTCAAAAAGAAACGGCAGAACGCATGGGCATCAGTGCTGTCACCGTCTCCCGTCGCGTGAAAAAAGGCTTGGAATCACTTCAAAAATTGATGGTAGGACTTGAAGACTAGAGAGTATTTCATCATCAGCCGTTTCAATTCTTCCGAGCGAACAGCTTTATTTGGGTGAAACAAAGTGTATCGATCGCCAAAAGTTTAGGGCATACTAGGGATATTCAAAGTTTCTCCCGTTAAAGTCAAAACTAAGCATTTTGCAGAAGTACAAAATCATTTGTAGATGCGATTGACTTAATTTTATTTAACAGGCAGGGCTGGAAACCTATCGGCGCGGAATTCTTGAGGAGAGGAAATGCAGAAGAAGTCTTTGATTGCCTGTGTGGGAGCGTTCTCTATATTGGTTGGCGGTTGTGCCTCAGAGCAATCGAATAATCCTCCTGCAAGTCCGTCTCCAGCAGCGGTGCAGCCCTTCTCAAGGCCTTTGGTTTCTGAAAAGGCGGGTGACAAGAAAGCAAATCTAGCGGCCGCTCGAATCCCAGGTCTGCTGCAATCGACCGATCCAGCTGAGCGCGCACGTCAAGTTCAAGCTGGGATTAACGTCAAGAAAAACCAGAATGATCCCTTTGCAAGTCTAGCTCCACTAATCACTTTTAAGACCCCTGCGGGAACCTCTGGCACACCCGCAGGAAATGACACATCCGGGTCAGGAACAGGCGATCAAACTGCAAGCCCTCCTCAACTCCCGAGTTCTCGTCAGGCTCCTCAGTCAGTCGCTTCTGGAAGGTCGCCTACTCCCCCCGCTCAAAGATCAATTTCTCGAAGACAGATTTCTCGATCGTCTACTCCCTCCGTTGCGTCTAAACCCTCTACGCCCACCATTACTGCCCTACCGCCGCTCCCAGAACCAACTCTAGCGAGAGCCGTAGAAGTTTCAGGGGTTGTGGTAGTAGGGGGTGTTCCACAAGCGATCGTCAAAGCGCCGAATGAGGCAACGACCCGCTATGTCAGAGCAGGTCAACGTCTCTCAAACGGACAAATTTTGGTCAAGCGAATTGAAGTCAACGGTGGCTCTGATCCGGTCGTGATTTTAGAACAGAACGGCATAGAAGTATCGAGAGCCGTGGGCGATAAACCATCCTTAGTAGGTGGCTCACCGACCGCGATCGCGCCAACCTTTCAGTTTCGGGTTTAAGCGATTGGCATTCGCTCGATACCCTGTACCAGGGCGGTAGAGCAAGTCAAAAAAATGTAGCCCGTTTGCACAAGCTACATATCGAGATTAGAAAAGCTTGGTGAATTAGCCAATCTCAACCTGATCGGTACTAACCGCCGATGCACCGTTGACATTGTTGGCAATTTCAACCAGCTTATTGACGATTTCTTGGCTGGGTGCTTTACCTTTAAGCACCACAGTGGTGCCTGTTTGAGCCACATAAACGTGATCTAGGTCAGCGACTTCAGAATCTTGATCAAACGCCAGAGCAACTCGTTTTGCTAACCCGCTTTGGTCATATTCGCCATTTAAACCGACTCTTTCAGGCGGAATTGCTTCAGCAGCCGGGGAACCAGCAGAGGCATCCATTGGGGCTTGAGCCACTGGCTGCCCACTAATTGCCTGCTGAGGATCTGGGGGTTTTTCTTGCCCGAACAGTCTTTGTAACCAACCCATAAAAGCCTTTGCTCCACGTAAAATCTACACAATTAATTAGAACGGTTAGAGCACCACAGCGCATCTACCTACAGCGAGAATAATATCCGATCGAGAGGATATAAAGCTGTTTGGGCAAACACAATAGTATTCGTGAAGTTGCACGATAGAATAGGAAAACTTGATTTTTCTGTTGACCAATACGGCGATGAAGCACACCCTTTCTGTTCTGGTTGAAGACGAAGCCGGGGTTTTGACTCGGATTGCTGGATTGTTTGCCCGTCGGGGGTTTAATATCGAAAGTCTCGCGGTAGGCCCAGCCGAGCAAATGGGCGTTTCACGAATCACAATGGTGGTGCCGGGAGACGATCGCACCATTGAGCAGTTGACCAAACAACTCTACAAGCTGATTAATGTGATCAAGGTGCAAGACATTACCGAAGTTCCCTGTGTGGAGCGGGAGTTGATGTTGCTGAAAGTGAACGCCGGAAGCACGAATCGGTCGGAAATTGTCGAACTCGCTAAAATTTTCCGCGCACGAGTTGTGGATGTGTCAGAAGACTCGCTGACGTTGGAAGTAGTAGGCGATCCAGGGAAGATGGTCGCGATCGTTCAGGTGCTAAATAAGTTTGGAATCCGCGAAATCGCTCGCACAGGCAAAATCGCGCTGACCCGTGAATCAGGCGTTAATACCGAATTTCTCAAATCACTGGAAGCTAAAGTTTGAGCGTCTAGTCATTATCCGTAAATCTGTTGAACTGAGATTTCTGTAAAACTTCACTAAATCGGATAGGCGATCGTTACTCCAGAACCACCGTCTTCTGGAGGAGCCAACTCAAATCGCTGGATGCGCGGATGTTGCTGCAAGAATGCATGAACGCCTTGCCGCAGTTTCCCCGTGCCGTGACCGTGAATAATCCAAATCGCTCCACCGACTTCAGAAATCGCTCGATCGAGCAAAATTTCAGCATCGGCAACCCGATTGCCACGAATGTCAATGGTGTTGCGAGACGTGCGAATTGCTGGCGTGGGAGGTGGCGGAGTTTTTTCCTCAGATTTACGATCGTCGGATTTGCGCTCTTCTCGCTTGGCAGGTTTTTCGCCCGTCAAAGACTCAACATCCTGCAAAGGAACGGTCATCTTCATTAAACCAAACCGCACGACCAGTTCTTCATCGTCTGAAACACTGATCACTTCCGCAGTTTGCCCCAATCGAGGAATGCGGACTTTATCACCCACCTGCGGACGAAATCCCGGTTTAGGTTTGGCAGGTTGGCGAGAAGGAAGCTGTTTTTCAGCAATGCGGTTTAAGGCATCAGTGGCTTGTTGGGCATCTTGAGCGGTGACATTGCCCTTTTGCAGTTGGCGAATGACTTTCGCAATTTCAGACTTTGCCTCAACGATCGCGTCCTGAACAGCTTTTTCTTGCGCCTGTTGCAGCGATCGCTCCCGTTCTTGGAGATTGGCAGCTTTGTCGGAGACTTGCCGATACAGTTTTTCGGCACTCTCCAGGATTTTTGCCGCTTCTTGGGCTTTGGTTTCTTGTCGTCGCCGTTGAGATTCTAATCCTGCAATTACCTGGTTGACATCTTCAGAGGCACCGCCTACCTGTTCTTGAGCGCTTTGAATGATGTCTTCTTTGAGTCCGAGGCGACGCGCGATCGTCAGCGCATTCGATCGTCCAGGAATGCCCCACAGCAAGCGATAAGTGGGAGACAAAGAGACATCATCAAACTCAACCGAGGCATTCTCAAAGCGATCGTCTTCATATTTAAGCGCTTTAAGTTCGCCAAAGTGGGTTGTGGCGATCGTCAGTGCTGCGTGATCGGCGAGATATTTGAGCAGCGCGATCGCAAGCGCACTACCTTCGGTCGGATCGGTTCCGGCTCCGACTTCATCTAATAAAACGAGAGAATTTGAGACGAGTTTTAAATCAGAATTCTCTGACTGCGTTGAGTCTTCATCAACTGTCAGCGCATTCAAGATGCGACTAATCCGCCGGATATGACCCGAAAACGTTGAAAGGCTTTGCTCTAACGATTGCTCATCGCCAATATCGGCAAGAACTTGATCAAACCAGGGCAACTCTACAGGCTCACGAGCCGGGATAAACAATCCGACTTTTGCCATCAAAATCGCTAATCCGAAAGTCTTGAGCGTGACGGTTTTTCCTCCAGTATTGGGCCCTGTAATCGCCACAACTTTAATCTGAGGCTGAATGAACAAATCGATCGGAATCACCGATCGACCCTGTTCATGCCGCTGTTGCCAAACGAGCAGCGGATGGCGAAGTTGACGCAGCGTCACGACTTCAGGAGACACATTTTCTCTAGCCACATAGTTGATAAACCGCGGCGGATTGGCTTCTAACCAAAGGCTATAGCGGGCCCGAGCCGTCGCCAGATCCAGCGTGGTGCAGATCACGAGCAGTCTTTCTAAGTCGTCTTGAACCGCAGCAACCTGTTCTGTCAAGACTCGTCGAACGGCTTCTTCTTCAACCTGTTCTTGACGCTGGAGCTGTCGAAGTTGATTGTTGAACTGAATCGTTGAGTTTGGCTCGACATAAAGCGTTGCCCCGCTCATCGACGTATCGTGAACAATGCCCGGAACGGCATCTTTTTGAGGCGCTTTCACCGGAACAACATATCGCCCGTCGCGTTGTGTGATCAGTTGCTCTTGAATGGCGTTTGCCTGACGCTGCATAAGTCGTTGCAGCAAATCGTAAATGCGATCGCGCAGTTGTTTCTGCTTTGCCCGAATCTCAGCCAGTTTAGGACTCGCCCGCTCACTCACCTTACCGTCGTCGTTAATACAGCGATAAATTTCCTGCTCAATTTCAGGATAGGTTCGTAGCTCAGACACGAGAACACTCAAGACGGGAATCTCGTCTTGGTTGTCGATCGTCCGTCGCAGCGTTCTAGCACCTGATAATGTCTTGGCGATCGCCAGCAGTTCGGCTCCTGACAAAATGCCTTGCAGGGCGGCACGTTCGATCGCTTCACCAATATCGTCAATGCCGTCAAAGCGCAACCCACTGGGCAACCGACTCTCTAAGCTATAGACTTCTTGAGTTTGCGCTAACAGCGTCAGCGTGTCTGCTTGACGAGCCGGAATTTTGAGCCGACGGGCGGCGATCGCACCTAATTTCGTCGCTGCAAATGTCGCTAAGTGCTGACAAAGGCGCGACCACTCCAATAGTTCTAAAGTCTCCGATTGGATCAAAGCTTGAAAGTTTCGGTAAAGGCTACTAATCCCATTCTAGAAGGATGCGGGAGGAAGAATGGGGAGTGAATCTGACAAGGGATAGATCTCATTTTTTAAGTGGTAGCTTCTGCTAAAACTTGTCTTGATATTTTTGGTAAATTAAACTATAAATACTAGAATAGAGGTTCATCGTTTTCGGGTTGCCATTGTGTTTACTACTCTTTCTTCTCCCAAAGTCGGCTTGCCTCGTGATTTGTTTGGTGCGATCGCTGACCTCAAGCGCGAACTCAATGCGGTGGTTTTGGCGCACTACTACCAAGATCCTGATATTCAAGACGTTGCCGATTATTTAGGCGACTCTTTGGGGCTTTCGCAACAAGCTGCTAAAACTGAGGCCGACGTAATTGTTTTCGCAGGCGTGCATTTTATGGCAGAAACCGCGAAGATTCTCAATCCTAACAAACTGGTGTTGCTGCCAGACTTAGACGCGGGTTGTTCTCTTGCCGATAGTTGTCCGCCCGATGCCTTTGCCCAATTTAAGGCAAAACATCCCGATCATTTGGTAATTTCTTACATAAATTGCACAGCAGACATTAAGGCAATGAGTGACATTATTTGCACCAGCGCGAATGCAGTGTCGATCGTCCGTCAAATTCCTGCCGATCAGCCAATTATTTTTGCGCCCGATCGCAACCTCGGTAAGTATGTCAGCGAACAAACTGGGCGAGAAATGGTGCTCTGGCAAGGAAGCTGCATGGTGCACGAAACGTTTTCTGAGAAGAAAATGGTGCAACTCAAGATTCAGCATCCTGAAGCTGAGGTGATCGCTCACCCAGAATGTGAACCTGCGGTGTTGCGCCACGCCGACTACATCGGTTCGACAACGGCTTTGTTGAACTATTGCCAGAAAAGCTCAAGCGAGTCTTTTATTGTGGCAACCGAAGCGGGGATTCTTCATCAAATGCAGAAAGCTGCCCCTAACAAGCAATTCATCGCCGCTCCGCCAGTGAACAACTGTGCTTGCAACGAGTGTCCTCATATGCGACTCAACACATTAGAAAAGTTGTATCTGGCAATGAAGACTCGATCGCCAGAAATCACCTTGCCTGAACAGACTCGCCTCGCTGCCCTACGTCCAATTCAAAGAATGCTAGAAATGAGCATCTAATACTGATCATGTCGATTCAACCCAACCGCTCCGATCTCAGTTTCAACCATTGCGTTAAAACCCAACTTATTAAATCTTTTAGAAGACAAAGAAGTGAATTCATAGGCTAAGGTACAATTTTCTGTAGCGTTTGCCATAGTGCTTTACACAAAAAACACTAGAATTTCGTGCTGAAGGTAAATATGCTGAAGCAACCTGAAATTAGTCGGTTAATTCGTGAACTTCGGCAATTAACTGGATTGACCCAAGAACAATTTGCCGCTGCTTTAGGTGTGACTTACAGCACCGTTAATCGATGGGAAAATACCCATATGCAACCCTCTCCCCTGGCACTAAAACAGATTAAAGCCATGCTGAAAGAGATAAGCACCACTCTTGAAGCAGAGCGATCGCAGCAGTGTCAACAGTTACTCGATCGCCATTTTCCAGAAGCACTGCCAAATCAACGAGAAATTTAAGAATCTAAATAATGTCTGACGAAACGCTGGATTTGACAATCGATTTAACTAACTGCGATCGCGAACCGATCCACATTCCAGGACTGGTTCAACCTCATGGGGTGCTGCTAGTTTTGCACGGTTCCAATCTAGAAATCCTTCAGGTAAGCCGCAACACGTTTGAACTGCTCAATCGCTCTGCCGAGGAATTGCTAGGTCAGCCGTTGGCAGATTTATTGGGTGACGAGCAGGTTAAGCTAATTCAGCAATGTTTGACAGAGGATTTTGAGAGCGTTAATCCGCTCAATTTATCGATCGAGCGGCAGCATCAATCCATCGCGTTTGATGGCATTGTGCATCGCCTAGATTCGTTCATTGTGCTGGAATTAGAGCCGAATACCATCGAGAGTCATGCCAACTTTTTCGACTTTTATCATCAAGTGAAAGGCACGATTACCCGCATTCAAAAAGCACCGACGCTGCTGGAAATGTGTCAAGAGGTTGTCAAAGAAGTCCGGCGAATTACTGGCTTCGATCGCGTCATGGTCTATCAGTTTGATGCGGAGGAATCAGGCAGCGTGATCGCAGAAGATACCAACCAGAAAACGCCTTCTGGGCTTACGCTATCCGTCTTCCGACATTCCCCAGCAAGCTCGACACCTGTATACCCTTAACTGGCTGCGGCTAATTCCCGATGTCAGCTACCAGCCTGTCGCGTTAACTCCGACAAACAATCCTGTCACTCAGCAACCGCTTGATCTGAGTTTGTCCGTGTTGCGAAGTGTGTCTCCCCTTCACCTGGAATATCTGCAAAATATGGGCGTGACTGCTTCCATGTCCATTTCGCTGATGCAGGATCAAAAGCTGTGGGGATTGATTGCCTGCCATCATTTGTCTCCCAAATATGTTTCCTACAATATCCGCACAGTTTGCGAGTTTATTGGGCAGGTGATGTCGGCAGAACTGGCAAATAAAGTCACCAACGAAGACACAGCCTACAAAGTGCAGTTAAAGACATTACAAGCCCAGTTCATTGAAGCGTTATCTCAGACTGAGTATTTCCTGGATGGCATGGTGCAACTGGAACCTGAACTTTTGCAACTGGTGAATGCAACCGGAGCCGTGATCTGTAGCGCCAGCCAATGCATCTGCGTGGGTGAAACCCCTGCTGAAGCGGACGTTCGTGCCTTACTCAACTGGATGAAACCTCACTTTCATCAAAGCTTATTTGAAACGCGATCGCTCTCCCAAAATTATCCCGCTGCCGAGTCGTTCAAGGCGATCGCCAGTGGGGTGCTAGCGCTGGAAATTTCCAAAGTTCACCACAACTACATTCTCTGGTTTCGCCCGGAGGTGGTTCAAACCGTAAATTGGGGCGGCAACCCCAACAAACCCGTCGAAGTTTTAGCAGACAACAGTTTGCGAATGTCTCCGCGGCGATCGTTTGATTTGTGGCAGGAAACAGTGCGGGCTTCTGCGCTGCCCTGGAAACCTTGCGAAATTGAAGCCGTGATTGAACTGCGAAGTTTGCTGGTGGGCGTGGTGTTGCGGCAGGCAGACGAATTGGCGCTAATGAATTTTGAATTGCAGCGGAGCAATGAAGAACTCGATTCGTTTGCTTACATCGCCTCCCACGATTTGAAAGAACCACTGCGGGGCATTCACAACTATGCCAACTTCTTGATGGAAGATTATGCAACGGCATTAGATGGCGATGGCGTTGCAAAACTGCAAACGATGGTGCGGCTGACGCAACGTATGGAAGACCTGATCAATTCGCTGCTGCATTTCTCTCGATTGGGACGCGCCGAATTGATGCGCCAAACGGTGAACCTCGATGAGTTAGTCCATCAAACGATCGCCACCCTGACAATCGCCCGACCGCAAAATGAAGTCGAGTTTCGCATTCCTCGTTTCCTGCCGGAGGTTAAATGCGATCGCGCTCAGGTGAATGAACTGTTCACCAACTTGATTAGCAACGCGATTAAATACAACAACAAAGCAGAAAAATGGATAGAAATTGGCTATCTGGCAGGACAGGAAGGAGAAATTGCAGGGGCAGGAAACGTTTCTCCGATCACATTTTATGTGGGTGATAACGGCATTGGCATTCCGCCAGAGCACCTCGACAAAATCTTCCAGATCTTTCGCCGTCTGCATGGACGGGACGACTTTGGCGGCGGCACAGGGGCAGGGCTGACGATCGCCCGCAAAATCGCGGAACGGCACGGCGGCAGAATTTGGGTAAAATCAATTCCGGCTGAAGGCAGCACGTTTTACTTCACCCTGGCAGCGGAGGCAGACGCATGATTGCCAGACCCACCCCGTTGTTAATTGTGGAAGACAGCAATGAAGATTTTGAGGCACTGCAACGATTTTTGCGCCGATCGTCCACTCCAATTTCCATTCAGCGCTGTATCAGCGGCGAACAGGCACTTGCGTTCCTCAATCGAACAGGCGATTATATCGATCAAATTACCCCCCGTCCTGGTCTAATTGTGCTGGATTTGAATCTGCCGGGAACCGATGGACGAGAAGTGTTACGCCAAATTAAACAAAATAAAAACCTGAAAAGCATTCCGGTTGTCGTGTTCACCACGTCTAGCAACCCAAAAGACATTGAAGACTGCTATCAATTTGGAGTCAATAGCTACATCGTTAAGCCAATTAATTTTGCTCAACTAAAGCGAGATGTGCAACTGCTGGTTGATTACTGGTTTGAAGTGACCACGCTCCCCAATTGATTTGAAGATTAAACCATGAATGTGATCTCGCGCACGATTCTAATTGTCGATGACTCGCCGGAAGATCGAGAACTCTACCAGCGCTATTTGCTGCACGACCCGGACTATTCCTACACCATTCTAGAAGCATCGCTAGGGCAGCAAGGGCTGGAGCTTTGGCGGCAGCACCGACCGGATGCGGTATTGCTCGATTATCGCTTGCCCGATCTCGATGGGCTGGAGTTTCTGGCGCAATTGCCCTCCCCCACGCCCCAACCTTGTCTGCCAGTGGTTGTAGTGACGGGGCAGGGGAATGAGGCGATCGCGGTGCGAGCAATGAAAGCGGGCGCTCAAGATTATCTGGTGAAGGAGCAAATTACCCCCGAAGGCTTGTATCTGGCGGTGAATGGAGCGATCGCCACGGTGCGGCTACACACCCAACTGCAACAGCGGATCGAACGAGAACAGGTCGTCTGGCAGATTACCCAGAAAATTCATCAATCCCTCAATCTGGATGAGATCCTCCAAACCACGGCCGCCACGGTGCGGCAATTTCTGCATACCGATCGCGTGCTGATTTTTCAGTTGCAACCCGATGGCAACGGCACTGTGGTTGCCGAATCGGTGGTGGCAGAGTGGCGATCGCTGCTGGACTTGTCCATATATGATCCCTGCCTTGCCGAAAACTACCTTCGCTTTAGCCGCCCCGAATCGGTGACTCACGATGTCGCCTTTGCCGAGGATTACGTCAAACGCTATCGCCAAGGAAATGTAACGGCGATCCCAGATATTCACAGCAGCAATATTGACCCGTGCCACATTAGATTGTTGGCTCAGTTTCAAGTGCAGGCAAACTTGGTAGTGCCGATTTTGCACGACGACCATTTTTGGGGCTTGCTGATTGCACATCACTGTGCGGCACCGCGATCGTGGCAAGCCTTAGAAGTCGATCTGCTCAAAGAACTGGCAATTCAGGTCAGCATTGCCTTGCGACAGGCAGAACTATATCAGCAGGCACAAGATGAGTTGGCGGAACGCAACCAGGTCGAAGCGGAACTGCGAAAGAGCGAAGAACGCTTGCGGTTGGCGATGCAAGCCTCGTGTATGGGCACCTGGGACTGGGATATTCAGACTGGAACAATTACCTGGTCTGATAACCTGGAAGCCCTGTTTGGGTTAGAACCCGGCGGGTTTGACGGCTCCTTTGAGATGTTTAACTCCCTCCTGCACCCAGACGATCGTGAGCGAGTGCTGTCCGCGATCGATCGGGCAATCACGACCGGAGAAGACTATAACCTCGAATTTCGGGCACTGCATCCGCAGGGGGGGGTGCGCTGGGCCTTGACTCAGGCCAGAGTCTTTTATGATCTAAACGGTCAGCCCGTGCGGATGGCGGGGATTGATCTCGATATCACCGAACGTAAACGAGACGTGGAAGCGTTGCAAGAGAGTGAAACCCGCTTCCGCCAGCTTGCCGAAAATATTGATGCAGTCTTCTGGATCAAAGAGATGCCCGCTAACCGAGTTTCTTACGTCAGCCCTGCCTATGATCGCCTGTGGGGGCTTAACCCGCAAGCGATATACGCCGATCAACAAGTCTGGGTCAGTTATATTCATCCCGCTGATCGCGAATGGGTTGACAAAGCGTTTGCAGCAAAAGCGGCGGCGGGGCAATTTGACGAAGAGTACCGGATTGTTTTAGACGACGGTCGCATTTGCTGGGTGCACGATCGGTGTTTTCCCTTGCAAAATGAAGCTGGTGAGATCTATCGGTTTGCTGGGATTGCCGAAGACATTACCGATCGCAAACAGGCAGAACAAGCCTTGCAGGAGAGTACTAACCGCTTGAGGTTAGCGCACAAAGCAACGCGCTCAGGTCTGTGGGATTGGGACATGATCCAAAATAAGGCACAGGTATCGGAAGAGTACTGCCAACTGTTTGGACTTGACCCAGCCACCCCAGAAGCCAGCTATGAGCAGTGGAAAACTTATTTGCACCCGGACGATCTCGCCGCCGCTACCGAAGCAGTGAGTTGTGCTGTCCAGCAGCAGCAAGGTTACTATGAGTCGGATTATCGAATTCTGCATCCGGAGGGCGATCGCTGGATCGCGTCTAGAGGTCAGGTGTTTTATGATGCGGCGGGTAATGCAGTCCGAATGCTGGGCAACGTGCAAGACATCACCGATCGCAAACGCTTGCTAGAACAAGAGCGCTTCGCCAGAGTCGAAGCTGAACGTGCCAATCGGCTCAAAGATGAATTCCTGGCAGTTCTCTCGCATGAGTTGCGATCGCCCCTCAACCCGATTTTGGGCTGGGCAAAACTGATGCAAAGCCGAAAATGGGATGCGGCTAGAACATCTGAGGCTCTGGCAACCATTGAACGCAATGCCAAATTGCAGTGTCAACTGATTGATGACCTGCTTGATATCGCAAAAATCCTTCGCGGCAAGCTCAATATGAATGTCGCTCCCGTCGATCTGGTGTTTGTCATTGAGTCGGCGATCGAGACGGTTAGAACCGCCGCCGTTGCCAAATCAATTTTGTTACATTCGGTGCTACCTCAGATTGGGCGAGTGTCGGGCGATTCAGGGCGGCTCCAGCAAATTGTTTGGAATCTACTGTCTAACGCGATCAAATTCACTTCTAATCATGGACGGGTAGACATTCGGCTAGAGCGCAGCGCTAACCAGGCACAAATAACAGTCAGCGATACGGGCAAAGGCATCAACCCCGACTTTCTGCCGCATGTCTTTGACTCATTTCGCCAGGAAGATGCTTCAACAACTCGTCAGTATGGCGGACTGGGGTTAGGGTTAGCGATCGTTCGTCAGTTGGTTGAGGCGCACGGTGGCACGATCGCTGCTGATAGCCAGGGTGAAGGGCAAGGAGCAACGTTTACCGTTTGGTTGCCTTTGCTGGATGCTGAGCCAGAAGGGAGCCAGTCCGATAAATCACCCGCGCCGGAACTCGATCTGACGGGCATTCACGTCCTGATTGTGGATGATGAACCGGATACTCGTGAATTGCTCACAGCAGTACTGACTCAATATGGCGCAGAGGTTTTGGCCGCTGCCTCCGCTGCTGAAGGGTTAGCCTGCCTGGAATCGTTTCAACCCGATGTGTTAATCAGTGACATTGGTATGCCCGAAATGGACGGCTATAAACTGATGCAGCAGATTCGATCGCGGTTATCAGAGCAAGGGGGGAATGTTCCAGCGATCGCCCTGACTGCTTACGCGGGAGACTCCAATCAGCAGCAGGCGTTGGCAGCAGGCTTTCAACTCCATCTGTCAAAACCGATTGATCTAGAGCAACTCGTTGATGCAATTAGCACTTTGCACAAAGCTTAAACCTACGTTTACCGAACTCTCACAAACCCTGCTTTAGCGATCGCATCCTGCCCCTGATCTGACAGCAGCAAATTCGCATACGCCTCTCCTGCCTGTTGTTCAGTGCCGCCGTTTTGCTTCACCACTACAAACAAATTGCGGGTGATCGGGTAGCTGCCATTCTGAAACGCCTGAATATTTAACTGATTGCGTTGAGTCGGGCAATTCGTCACTAAAGGCGCTTGATAAGGAGGCACAAACTGACCGGGCGATTTTCCGATCGCTAACGGCTTGACGGTGCATTGAGGCACCACTTCTGGCGCGGACGCAAAATAAACTCCTCCAGGAGTGGCAGCGAGTTTTTGCAGCGCTTGAGTCGTCGTCGAAACAATTTGCACGTTTCCCCCTGGCTGCTGCCCCGCGAGAACGGTTTCGCCAAATACATTCTGAGTACTTGAAGATCGAAACAGCGGCACGATCGGCACATTAGATCCGCCGACTTCTTGCCAATTTTTGACTTGACCACTGTAAATGGCTTTTAACTGGTCGATCGTTAACCCGGCAACGTTAAGACCAGGATTGACCGCCACTGCCAACCCATCGATCGCGACTGCAATCTGCTTGAGGCTAAATCCTCGCTGCTGCGCTTGTTGATATTCTTGATCCGAAACCGGACGCGACGATTGAGCAAAGGCAATCTGCCCGTCTAACAGCATCTTGATGCCAGCACCCGAACTCGGTGGACTTCCGATCGGATTGACATAGCGCAATTGAAACTCTGGATGAGCCGCTTGCAAAACTGGGTCAACCGACAGCCGAATCGTTGCCCAAGACGTGCTGCCTCCATAGCTAAACCGTCCAGAAGGTAGCGGTTGTTGAGTAAGATTAGTTGCCGACGGATTGGGCTGGCTTGACGAATTGGCTGAAGGAGTAGCGCTATTTTGTGGATTGGGCAGAGCTACCTTGCTTGCATCAAAACCAGACCGCTGAGTAAACCACCAAAACCCACCGCCTAACAATCCAGATGTCACCAAAAGCGAAAGAATCAGCGCGGGCGTTTCGTTTTTTTGAGACATAAAATAATTCTCATCGTTGGACTGGAACAAAATCAAAGCCTGAACCGAATCGATCGCCCCGCGACACTTTCACAAGCTGAATGCCCACATTGCGATCGCCCGATGGCAAAAATCGCACCGTCTCTGCTGCACCCATTGCCGAAAAATCTGGAGACAAAAGCGCTTGCTGAACGCCCGATCGAGTCGGGTCACGCTGAAGCGCCGCCACCAGCGCCTGAACCGCATCGTAAGAAATCGCCGTGCGCCAGTTGACATCGCCGCCCCACAGCGATCGCGACTTCTTGGCAAAGACAGAACCGGGATTGCCATTAATATGCCATGGCACCGAAATCACCATATCGACGGCTTGCTGTCCGCCAACCTCTAAAGTCTTGGGCGCATAAACATCATCACCTGCCAACAGAGTCATCCGTCGCTGATTAACCTGCACTACCTGAAGCGCTTTATCGAGGGTGCCTGTGTTAGGTGCCAGCATCAGCGCTTTTACGCCTTGTTTTAACGACTGATCGACCGCCGTCGCTGCACTAAAATCGGGGGCCGACAAATCATATTCGCCTGACACCTGTCCTCCGGTTAGAGCGATCGCGCGACTAAATTCCGATTTGAGCGATTGACTGTAAGCGCTTTGAGAATTGAAAAATACCGCTACATTCTTCTGTTGTAAGGTTTTGACGGTGTAGTCTGCCAAAGCTCCCGCCGCGATATAGTCACTCGGCACTGTACGAAAAATATACTTCCCGAAGCCAGAGAGCTTGACGGTTGTGCTAATCGGAGAGATGCACACCAGCCCGCCAGTGTTATAGACACTCCCGGCGGCAAGAGTCACATCGCTGGCATAGTGTCCCACGACTCCCAGCACTTCAGGCTTTTGCACCAATGTATTCGCCAATTGTTGAGCGATTTCAGGATTATTATCATCACTGACGATCGCCACCTTTAACGGAAGACCTTTTACGCCGCCTGCCTGATTGACTTCGCTCTGTGCCTGAGCCACCCCTCGCAAAATCTCTAAGCTGCCGTTAGGATCAGCGCTGACTGGAACGGCAACGGCGATCGTATAAGATTTGTTACTTCCAATTCGAGCGTTGTTGAGATAGATCAGCGTTTCGGGCGAATTGCGAGACTTTTGCAGGGCTGACTCAAACTGGGTCACAGCTTGACCATATTGTTGAGCCACGATCGCCGCGACTCCCGCCTGCTTTGCCTGAGCAAACGCTGGATTGTCTGCCCTACTTTCTACAGGAACTAAAATTCGTTCACCTTGACTGAGGCGATCGTTGGTCGATAAATTCTGGCTCGTTGTGGCTAACGGATCAGGCTTGACGGGCGATCGCGGCATCAGCAGCCAAAAGCCTGTCCCCAATAGTGCAGCCGTGATCAAGAGTGACAGAATCAGAACCGGAGTTTCATTTTTCTGAGACATAAAGCAGCCAGGTGAAAAGACTTACGGAGAGACGGGGACAAAATCATAACCGATTCCAGCTTGAGAACTGGGCTGAACCCGGACGAGAATCGCTGACCCATTGCGATCACCCGACGGCAAAAATTGGATGGTGCCCGTTGCCCCTTTTGCGGCAAACTCTGGGTTAGAAAACGCTTTTTGCAGTCCGTCTCGGCTTTCGTTTTGCTTCAACCCGGTCAAAATCGCCTGCACCGCATCATACGCCATCGCGGTTCGCCAATTGACTCGCCCGCCCCAATAGTTAGAGGCATTGTTGGCAAAAGGATTGTTTGCGATCGCACTCGGATGCCACACGACAGGCAACAGTAACCCATTTGCGTCGGCTTGCCCCAGCTTGAGAGTGTTGATAGTGTAGAGCGTTTGATTGCCCATCAATTGCAGCTTGCCTTGGTTGGTGCGGGCAACGTCGATCGCAGAATTTGCTCGGTCTACTTGCGGCGATAATAACAACCCCTCTGCCCCACTGCTTACCGCTTTAGAAATCACGGTGCCAGGGTTAAAGTCAGGAGCAGAAAAATCGCACCCAATGTTGATAAACCGACCGCCCTCGGATGAAAGAGCAGAGATAAAGTTGTTTGCAAACGATTGACTGTCAGGAGATTTTGCGTCTAAACAAATCGCAATACTCTTTTGATTCAGGCGTTTAACCACATAGCGAGACAGCACATCTGCCGTATATCGAGTGCTAGGCACGACCCGATAGATATAGCTACCCGCGTTAGACAGCGTATCTGCCGAACTGGTTGGCGTAATCATCGGCAACTGCCCTTTTTGATAAATGGGAGCCGCCGCGATCGAGGCATCGCTAGCGTTGTGCCCAACCACCGCTAAAATTTTGCCGTCTTTGACAAATTCAGCCGCCACTTGTTTGGCAATTTCAGGATCGTTGTCATCATTGGCGATCGTGACTTCTAAAGGCTTTTCGTTGCTGCGGCGATTAACCTCATCTTGGGCTTGTGCCACACCGCGCAAAATTTCTTGCGCCACATTCAGATTGCTGCCGATCGGGACGCTGACTGCAATCTTCACCGACGATCGCGCGTTCTGCATGAGTTGAGCATTATTCAAATAAATCAAGGCTTCAGGATCGTTGCGATTGCCTTGCATTGCCACTTTGAATTGCTCGATCGCCCGATTAAAATCTTTAGCCGCAAACGCCTCAATTCCAGTTTGTTTTGCCTGACTTTCATTGGCGATGATCAGTCCTCGATTGCCTGAACTAATACGATCGCCGATCGCCATCTGTGCAGGTTGAACGCCTTGATTTTGCGGTGTAAATTGTCCGACTACCCAATGCAGACCCATAAATAAAAGTGCCCCTGTGATCAGGAGCGCCAAGACCAGCACGAGCAATTCATTTCGTTTAGCCATACAGCCGATGCCACCTTTTGAAGCGAGCTATGACTTGAGTTTTTAGCTGCGATCGCAACCTTGCTAACTAAACGTGAGTTCGACGAGGCTTTTCGTTTCGTTTTGAGCGGCTTCAGCCCCCTAAATCCCCCAAAATTGGGGGACTTTGAGCCAAGATTTCCGGTTCAAAGTCCCCCGGAATGGGGGATTTAGGGGGCTTCCCGAATTCACAATCGTAGCCAATCACTTCTGTCGAACTCACATTAACTAAATGCTTATAGACTACGACTTCACGGGCTTATGCGTAAATTCCTCAAGACTGTTTGCGGAATTTGCGGACTCTAAAGAAGGTTGGTGAGGAGTTTGTAAATCAGACGAAACAAAGCCGTAATGGCGATCGCGCTCAGTGCCCCAAAACCCGCCAAGATTGCAACCGCCAAGAATCCGTTTCCTAAAGACAGCCCTACAACCACTGCGTGAAGCACCGGAAGAAATCCAATCACGACGAACGTGATACCTGCCAAAATTACCAGATCAACTTTCTCGATAATGCGGCGAGACTGAGCCACGACTAAGCCCAAGGCAATCACGAGCCAAAGCCCTGCACTGATTGGGGAGGGAATCGGTAGACTGAAGAGCGCGATCGCCAACAATGCCCCCTCACATCCTGTAAATGCCGCATTACCCAATAGTTCTAAAATAGAAAACGGCTGCACAGATGCCCGTTGACGAATCGGTTGAGAGCCTGAAACCGAGACAGGCGGGGGAGGAGACGTATTGCTGCTGGGTAATGGCTGAGACGACGGCTGTGGTAGCGGTGAACGAACGACGAGAGCCTCCAACACGTCTGTAGCAGACTGAAATCGTTGATCGGGAACTGGCAGCAGCATTTTATCAAGCACATCGGCTAGGAGCTGGCTCGTCTGCACATAGCTCTGCCATTTCCAAGAGTTGTTGTAAGCGTTAAAAAGCTCTGGGGGCTGCTTGCCAGTCAGTAGCATAATGCAGGTGACAGCCAACGCATACAAATCGGTAGACGGATAGACTTCATCGCCCGAAACCTGCTCTGGGGGAGCAAACCCTAACGAATAGATACTCGTGGAGACTTTCGATCCGCCTGCGGCTTTGGTGGCGTATTTGACTGCTCCAAAATCGAGTAGATAAAGCCGTCTATTGAGATTCCACATGATGTTAGAAGGCTTGATATCGCGATGAATCGAGCCGTTTTCATGAACAAATTGCAGAATCTTGAGCGCTTCTTTCAGCACTTCTAGCACCTCTGATTCAGAAAATTTGCCTTGACGGATCAGCCTTTCTTCTAACGTCTCTCCATCAATAAATTCTTGAACGAGATAAAAGAATTTGTCTTCTGTCGCTTGATGAGGGCTAGGAATCGACAGTTCAAAAAAGGCAAACAAATCAGGAATTTGGGAATGCTGTCTGCCCAACTGTTCGAGTGCTTCTGCCTCCCGCTCAAACAGATCTTGAGCCATCTGCAACTGATCAGGCGTGAGCCGACCCGACGGCTGAAACTGCTTCACTACGCATTGCCGCAAACCGGGAGTGTAGCGATCGCGAGCTAAAAAGGCGGCTCCAAACCCGCCTTGACCCAGCAGTTTTGTGGGCAAATAGCGGTCAGCTAAAATTAACGACATGCCGCAGTTTGTGCAAAACTTCTGCTTGATCGTTTTTAGCGTGGTGAGGTTATCTAGATCGGTGAAGAAATTAGTCGGTTTTGAGCAACCCGGACGGGTGCAATAAAGCTGCATACATACGATCGAGGGGCATTTAATATCTAAATTAGCCTATGATTACCCGACTCAGGCTATTTTTCGAGATTCCTACTCAACTTCAGGGGTGACTCGATGATTGTTTGACGCATGCAGCAGCGCTCTCAGGTTTTGTGGCTCGACGTGGTTGGGTGCCTGTTTGCGCTCAAAACTCACGGGCTGATTGGTAAAGCGAGGCAAGATCTCTCGACAAAACGCCTCAGCAGCCTTTGATCGATAGCGATTTGGGTTAATGATCACTGACAGCATGCGTTTCACCACCACATCGTTAATTTTTGCCCGATGCAGCATTCCCATTTGCAACTCTTTCTCGATCGCTGAAACCGACACAAAAGACGCGCCTAACCCGGCTTGCACTGCATTTTTGATGGCTTCGATCGAGTTGAGTTCCATCTCAATCTTGAGGCGGCGGGTTTCAATTCCACAGCGAGTCAGCACCTGATCGATCACCTTGCGGATCGTTGATTGAGAATCTAAAGCGATGAATTGCAGCCGATATAAATCATCTTTTTGAATCACTTCAGTTCGCGCTAACGGATGCAACGTGGGTAGAATCAGGGCGAGTTCATCCTCCGCGTAAGGAATAATCTCTAAGGAATCTTGCAGTTCGGGAGAAATCTCGCCGCCGATGATTGCCAGATCAATCTGACCATTTGCCACGCTCCAAGAGGTGCGCCGCGTCGAATGCACATGCAACTGCACGGCTACGTCAGGATATTGTTGCCGGAACATGCCAATCATGCGCGGCAGCAAATAGGTTCCGGTCGTCTGACTTGCGCCGACGATCAGAGAGCCACCCTGAAGGTTTTGCAAATCTTCTAACGCTCGGCACGTTTCTTGACAGAGGGTGAGAATCTTCTCTCCATAATTGAGGAGCAGATGTCCAGCTTCGGTCAATTGCGCTCGTCGTCCGCCACGATCGAACAGCGGCACATCTAGCTGCCGTTCTAGATTTTGAACTTGCAAGCTCACGGCAGGCTGCGAGACGTAGAGGCTATCAGCCGCACGCTTAAAGCTTCCTTCGCTGGAAATCGCTTTAAGAATGCGTAACTGATCCAAAGTAAACGGAAGGTCAGACATACGGCTAAACCTAAAATGTGTAAGAGCTTCAAGTAAAAATTAGCTCAGTAAAGCAAACGATTAGAGAGCAAACTGTCAAGAGAACGTGGAAGCGGTCAGTACACGGCACAGACCGTTACGATTTATAGAATCTCCTTAAATGCAAGATGTGACCCAGATCGTACAAAAACGTAACGTGAAGAATTTATGAAACAGCAGGAAATCAGATACTTCCTGAATTTACCAGGAATTGCGGGCGTTGCCCTAATGGATGGGCGATCGCGATCTTTCCTGAGTGACATCCGTTGCGCTTTAATTTTCGGTAAAGTGAATATTTAGAATGCGGTTGCGGAAATCCTAATCTCGGTTCTCAAACCCAACGTGTTGTAGATTTTCTAAAGACCAGTTCTGGTAGTAGTTTGTTTCTTTCAACTGCCTGGAGGCAACCCTCAACCCTTTAATTGGCTGCACCGTTAAATTGATGTAAGGTTCTTGCCGCGTCCGAACTCCCTGAACGTTGAAATCATCTGCGGGATGCCCACCAAACACGACTAGCTTTAAGGGAGCAAGCCTCTCATTGAGATTTGCAACCAACTGAGCAACCTGATTAACACTCAACGCTGCAACGTCTGGGGAGATAACCAGCATTACTTCATGGCAATCTTTAGTATAAAATTCTTCAATTATGTACATCAGTTCAGCGTTAAACGCTAGTTCAACGGCTCGAAGCGGCAGCACTTGATAGAGGATTTTGTTCTGGAGCCTAGCTCTTTTGGCGAAAGGGCAAATGGGCAGTCCTCCAAATATTGAGTGGGGTTTCTCTAGAACGGATTCTAAATATTGGATCATGTGACTGACAATCTCGTCAGTTCTTTCCTCAGACCTACTATTCATCTTGAGATTTTCTCTTTGTTTCAGTCGATTTAACAGCTTCAACTTGGCTCGAACGATCGCATTAAAGCCAAAACCATACTTTTAGGACTTACGCAAACCTCGGAGGTTTTAACCCAAGATTCAGACAACGAATCAGTAAGCTGCATCAATATGGCTGGATTGCTTTGGGCATTTGCCTAGTAATGCGGAACGTAAACTACGCAATTATGCAATATAACGTCTACTTAGTTGCAGGAAGCCTTTCATATTGTGCGATCGCGAGATTAGTGAATAGGCTGGAAAGCCAGGTTCTTTAGAGCTAGGAAATCTCTGCACCATCGATTTTCAACCAATCTCTGAGATCGAAGGATTTCCTGAAGCCCGAAACCTCTCTAAGCAGCCTGTAAGCTGATAGTGAGCACTCTAGTTTCTATTGTCTTCCCATGTTTTACGACTGGCTTACTCCTAGCCACTTTATTATCTTTGGGCTGCTAGCTGGGTTTGCGATCGCCCACAGTGGTCTAGCAGCGTTGCGTCCCTGGGCTGAAAAACGCATCGGTGCCCGCCTCTATCGAGTGGTGTTTGCTGTGGTTAGCCTGGGCATCGCCGTTCCCATGATTATCTACTTCTTTAATCATCGCTATGACGGGTTAACGCTCTGGAATGTGAAAGGCGTTCCGGGTGTTGAAGCGATCGTGTGGGTTCTCTCGGCGATCTCGTTCTTTTTCCTCTATCCGGCGACGTTCAACCTTTTAGAAATTGCCGCGATTCAAAAGCCCGAAGTCCATCTTTATGAGTCGGGAATCATTCGCGTGACTCGACATCCCCAAATGGTTGGGCAGGTGATTTGGTGCGTTGCTCACACTCTATGGTTGGGAACGACTTTTACACTCGTGACTTCGATCGGACTAATCCTGCATCATTTATTTGGGGTTTGGCACGGCGATCGGCGGTTGCAGCTCCGTTATGGTGATGCCTTTGAAGCGGCAAAAGAACGGACATCAACGATTCCTTTCTTGGCAATTCTGCAAAAACGTCAAACTTTTGAGGGGAAGGAATTTTTTCGCCCTTCTTATTTAGGAGTCACCGCATTTATTTTTCTACTTTGGTGGGCGCACCCAACTTTAATTGATGCAACTAGCCGTGTAGCCTGGTAGGATTGATCCCAAAGCAATAGTAAACACTTATTTAATTAAACAATGATGCGATCTGTCATTGGTGAGCAGGTATTTGTAGAGGAAGTTCTGGAATCCTCATCGCCTGTCCTCGTTCATTTTTGGGCACCTTGGTGCAGCGTGTGTCGTTTAATTGAGCCAGCGTTAGCAAAACTGCGATCGGATTCGGGTGAGCAGGTTAAGCTCATCGGAATCAATGCAGATGAGAATCTAAAATTAGCAAGCAGCTATAGAATTACCACCCTGCCAACTGTTTTACTGTTTCAGGGAGGTAAGCTTTTACATCGGCTAGACAGCTATCAAAACCGTGAAGAGTTGCGAACCGTCCTTCAGGAGGTCATTCCGACACAAGCCAATACTTGAGTCGATTGGATGACTATTTTTTAAAGAGAAGGGAGATCACCCGCGATCTCCCTTCTCTTTTATGGGGACTCTGCGACGATCGGCAGAGATTTTTCTGTTCAATTCGCTTTAGATTCTTAAGACAACCCGACTCTTTTGCCTGTCTTCCTGTAGATGTGTCTATAAACAAATTGGAAATACTATCCCGTAAAGGCTTGAGTCATAACCCAGCCTTACAAGTTTGGGCGAAGGGTTTATCATTTTCTCCTAAATTGACTACCCTGGATAGTAAAGAACCTTAAACTAGGCGTGAGTGATGGAACCGATTTATCAGTATGCCTGGCTAATTCCCGCCTTGCCCCTAGCAGGCGCGATGATTGTTGGTCTTGGGCTGATCTCATTTAACAAAGACACCAACCGTCTCCGACAGGCAAACTCCATTTTCATCGTGTCGCTTTTGGGTGCCGCGATGACCCTCTCTTTTGCCTTGTTTTGGAGCCAACTCCACGGGCACGAACCCTACACTCAGATGTTTGAGTGGGCAGCCGCCGGAGATTTTCATTTGTCAATGGGTTATGTCATTGACCCCTTGGCATCGCTAATGCTCGTGATCGTGACAACTGTAGCGTTTTTGGTGATGGTCTACACCGATGGCTACATGGCGCATGATCCCGGTTATGTTCGTTTTTATGCGTATCTGAGCCTATTTAGTTCCTCAATGCTAGGGTTGGTGATCAGTCCAAATCTGGTGCAGGTTTACATCTTCTGGGAACTGGTGGGCATGTGTTCTTATTTGCTGATTGGCTTCTGGTTTAACCGCAAAGCTGCGGCAGATGCCTGTCAAAAAGCGTTCGTCACAAACCGAGTCGGTGACTTTGGTCTACTGCTCGGCATTTTGGGACTTTATTGGGCAACCCGCAGCTTTGAGTTTGATGTAGTCGGAACGCGGCTCCAAGATCTGGTGGCATCTGGTGCCATTCCTGGAGCGATCGCCGCCCTACTCGCAATTTTGGTCTTTTTGGGCCCGGTCGCAAAATCGGCGCAGTTTCCCTTGCACGTCTGGCTTCCTGATGCGATGGAAGGTCCGACCCCCATTTCGGCTCTGATTCACGCTGCAACGATGGTGGCGGCTGGAGTCTTCCTGATTGCTCGAATGTTCCCGATGTTTGAAGGCATTCCGTCTTCAATGACGGTGATTGCCTGGACGGGAGCGTTTACGGCATTTTTGGGAGCCTCGATCGCCATCACCCAAAATGACATCAAGAAAGGCTTGGCCTACTCCACCATGTCCCAACTGGGCTATATGGTGATGGCAATGGGCGTGGGCGCTTACAGTGCGGGTTTATTTCACCTGATGACTCACGCTTACTTCAAAGCTATGCTGTTCTTGGGTTCTGGCTCTGTGATCCACGGCATGGAAAGCGCCGTAGGTCATGATGCTGCTTATGCTCAAGACATGAGAATGATGGGCGGATTGCGAAAGTATATGCCGATCACCTCTCTAACCTTTTTAGTGGGAACTCTGGCAATTTCTGGAATTCCGCCGTTTGCAGGCTTTTGGTCTAAAGACGAGGTTTTAGGAGCCACATTCGCCGCAAACCCAGTGCTTTGGCTGATTGGCTATCTAACGGCTGGGATCACCGCCTTTTATATGTTCCGAATGTACTTCATGACCTTTGAAGGCAAGTTTCGGGGCAATGATGCCGCAGTCAAGCAGACGATTCGCAACGAGCAACTTCAGGCGATGGGGTTGGCATTCGGTCCCGGAGCGATGGACCCTAGAGAGTTGACAATGGAAGCTGCTCACGAGGAGGAGGTTCACAGTGACGATCATCACGGTCATGACCCTCACGAATCACCCCTGACCATGACGCTGCCGTTGTTGATTTTGGCAGTTCCTTCAACCTTGATTGGTCTGGTTGGCACCCCATTCCACAATTATTTTGAGGCGTTTATTCACGCGCCGGGTGAGACCGTGCAGCTTGCCGCAGAAGCCGGACAAGAAACGCTATCTGAGTTTTATGTGATGGCAGGTAGCTCAGTCGGCATTTCGCTGATTGGGATCTCGATCGCCACGCTAATGTACTTGCGGCACAAGATTGACCCTGGCGCGATCGCTGCGAAAATTCCCTCTCTCTATCAGCTCTCAAAGAACAAGTGGTATATCGACGAGATCTACAACGAACTCTTTGTCAAGGGCAGTCGTCGCTTGGCCCGCCAAGTTTTAGAAGTCGATTCCAAGGTGGTAGATGGAGTGGTCAATTTGGCAGGTCTGGCTACACTGCTGACGGGTGAAGGTCTAAAGTATCTTGAAAATGGTCGCGCCCAATTTTATGCGCTGATTATCTTCGTTGCGGTGCTGGGTTTGGTCGTCTTCTCTGGCATAACTTAAAGACGGATTGAGGGATCGGCGATCGATAACGGTTCGCTGATCCCTCAACCTATATCAAAGAACAATTAGCGAAATTCTTGAACCAGTCATCACTAAACCTTAAAAACTAGAATGCTAACGGCAGATTTTCCCTGGCTGACCACGATCATTTTGTTTCCGATCGCAGCCTCTCTCTTGATTCCGATCATTCCAGATAAAGACGGCAAAACTGTTCGCTGGTACGCCTTAACGGTAGGGTTGCTCGACTTTGCCCTGATCGTCTATGCGTTCTATACCCAATACGATTTTTCTAACCCAGATTTGCAGCTTGTTGAGAGCTACCCTTGGGTGCCGCCACTCGATTTGAACTGGTCAGTCGGGGCAGATGGTTTATCGATGCCTCTGATTATTTTGACGGGGTTTATCACTACGCTGGCAATTTTGGCGGCTTGGCCCGTGACTTTTAAGTCAAAGCTGTTCTATTTTTTGATGCTGGTTATGTATGGCGGACAAATTGCGGTGTTCGCGGTGCAAGATATGCTGCTGTTCTTTCTGTCATGGGAGTTGGAGCTAGTTCCGATCTACTTTTTGCTGTCGATTTGGGGCGGGAAAAAGCGTCTCTATGCCGCCACAAAGTTTATTCTCTACACAGCGGGGGGATCGCTGTTTATTTTAGTTGCTGGACTGGCAATGGCATTCTATGGCGGAGAGGTGACGTTTGACTTTCGATCGCTCGCCGCAAAAGACTATCCCCTGGTTTTCCAGCTTTGGATCTACGCCGCGTTCTTAATTGCCTATGCGGTCAAGTTGCCGATCATTCCCCTACACACCTGGCTTCCTGATGCTCATGGAGAGGCAACGGCACCCGTTCATATGTTGCTGGCGGGAATTTTGCTCAAAATGGGCGGTTATGCCCTGATTCGGATGAATGCCGAAATGCTTCCGGCGGCTCATGCAACCTTTGCCCCAGCCCTGGTGGTTTTAGGCGTTGTGAACATTATTTATGCCGCGCTAACCTCTTTTGCTCAACGTAATCTGAAGCGTAAAATTGCCTACTCTTCAATCTCTCATATGGGATTTGTGCTGATTGGGATCGCTTCATTTACCGATTTAGGCTTGAGCGGTGCGGTGCTGCAAATGGTTTCTCATGGCTTGATTGGAGCGAGTCTATTCTTCTTAGTCGGCGCGACTTACGATCGCACTCACACCCTAATGCTGGATGAAATGGGCGGAGTCGGCAAACAAATGCCCAAAATTTTCTCGATGTTTACGGCCTGTTCTCTCGCGTCTCTGGCACTGCCGGGAATGAGCGGATTTGTAGCTGAATTAATGGTGTTTGTAGGCTTCGCAACCAGTGATGCTTATAGCCTTACTTTCCGCATCATCATTGTTTGTTTAGCGGCGATCGGCGTGATTCTAACCCCGATTTATCTGCTCTCAATGCTGCGAGAAATCTTCTACGGACCTGAAAACAAAGAACTGACTTCTCACGAAGTTTTAGTAGACGCAGAGCCGCGTGAGGTCTTCATCATCGCTAGTTTGCTGATTCCTATCATCGGAATCGGCTTATATCCTAAGCTATTAACTCAGATCTACGATTCTAAAACGATCCAATTAACCGCTCGGCTTCGAGATCAGGTGCCCACACTGGCGCTTCAGCAAAGCCAGAAACCTGTTGCAATGAATTTCAGCGAACCTGTTCAGGCACCAGCCATTCGCTAGACCTTAACAAAATCCCAACAAAGAAGGCAGGAAGTATTCATTTACCTCCTGCCTTCTTTGTTGATCATAAATTCCCGTAGGGGCATGGCACGCCGTGCCCCTGTTTTCTAAGCATTCCCAGTGGTTAAAACCGAGTCAGTGGGCAAGCAGAGCAAATTATCGCCCTGAGTGCGAATCATGCCTTTTTGACGCAGTTTGCCCATCAGTCGAGTTACCGTAACTCGCGTAGACCCGATCGCGCTGCCAATCTGAGCGTGGGTGAGCGGAAAGGGTAAACAATAGCCTTCATCGGTTGGCTCACCATACTCTTCGATCAGCAAGGTGAGGAAGCCCAGGAGACGGTCGATCGTGCGACGCTGCCCCAGAGTGCTTAACCAAAGGAGTTTACGCTGGTGCTGATAGCGGAATGCATCTAACACTTCGCGGCGGAAGTGAGGCCAGTTGTCTAAATCGTGCCAATACATCCACACTACTGAGGTTTGATCGACGTGAGCATAGCTCTGCAAAGTAAATGGAGACTGTGCCACAATCTCAAAGGGTTGACCTGTGCCCACAAAGCCCAAGAAGGCTTCCTCTGGACTGATGCGAGCCAACCGCGTAGCACTGGTTGCATTGACTTGGGCAGTGCCGACCAATCGAACAGCACCTTTTTGAACCAGGTAAAGCAACCCTGGACGGGTTGGAATTTTTTCATCTTTGCTGAAAGAGCGCACCCGATAATGTTCTTGTGCCCAATCGATAATCCGTTGCCAGGTTAGAAAAGGACGGGACGCTTCAGAATTTTGTTGGGGAGATACTGAGTACATAAGTTTAGTCGAGAACAATGTGAGGACTTTGACAAGTGCTGAACAGTCAGCGAAACCGGAACATTGACTCAATCCTCAAGCAAACCAGGATGGAGACAGGGTAAGAGAAATTTATATGCTTTTAATAGTCTTCTTGGCATTTTCACTGATGTATCCATAAACAGAAACCCATTTTCCCGATTCGCAGAGTCTCAGTAATTGTATTTACTCACCGTAAATACCACTAGTAAAACTTGAGGATTTTCAGTCGAAACTAATCTCGTCTCAGAGCATCAACCGTAAATACCATGAATTGTAACTTACCTGAGATTACTTATCCAATGTTTCGCACATTGTTACTGGTCAAACTTTGTGAAGTAATCTACCCTCAGGCAGATGTTACTGTAAAAAAAGTATCTGCGGTTACGAATCAAAACGATTTTGATTCTTCTAAAGTTAGCCTTTTATTGAAATCGACCCCACTCAAAAGGGTGAAGAATAATACGTTTACTATTGTTTACCAGTCTGCGATCGCCCTCCAGCTTTCCTCAGTGTTACGGAGAAATTCTTTAGAACTAGCGTATCAAATTTTAGGTGAGTTCCAGCAAGAAAGCGTAAATTTTTGTCAAGAGGATTCAACGATTGCTCAGTGTATTCTCAGTGATTTTACGGGTAAGGCATTTTCTTCTGGCTTGCTTCAGTTTGAGTTGGGCGATCGTGGCTTGTCAGTTTGGTTACAGTGCCTAATGAAGCCGCCATTGCCAGCCAACTCAAGCGACTCAATCCCGCTCTTGACCTCACTGAAAAAGCCATTTGTTCAAGCCTTAGAAGATAGCGAACCGTTGTTTGTCTGTCAACATAGCCATGCTCGCTGCTGTTCGCTGCTGCGTCTTGCCCATGAACCAGTCATGACTTTAAATCGCTTAGAGACTGACGCTCTAGACGATTTCTGGATGGTTCTTAAGCCTGATCCGATTCCCTGGTTAACGCCTCAGGGGCAGTTGTGCCTCACGCATCGAGCAGAACGGGCATTGATTTCTCAACTGGTGACGATCGTCGATAATCTCTCTAATCTGTTGACAAACCCGCGATCGTGTCTAAAGTCTGCACTTGCACTCAGTCACGCCTTTCAAACCTTTTATAGAGCTTGTCGAATCCTTGAGTTAGCGTCACCCTCTTCTCTAGAGCGCTCCCAGAGCAGACTAGGTTTAGTAATGGCAACTCAGCGGTTATTGAGGCACTTGCTTGAAGTCGGACTAAACGTCAAGGCACCGCTTGCTCTTTAAAACGACATAGGAATGTCATGAGAGCGTCATAACTTATTCTTATGTAGTAATAGGATGACAAACTCAGACATCTCGGCTAAATTGTTGGAGTGTGAGGAGCGAACCAGCAAGAGTGCCGAGACGAAACACGGTCAGTCGTCGGCGCTCTTTCTGATTTTAAAGCTCATAGATTCGCCAATCAGCGCTAAAGCACAAACTCCTCAATCGCGGCGGCGGCTCCATCAAGCTCTACACTAGGAGCCACCCACTGAGCGATCGCTTGCACCGCTTCGGGCGCGTTGCCCATTGCTACCCCGACTCCAGCATATTCAAGCATTTCTACATCGTTGAAATTGTCGCCGATCGCCATCACGTTGTCTGCTTTCAGCCCCAGCACGTTTTCGGCCAGATAGCGGACGGCTGCTCCTTTATTGGCAGCAGGGTTAGTGGCTTCAAAGAATGTGGCAACCGATTTTGTCAGATAGAGTTCGGCAGGTGTGTATTGAGTTTGAAGTGAGCCGAGCAACTGGTCAATCAAGTCAATATCATCGCTGAGTGCTAAAACTTTAGTCGGTTCGGTCGAGAGCGTACAGCGCAGATCGCCAACTGCAATTGGCTGAATGCCCGATCGTTCTGCATAAGCTTTCGTTTCGGGCGTAATCTCACGCACATACAGCTCGTCATTGATATAGAAGTGAACCGAGAGCAGCGATCGCAGGTCTGGTCGCTCGAAATAATCCAGCAAACTCAACACCTGTTCTCTAGGCACTGACCAGTGACGATCAGGCTTCTCAGAGCTAGGATTTTGCACCCACGCGCCTTGATAAGCAATTAATGGCAGAGTCGAGCCGACCTGTTGGTGAAAACGCAACGCCGATCGAAACATTCTTCCGGTGGCGATCGCCACCTGCACTCCTTTTTTTTGTGCGGCGCGGATCGCCTCTAGTACAGGTTCACGGATATCATTAGATTTGCCTGCGATCGTGCCATCAATATCTAATGCCAAAAGGCGAATGTCTGGTTTAGTTGACCCCGCGAGGTCTGAGGCAAATTGCTGCATAGTAACTGTTCTCTTTCTCAATTTTTCTAGTATGCGGGTGTCCGTTCCAGCCCCGTAAACTGCATTAGAAACGCAATCAACCAGCGCCTAAGAAAATCACCTAATTAATTTTCTTTCATCTTCGCAATTAGTGATTCAGGAAACAGGTTTCGTGGTAATTTGGGGGTCATGGCTGAAGTTAGAAATCCCCGTGGGGTGAGTCGTCAGGTTTTATTTGTTACGCTCTGGCTAACGCTGCTGGTGTTAGCCATAAAAGTATGGGCAGGTTGGGCAACCCGATCGCTGAGTCTCCTTGCAGAAGCTCTTCATACTGTAATTGATAGCTTCAGCACAGTTCTCAGTTTGGTGGCGGTGGCGGCTCCTCATCGCATCTCAGGTAGAGAAGTCTGGGGGCATGGTCAGCTCGAAACTACTTTAGCGCTACTACTATCTGCTGTTTTAGGATTTGCCTGCTTTAGCCTGTTGGGGCTGTCGGTTCAACAGCTTGGGGCAACTCAAGCACTGCCCGCATTACTGCCTGTCAAAATGTCGCTGCCGTTGATTGGGCTGCTGACGATCGTGTTTCTAGCTAGTTTAGGGTTGGCATATTTTCAAAAACGTTTAGCCAAAACTCTGGAGAGTACGGCGCTGCGAGTCAATGCTAATCACGTTTTGCAAGATGCTTGGCTGACCCTAGTGGTGCTGATTGGACTAATCGGCATTTGGAGAGGCTATCGCTGGCTCGATCCACTCATGGCGATCACGATGGTTTTGACGGCTGTGGTTAGCTGCTGGCGAGTATTTAACTGGCAATTGCCGATGATGATTCGGCAAACCGCGATCGCACCAGAAGCAATTTCTCAACTCGTTCGACAAGTGCAGGGCGTGACCACCTGTTACCAGATTCAATCGCGTGGAATTGTGGGTCGTCAGGTGTTAATTGAAATGCGGCTCGTGCTGCATCCCGAATTTATCGGGGCAACCCAGTGGATCATGGAACAGATCGAAGCCACTATTCGAGAACACTATGGGCCCGTGCATGTGTTGATGAAAATTGATGACGATCGCGATGAGTTGCATCCTTCTGACCACAAGCTGCGATCGCAAAACCCCAGTCGAGAATTGGACTGGAACTAGAGAAGCGTTACCCTGATTACTATTGCTCTTAACTTGCAGTCATTCGCCCAACTTTAACTCATGACCTCTGATCCCACGACAGAATCAAAGACTCCGATCGCTGCTGAACCGTCATCAAAATTAAAAGCGCTGTGGGAAAACCTCCAGATTCTGGTTGTTGCACTGATTTTGGCGCTTTTAGTCCGGGCATACGTGGCAGAACCTCGTTTTATTCCGTCAGATTCGATGGTGCCGACTTTGGAAGTGGGCGATCGCTTAGTCGTTGAGAAGATTTCATATCATCTCCATCCGCCTGAGTTTGGCGACATTGTGGTGTTTGATCCGCCCCCTCAGTTACAGCGACAGGGATATAAGAAAGATCAAGCATTCATCAAGCGGATCATTGGGCAACCTGGACAAACGATCGAGGTTAAAAACGGTCAGGTTTTCGTTAATGATCAGCCGCTTCAAGAACCTTACATTGCAGAATCACCGAGCTATATTATGAAACCCGCACTGGTTCCTGAAGGGACGTTTTTTGTGATGGGCGATAACCGTAACAACAGCAACGATTCTCACGTTTGGGGATTTTTGCCAAAGGATAATATTATCGGTCGGGCTTGGCTGCGGTTTTACCCCTTCGATCGCTGGGGCAAAGTTAGAAGCTGAGGTAGTGCATTAAATTAGTCGTAAGTTGGCTCGGCAAAGACAACCGTTTCTGCAAGTCAGCCAAATTTTTGTAGGTGCCATTCGTCGAACGATTTTGAACGATCGTCCGTGCTAAAACAGGCTTTATTCCTGGAATTTGTCCTAATGTCTCGATCGAGGCGGTATTAGGATTGACTCGCTGAATTAGATAGAGGCTTTCAGGTGGATAGTAGCAAAATTGCAAGATTGATTCCAGAGGTTTAAGCCGCTGAATTGAAAGCCCTAACGCGGCGGCGATATCTTCAACGCAGTAAAACTGCACTCCTGAGTTAGAGAGTTGAGTCAGCATTCGGGCTTGATGGATCGATAGCCCCGGCAGCCTCAGCCAGTCGTCTATAGTCGCTTGCTGTACGTTAATATGAATGCCTAAAGAAACCGCTAACCGAATCTCGTCTAAAGACTGAAAGCGGTAGTAAGGATCGTTGCGAATGCGCGATTTAAGAGAACGCCCCTGCAACTTCAATTCAGATAACCAGTTCAAAAAAGCCATCCAAAATCGCCCTAATGAATGCGATCGAGCAATTGCCGCCGCTTTTGCTCAAACTCATATTCTGTAATTAATCCATCTTGCCGCAACTGATCTAAATGGCGCATTGCATCAGCGATCGCCACCACTTTTTCAGCAACCACAGGCGCACTTTTGCTGATCATCCCTGGTTCTGCTAGTTCGTCATTAAAGTTTTGATCAAACTCATCGGAGTCTTGAATCAAATACCAAACTGCCTCGATGACTCCGGCGATCGCAGCGATGGGAGTTGTTGCAAACAAGATATATAAAAGCCCCCACCATTTTTGCCCCAGATAAAATTTGTGTAGCCCGACTAAATGCAGCGACACACCAAAAAATGGGAGCGGTGCAACTCCTGCTAGCGCTAGTATTGCGGCAACTTTTCGATTCTTCGGCTTCCTTAACATCTCAAGCGTTAATTCTCCGGCTTTTGCTGACATAGAGAGACTACATTGAGTACAGTAGAGTTTAGACTTCCAATAGATATCTGCTAGAAGTTCCTCGCATTAGGGTCGCTGCATCTATACGTCTTTAATTGACACTGACTACCCACCTACCCGCACGTCAGTAAAATCGTTCGTCTACGCTTGTGTAAACAGGTCTGTCTCAGTATAGATAATACAGGCGTTTCTTAAACTTCTAGAGTGCGACGAACGTTTGAAATAAATTTGTTTGATGGTTAAGGACTGACGATTGATGACCCCTTCCTTCTCGCCAGACTGGTTGAACAAATTGTCAGATCCCTATGCCGTGTTGGGAATCTCGATTGTGGCAGACGATCGACGAGTGCTAAAACGGTATCGATCGGTTGCCAAAATTTTGCACCCTGACAGCTATGGGGCAACCGATCCCGCGATCGCAGAGCTTGCGACCCAGATGTTTGCTCGGTTAGTCAGCCCTGCCTATCAAACCGTCAAACAAGAAAAAGGACGCACCGAAGCGGTGGCAATGCTGCGGTTTAAAGTGCGAAAACTAGTGCGAGAATCGGCTTTGGTGCCTCAGAGTGAAGCGGCACGAGAGTTAATGCGAAAGCCCGTGCAAGAAGCTGATGTCTTTTATGAACAAGCGATCGCGAAGTTAGCGGAGGTTCAATATCAACCGCTAGATCACTTTGAAACCATTACCCAGCAGATCAGTGAGCTAAATCTGGTCTATCTACAGTTAAAGATGGGCGATGTGTTCTTCACAGAAAAACGGCAAGGTGTAGTCGCTGTTTCTCCTGAAATCCCCTCTCCATCGGTTAACCCATCTGCTAATTCTGAATTCGTTCAGCCTGATTATGCTCGTCGTCACTATGAGCGATCGCAGGAATATGTGAAGCGAGAAGAATGGACACAGGCAATCTCAGAGTTAAAAGATGCCGTAAAAATGCAGCCCAACAAGGCAGAATATCACGCTTTATTGGGCTATTCATATCTCCGCCAAAAAATGATGGGCATGGCGAAAGCTCATATTCGTCGGGCACTTGAGCTTAACCCTCAAGATCCACTAGCCTCAAACTTAGCACCCAAACTTAAACTGGATGGATCAGTCCCATCAGGTTCGCCTTCAACTTCTAAACCTCCCAGCAAAGAAGAAAAGCGAGGAGGACTGTTTGGAATTTTTCGTCGCCAATCGTAGAGACGGTAGTGGAAACACTACTTAACTGGATCAAGTCACTGACTTAAAATGATAGTTATTAGCTGATATTAAAGTTTTTAGCCAGCCGAAACATTCAGGCAATGAGAGCGATGGGATTTTTTGATTCTGAAATTGTTCAAGAAGAAGCGAAGCGATTGTTTGAAGACTACCAATCTCTGACCCAGTTGGGGAGTAGTTATGGCAAGTTCGATCGAGAAGGCAAAAAAATGTATATCGAACAAATGGAAACGATGATGGATCGCTACAAAGTGTTCATGAAGCGTTTTGAGCTATCAGAAGACTTCTCAGCCCAAATGACGGTCGAGCAGCTTAAAACCCAACTCGGTCAGTTTGGCATCACGCCCCAGCAAATGTTTGACCAAATGAACATAACCCTGGAGCGGATGAAAAGAGAAGTCGATTGACACTCCTCGACCTAAAGGTACGAGGATTCTTGGCTCAACGAAACCACTTAAATTAGATTCCTTGCAGTCTCTAACCCAGAGGTGGGATTCTCCCCAAGCGTTAATTTGGGTATGCCCTACCCTAATTTGCGCCATCGCAAGTCCTGTTTAGTTCTGAAGCGTATGCCTCAAAAAAACTGATTCTTACTGAGTTGCCTGCGACGGGAAACCCGCCCTGGCGCACTGAGCGCTCGTCTAGCTCCTCTAAATCTTTTACCTGCTGCGAGGTGGAAACTAGAACAATGCAGTAGAACCGCATAGATTTAATTGTCAAGCGCTCAGCTCTGTAGGAGGGTTTCCCTCCGTAGGGGACTGAGTAAGAAGGTGCAGCGTGTCTTTCGACGACAAGGTTTTTTGAGTGGTTGATTACCTTCTCCACTACAATTAAAATACCACACATCGAGGTAGTTTGATTGTGTCGAAGCCAGAAATATTTGTGACGTTTCGCGTCACCCAGGAGGAGAAAGATTTGCTGAAACAATATTGCGAACAATCGGCAAGAAATCAAACTGATGTTTTAAGAGAACTCATTCGATCTCTAAAACGACGACTGAAATGATGACTCTGTGGCTGAAGCAGCGCTCAGACCTGAAGGAGGGTTTCCCTCCGTAGCGCCTAGCCCTGAAAGCGGGGTTCCCGCTGTAGCGCTCAGTGCTGAAGACGGGTTTCCCGTCGCAGGCAACTAAGTAAGAAGGGGACTGAGTAAGCAGCCACGCGGGAACCCGATTCTTCATCCCCGTCGTAAACGAGCAGGGCTTTAACGGTTCCCGAACCCTCCGTTCCGGTAATAAAACACAAACCTCCGACTTCTCTAAGAAATCGGAGGTCTAGAGGTCAAGGACGATCGAATTCTGATGCGGACTTAAAGTTCTCAACGGGCACCCCTTGCAGGGCTTGTTGCATATAGTCACGCCAGATCGGTGCCACAAAGTGACCGCCCGTTGCCCCATAGCCGAGCGGTCTATAGTCGTCGTTGCCGACCCAAACAGCAGTCGCAAGCTGAGGCACATAGCCCACAAACCAAATATCTCGCTCAGAGGATGTGGTGCCTGTTTTTCCGGCGGCGGGGCGACCGATTTGGGCGGCTGTAGCAGTGCCTCGTGAGATCACACCCTGAAGCGTATCGTTAAGAGAAGCCGATGCCCACGAATCGAGAACCAGTCGCGGTTTAGGGGTGTTGTCTAGCAGGATGTTTCCACTGCTGTCTGTGACCTGCACGATCAGGGTGGGTTCAGAATACCAGCCGTTGCTGGCGAAGGTGGCATACGCGCCTGCCATTTCTAGCGGGGTCAGGTCAACGGCACCTAAAGGCAGGGAAATCACTGGGTCGATCGGACTCTTAACCCCAATGCTGCGGCAAATTTCCACAATTTTGTTTAATCCCACTTCTTGCCCCAACTTCACGGCAGGGACGTTGCGCGAAATTTCTAAAGCTTTGCGGATGGTAATTGCTCCCGCAAAACTGCCATCATAGTTACGCGGAGAATACATCTCGTAGCCGTCTGGGTAGCTGACTGGCGAGTCGTAAACAGTAGAATCAGGCGTATATTTGCCCGATGCAAAAGCAGCATAGTAAACAAACGGCTTAAATGCAGAACCTGGCTGTCTTAACGCTTGGATAGCTCGGTTATATTGGCTCTTTTTGTAGTTGATGCCGCCGACCATTGCTTTGATGAAGTGCGTGCGGGGATCAACTGAGACGATCGCCATCTGGTCAGCATAGACCCCTTGATAATTAAGCGTCTGAATCCAGCGTCGAGCCGTGTCTTCACCAATGCGCTGAAGTTTAGAATCGATCGTGGTTTGAATTCGCATTCCGCCTTTAAGAACGGCATCACGTCCAAATTTCTTCGTCAACTCTTGCACGACAGCATCGGTTACATAAGGCATCTCGCTCGACTGAAAGGAGGTTCGCTTACCAAGCTTGATCGGCTGCTTTCGGGCAGCGGCTTCTTCTTGAGGCGTAATCCATTTCAGCTCTACCATGCGGTGCAAAACTTCGTGCTGGCGACGAGTTGCGGCTTTGATGTCCACTAAAGGACTGAGGGCTTCAGGTGACTGAATCAACCCTGCCATCATCGCTGATTCTGCCAGAGTCAAATCTGAGGCGGATTTAGAAAAATAGGTTTGGGCAGCCGTCTGTACGCCGTAGGTGTTGTGTCCCCAATAGACTTGATTGAGATAGAGTTCTAGAATCTGGTCTTTTTTGAAGATCTGCTCGATTCTCAGCGCTAAAACAGCTTCAGCAATTTTGCGGCTAAAGGCACGTTTGGGCGAGAGAAATAGGTTTTTCACCAACTGCATGGTCACGGTTGAGCCACCTTCAACCGTGCGTCCGTGGTTAAAGTTTTGGCTAAATGCTCGTGCCACCGCCCCTACGTTTACACCCTGGTGCGAGTAAAAATAGCTGTCTTCGATCGCAATCACCGCTCGTTTTAAGTGCGGAGAAATCTTGTCAAGCGTCACGACTTCGCGGTTGGCTTCGCCGTGGATGCTGGCAAGCTGCTTGCCCTTAATGTCGTAAATATGGGTCGTTTCACTGGGCGTATAGGTTCGCAGCACCCTGACATCTGGCAGGTTCCGAAAGCTGATGGCTAGACCGACCAACCCGCCTGCGACGATCGCACTGGTGAGCATGGTCAGCCCTAACAAGCTGCCTCCTGTGACCTTGCCGACCGTCTGCACAAACCGGAGGGCAGAATTAGGGTCTTTTTGTTGATTTTGTCTAAGGGTGTTTACCGCCACGACGCTCTCTCTTTATAAAAGGGTGAAAGATTTCTTAAGAACTAATTTCTAGAAAAGGCTTGAAGACGTAAAGCCTACATTAGATTTTCGCTAAAGCAACCTTAGTAGGATAGTGGACACTTGAGAAAGTGAACCAAGTTTATGAATAGGATTTAGAGTAGACGCGAGTTTCCTGAGTCGAAGCTGACCTTAACTAGAGTAGGCTGACTAATGAGAATCTGAATTCTAGCAAGTCTGCATATCATAGCGGAATGAAATCGTTAACCTAATTTTTTGTCGATCGCGAACCGTATGTCAAACTCCTTCCCCTGGCTACATTGGGGCAACCCCGAAATTTTCCCCAATCAGCCTGAGTCTAAAAACCCGAATGAAAATCTAGAGCAACGGTTGACTCAGAGCAATCGCCCCTTACGAATTAAGTTAGGCATCGATCCGACGGGCACTGATATTCATCTGGGTCATAGTATTTTATTCCGAAAGCTGCGATCGTTTCAGGATGCGGGTCACACGGCAGTTGTGATTATTGGTGACTTTACGGCTCGAATTGGCGATCCGACAGGTAAATCAGAAGTTCGGAGACAGTTAACCGAAGAACAAGTTGCTGCCAATGCCGAAACCTATCTCAAGCAGGTGCGTCCTATTTTGGATTTTGACACACCCGGACGGTTAGAGGTTCGCTATAACTCTGAGTGGTTATCAAAACTTGACCTCCCTAAAACGCTAGCGCTCTTGGCAACGATGACGGTCGGGCAGATGCTTGCCAAAGAAGGATTTGCGGAACGCTATAAACAAGGGACAGCGATTTATTTGCATGAGTTCCTTTATCCTCTAATGCAGGGGTATGATTCGGTAGCCGTTCAAGCTGATGTTGAGTTAGGCGGAACCGACCAGAAGTTTAACCTGGCAGTCGGACGAGATTTGCAGAAACACTTTGGGCAAACGCCGCAGTTTGGGCTGTTGATGCCGATTTTGATTGGGACAGATGGCGTTCAAAAAATGTCAAAGTCGCTCGGCAACTATGTCGGGTTGTCGGAAGATGCGCTGAGTATGTACTCGAAACTAGAGAAAACTCCCGATACGCTGATTTTGCAATATTTTGAGTTGTTAACCGATTTATCGTTGGATCAATTGCCAGAAGGGGCGCGCGATCGTCAGAAACTTCTCGCCCTAGAAATCGCTTCCCAATATCACGGCAGGGAAAAAGCGCTAGAAGCTCAAAAAGCAGCCAGCGAACTGGTTCAGGGCGGTACGTCTAAGACCGATGTAGTGCCAGAATTCTCTCTGGGATCGGCGCAGTTTCCCGCCAAAGTTTTCTATCTGGTCAGTGCCAGCGGTCTGTGTAAAACTAGCTCTGATGCCCGTCGCCAAATTCAAGGCGGTGCGGTCAGATTGGATGGCAACAAAATCGAGCAGGTCGATTTGATCTTTGAGTCTCCTGATGATCTGATTGGCAAAGTTCTTCAGCTTGGCAAGAATAAATTTGTGCGATTTGTACCTTAACTTCTATGTCCGTTTCTGATTGCATTATTGTTCCGCTTGACGTTCCTTCTGAATTAGAGGCGATCGCGCTGATCGAAAAACTTCCGCAAGTCACTTTTTGGAAAGTCGGGCTGGAATTATTTGTCAGTAGTGGCCCCTCAATTTTAAAGATTCTCAACGATCGACAAAAGCGTATTTTTTTAGACCTCAAGTTTCACGACATTCCGAATACGATCGCGGGAGCTTGTGCCGCCGCCGCTCGATATGGAGTCGATTTAATTACGATTCATGCAACTTGCGGAAAAGAGGGACTGCAACACGCGCAATCCGCAATGCAAACCAGTGCAGAACAAGCAGGTTTACCCGTCCCGAAACTGATTGCTATTACACTGCTCACCAGCATTTCTTCCCGCAGTTTGGCATTTGAGTTAAAAATTCCGTTAGAGTTGCCAGAATATGCGCTGCACATGGCGCTATTGGCACAAGCAAGCGGATTGTCGGGGGCGGTCTGTTCGCCTCAAGAAGTAGCACAACTGCGACAAAGCTGCGGTGATGATTTTACGTTAGTATGTCCGGGGGTCAGACCCACTTGGGCAGAAGTTGGGGATCAGAAGCGGGTCATGACTCCTGCGGCAGCGCTCAAGGCGGGCGCTAATTATTTAGTAGTGGGTCGTCCGATTACGGCGGCCGATGATCCGGTAAGAGCGTTCGATCGTATCTGTGAAGAATTGAGCTAGACCGTGAAAAAACTTCTAACGATCGGGCTGAGTATCATTTGGTCATTGGGTAGCTCGATCGCAACCTCCCATGCACTTTCGGCAAAACCTGTGAGCGTCAAGCGTCGTATCTGTCCAGCAGAGGTCGAGCCATTAGTAGCGCTGATGCTGCGAGATTTGCCAAGCTATGCCAATCGGGTAATTGTGCGATCGCGCACTCGCTACCCGGCGATCTCCTCACTCAACTCAATCATCACCGCAGGCAGACCCGAATTTGTGCCCTTGCCCCTCGCTCCTAGCATCGCCTCAACGATTCCATCCCCCCAAAACTCGCCGGATTTGCGTCAGGTTTTTATGACAACTTTAGAGCGTCAAGGTACGGCAGGCACCACGATCGAGCTTCAACAGTTTCACTGGCTGTTTTTGACCAAAACCGACCGGGGTTGGCGGTTAGCCTTGATGTTTACCCGCACCGGCTCGGCTTCCGCAGGGCAAATCATTACGCCGCCGAGAGAAAGCAGTCAGGGCACGATCGGGCAAGCTGTGCAGACATGGCTCAGAGACTGCAATGCCGGATCAGTGCGGTCTTAAATCAATTTCAGTTAAGATTAGCGTCTTGATCGTACCTGTTACAAATTGATGCCGTTAACCGAGAAGCAAATTAGAATTCTGCAAGCGATCGACGATGGAAATATCACAGGAGACAGCATCGCGCAAGCCCTCGAAACTTCGATGCAAATGCTTCGATATTATCTAGATACGATGGCAGAAGATGGCTATCTAAAAGCGGCAAAAGTTTTTGATAATAAGACAAAAGAGTTTCAAATCGTTCGAGCCTATTTGACCGAACAAGGAAAAGCTGCCCTCGATCAAACAGTCTCAAAGCAATCTGATCAAACTCCTAAAATCGCTCAAATCCCAAACAATCTTGAAGTCGATGTTGACAAAAGCTTTGCTGAAGATATTACTGAAATTCTTAAATCTTTAGATCTGTTGCGAGAATTTGTAGAGAAACTTCCAGAAGCAAGACGTGAACTCGCGATCGTTTATCTCGAAGATCTGCAAGCCGAAATCAAAATTGTTTATCGGCGCAAGCCTCAAAGAATTAAAGCTTACTTTCTAGCGGTGTTGAGTATGATGCTTCCGATCGTCAAACAGATCGATAACGCCACTGACTTTCTTGAACACATAAAATTTCTGTCTAACAAGTTAAATATTTCTGTGAAGTTACCATCGTTGTAATCATGACCATCTCACCGTCCTTTCAGAGTGTTCCATAATGAAATACTTTAAGCAGTGTTGCTGAATGACGGTATGAATCGCCCTCATCCCCAGAAGAAGGGAGCTAGAATTCTTGTCTCCTCTCCCAGCAGGAGAGGGCTAGGGTGAGGGCCATTAGTTGCACATCGCGTCAAATTTGAATAATTAATTTTGAATGGTTGGATTATTGGTGGCTTCGCGTTTCAACTGCGCTTTAATAAAGGGGATTTTGGGTGATAGAAAATAGCCAACTAAGCTTGCAAATAATATTGGAGTAAAGGGCGCAAATCCTGTGAGTTTCGTGAGTAATAGCGTCGTGCTAATGGGCGTTCGTGTGATGGCAGCATTCAACGCCGCCATCGTGGTGATCATTGCCAAAACTGGGTGCGCTCCTGGAACAAAGCTTGAGAGCGCTTTGCCCACACAAGCTCCGGTAAAAAACAACGGAATAATAAATCCACCGCGCCACTCTCCTTGAACCGTCACGCTGACTGCCAGCATTTTTGCGATCGCAAGTGTAAGCAATCCACCTACACTCATTTGCGTCATCACAATTTCATTGAGTTGTTCGTGCCCGAAATAGCGCGTTAGCGGAAACAACAACGCCAATCCGCCTAAGATGAGTCCGGCAAGTGTTGTCCGAATATAAATCGGCATAGAAACTTGCTCAGATACCCAAGCACACCCTCTAAAAATATAAATAAAAATCCAGGCTGTGATCGCCCCTGTTAAGCCAAACACGATCGCGAGTAGATAGTCATCAACATGGTCAATTTGATATTGAGGAAAATTCCAGGTTGGGCTGATTCCTAAGTGAGTAATCACAACGAATACAACATAGCTTGCACAACTTGAAACCACAGCAGGCAGAATCGCTTCATAATATTCGACGACATGCTGATGCTGCAAGATTTCCAACGCAAAAAAAGCCCCGCCCAAAGGCGAACCAAACAACGCAGTAAAGCCGCCTGCCATTCCTGCAAGACTTAGGGTTCTCAGCGAATCTCCTGTGAGGTGCAAGCGATCAGCAACCCATGTTCCCAAAGAACCTGTGATCTGAACCATTGGCGCTTCAGGGCCCAAACTGCCGCCCGCCGAAATGCCAATCAACGAAGCTAGAATCATCGCAGGATTTTCTCGCGTCTCAATTCGCCCACCGCGAGAATGAATGTTATCGACAATAAAGCTAAGTTCGCCAGGATCGCCTAAAAATTGAATCACAAGCCCGATCAGGAAACCTGCGATCGTCATCACTGCGACTAGGCTAAGACCCTGAAAGGTACTCAAAAATTGCGTGAGATATTCAAGAACATGCCAATAGATGCCAGCGAGTAATCCACTCCCAACCCCGATTGCAACCCAGCAAAGCAACCAACGGGACAAAGTTAATGGATTACGTTCTGTCAAAGCTGACAACCGGGCAAACACCCGTTTGGAGTATTGATTGGAACCGGGTAACTGAGGTTTGGGACGCAATTTTGAAAGCTCGAAACAGCTTTAGAACGATATCAGGTTTGATTTTGTTCTAACAGCAATCGTTAGAGTGATTGTGAACAGAAAATCCAAACCCTATCAATTCTCCCCTCCAATAGTGATCCGAATTGTTAGGATTCTGCACGAATCTCGTCTAGCTTCGATCGCACTGCCTGAATGTCTTGCCACATCAACCATTTGGGGCTTCCCTGATCGCGCGACTGATTTCGCAGCAAATAAGCAGGGTGAAAGATCGGCATATACATCCGTCCGTCTCGCTCAATCCACTGACCGCGAACTTTGGTGATGCCTTGCTTAATGCCCACTAAATTCTTCATTGCCGTCGCCCCGGTCAGCAAAATAATTTTAGGGTCAACCAGGCGAATCTGTTCGAGCAAATAGCCCTTACAGGCTTCGGCTTCATCAGTGGTGGGAGTCCGGTTTTCGGGTGGGCGACACTTCACCACGTTGCAGATGAAGACATTTTCCTCAACGGTTAGCTTCACCGATTCTAAAATTTTGTCTAATAGCTGTCCCGATTTGCCCACAAACGGCAGTCCGGTTTCATCCTCTGTTTGTCCTGGGCCTTCGCCCACAATCATAATCGGGGCATTCAGGTTGCCTCGCCCGACGACTGCATGAGTTCGATTTGCGCCCAGGTCGCAGCGATGGCAATGGTTGCAGTGTTTGCCCATCTGTTCCATTGTCTGATAAGTGCCGATCGGAATCGGAATCTTGGCAGTCGTCGGAATTAAATCGGGGTCAAAATCTTTTGGAATCTCCTTCAGGGCGGCTGGCTCTGAGCTTCCTAAATCAAATAAACTAATCTGTTCTTCGTTAACCATGAATTGGCAGGCAGGACATTCTCTCTATAAATTCTAGGTTGAAACCTTAAAGTTGAGGGCGATCGCAGAAAATAGTTTTGAGCCGAGTCATCCAACCCAATCAAATCAAACGAATGGCATCATAAAGAAAAGCCGTTGCCTCAGACTGGAGGACGCAATGACCCTTTCTCAACTGTTTCAAGGTGGAAACGCGACGATTTTTGTCGATCGCCACGATGCCGGAGAAAAGCTGGCTCAAGCTGTGCTAACCGAAGCTCAAACCCTCCCAGAATCTACAAGGTTTGTGGTCTATGCCCTGCCGCGTGGGGGTTTGCCAGTGGCAGCGCCAGTGGCTCGTGCGTTGGGCTGTCCGCTTGATGTCATCGTTGCCAAAAAAATTACGCGTCCTGAGAACTCAGAACTCGCGATCGGGGCAGTCACCGCCGATGGACACGTCCTCTGGCTAAAATCATCTGATCAAGTGCAAGAACCCAATCGTGAAGCCGCCCTGCTTTCTGCTCAAAAAAAGGCTCAAGCGCAGTTGGCTCGATTTGGCGATCGTCCTGACATCGACCCTGAAGGTGCGATCGCGCTTCTCGTGGATGATGGCATCGCCACCGGGATGACGATGGCGGTTGCCGTGAAAGCCCTCAGAACTCGCAAACCGCTAGAGATTTGGATTTGTGCGCCTGTGGCACCCCAAGAAATGGTGAACTCTCTGGGGCAGACCCGTGATCTGTTAGAGCCTAAGGGCGCAAATCGGGCAATCATTCTTGCCACTCCTGACCCGTTTTGGAGTGTGAGCCGATTTTATCAAGTCTTTACCCAGGTTGAAACTGAAGAAGCGCTTGCTTGTTTGCAGAATTTTTATCAGAATTGATCAGCACGGTAGAAATTTAAGGAGACGGGGTTGGTGATCAGGCAATGGCGGCATTTCTGGCAGGCGATGATGATTTTAGGGCAACACAATCCGCCCCAGTTGATTGAAACCCTCATGCTCTCCCTATCGATGATTTTGTTTGGGGTGTGGATGGTTAACTCGGAGGCTCCTTATCTGCTGCTGGGCTTGATTTATATTGTGGGAGCCTGTACCTCGATTTTGGTGAGAGAATCGCTCATTCTGTCCTCTCGGCTGCGACCGACGCAAATGGCGGCAACCGTTCTGCTCGTCGTCAGTTTATATGGATGTGCTGATTTAATTTTCTCGCTCTAAGATTTGCGAGTAAGCCTGAATCATCTGTTGAGCGATCGCTGCCCAGCTATAAAATTTTTGAGCGTGAGTTTTGGCGTTGAATCCTCTGCGCTGTTGCTCGGCGCGATCACTCAACGCTATTCTCAAAGTTGCGGTCAGTGACTCAACCGTGCAGGCGCTCACCCAACCTGCTTCAGATTGTTGAATGTCTTGCCAAATGTGAACCTGATCAGAAATTACAACGGGCGTTCCGGCTGCCATCGCTTCGGCAACGGCGATGCCAAAGTTTTCGTAGTAAGACGGCAACACAAACAAATCGGCTTGCTGAAGTAAAGCGGTTTTCTCGCCGCCGGAGATGAACCCAGTTATGGTAGTGCGATCGCGCAATTCAGAAGCTTGAATCTGACCCCAAGATCTGGCTTCATAAGCCGGATCTTGTGGATTTGCCCCTGCTAACACAAATTGGAAGTCTTGACCTTCGGCTGCAAGCTGCTCTAAAGCCGGGATCAGCAAATCTAATCCTTTTTTGGGGTCGATGCGCGATAGAAAAAGCACGAGGGGACGGGTTTCTGGAATGTTGTATTGATCGCGGAAATTATGATTGGCAGATTCGAGAAGGGTTACGCCCAAGGGAATCACCAAATCTTGGGTTGAGGTGCCGAAGCGATCAGAGATTTTGGCTTCTTGATCACTTGTGAAATGGATGGCGGCGGCTCCAGCTAAATTGGCACGTTCTAGCAGGGCGGCATAAAGCGTTTTGAGGCGGCGTTTTTTCTGCAAATCGGCGGGGTCAAGCGTGCCCAACGGACGCAGAATATAGGGCAATTTTTTTTGTCTTGCCACGATCGCGGCGGCTGTACTCACGGGCGAAAATAGCGCGTGGATATGCACCAAATCATAGTCGTGGCTGTGGATTGCTAACCATCGCAGCAGACTGAGCGAAAACTTATAGCGACGAAACGGCGAACAGCGAAAGTAATAAATCTCGTAGCCATCTTGCCGAACCGGACATTCTAACGGCACGTCTAAGGGCATTTGTCCGGTGTCGCCGTTTGAGTCAGTCGTGAGCACTGTCACCTCTACGCCAGCCGCCACCAGCGACGATGACAGCCCCATCACCATTTGACTAGGGCCTCCGTAGATCAGAGAGATCGAGGGGACGATTTGCAGGATTCTCATAAGAAGGGATTTATGTATTTCGCAGATCGCGATAGAAGTTCAGTAATTTTTTAGCGAGGGCGCGATTAGTGTAGCGGGCGATCGCTCGGTGATAGCCACGCTGACCAATTTCTCTAGCAGATTCGGGCGGGTCGATTAGCTGCGTCAGCCGATCACTCAAAGCCTCTACGTTTCCTTCTGGAAAGACCAGCCCCGCATCGCCAATCACATTCGGAATCTCGCCCGAATCAGAGCCAATTACAGGCACCTGACACGCCATCGCTTCGATCAAAACGTGTCCAAATTGCTCTTTCCAGCCGGATGAAGTGAGAGTTTTAAATTGGTGAGCCGTTTCGGAGGGCAACACGAGCGCATTCATCACGTTGATATAGCGAAACACGTCAGCGTGAGGGACGCTTTCGACCCAGATTAAGCGATCGCCAACTCCCCATTGTTTTGCCTGTTCGAGCAGCGTTTCTTTCAGCGCTCCGCGTCCTAGTAAAAGCAACTTCCAGGGACGATCGTGGAGGTTCGCCAATGCTTTCACTAAGGTCAGCAAACCTTTCTCTTCGACAAATCGCCCCACAAACCCCACCACAAAATCAGCAGGTGTGATCCCTAATTGGGCAGCGAGTTCGGGCTGAGACTGGGGACGAAACAGATGCTCATCTACGCCTAGTTGAGGCATCACCTGCATCGCTTTTTGATAGCCGCGTTGACGTAAAACCTCGGCACCGTCTTGATTGCCGACGACAACACCGTCAGTGTGACGAAGGTTATAGGACTCTAGCTGCGAAACAGGAAATTTCAGCGTGTACGGAAGATTCCACCACGTAAAGAATAAGTTTTTTGCCTTCAGACCGAGGAGACGATTGAGCGTGATCATTTGAGCATAAGCCAGTGACTTTGCCCCTTGCTCAACTTGAATAATATCCGGTCGAAAGTCTTGCATTAAAGCGAACAGGTCAGTCCCAAAAGTGAGAAGTCCTTGATTATTTTGGCTAAAGTTGGAAACCGGAACCACGCGAAAAGAGCCTTCTTGCCGAAAGCGAGTTTTAACCGTGTCTTTCATGACACCACCCGGCTTCCAGCGTTTAGGAACCACGATCGTCACTTCAATTCCCGGTTCTAAATTCGCTAAAACTCGCAGTTTTTCACAGTTTAAATCGACGATATAAGAATGGCTGGCAACCAAAATTTTCATCAGGTTACCTCAGAGGATTCGTGGCTATAAATTTGACTGCTGTGCGATCGCAGCACCGTCTTCAAAGCGGACAAAAATCCCAGTAGAATAGAAGCCAAAGCGGGTGATCACTTTGATCGGTGAGCCGCTTTTGTGACAAGGAGGACGACCCAAAACGTGACAGTCAAACAGCCGCAAGAAAAACTGTGAAGCTTGCCAAAATGTGAGGTTTTTAAACCCCATCAAAAAATGATTGTGATAGAACGTGATTTGATATTTGAGCGATCGCGTGCTGATGTCGTGACAGCCTCCCGTTTCTTCACCCAAATGAATCAGATGCGCCGCTGGGTCATACCAAATCATCAACCCCGTCTTGCGAATTCGTAAGCAAAAGTCTGATTCTTCTCGCACGGCGCTGCCCTGAAATCGTTCATCAAACCAAACCCCGTGCTGCTCAAAAATGTCGCGCCGAAAAGACATATTGCAGCCTCTCGCGCTCAACACCTGCTGCGGCTTGACGGTGTGAACGAGATTAATGTGATACCAGGCGATTCCGGGATTCATCGCTTCGGGGGGCAGATCTTGAATTTCTAAACCCGACTCAAAATCGGCTAATTTCATGCGATCGAACACTCGCCCCGCAACTGCGCCAATCTCTGGTCTATCGAGATAGTTTTTAGCATGGGCGCTTAAAAAGGTGGATTCTAACTGCACATCATCATCTAAAAACAGCAGAATCTCGCCATGCGATCGCCGAACCGCATAGTTTCTTGCCCCCGGCAAACTTGCCCAATTGACCCGAAACAGCCGAATCTTGCCAGAATTTGCTAAGTCATCTAAAAATTTCTGAATCTCTGGCTGGTGCGCTTGCGTTTGATCGACGACCAGCACTTCAAAGTTAGGATAATCCTGCTTCAAAACATCCAGCAGCGTCTCCTGGAGCGGTTCTTCGCGCCCATAAGTGGGGATGATCACAGAAATCAGGGGGCAAGTCATTGAACAAAGGTGAAAGAGTTCTGGTTTAGTATTCCCACAGGTAGGGACATGGCACCGCCGTGTCTGTTTGCCAGTAGCCAACATGATTCAATCCACGATTTTAAGCGTCGGGGACGATCGCACGTCGAGTTTTCCGTTTAGACGGTGAGTCCACGATCGCAGTCGGTTCTTGCCGATCAAGAACAGGCAGCTTCAAAATCACTCCAGCAAAAAACCAGTAATAAACGGCAACCGGATCGACATCTAAAGGGTAGTAGTAAGTGTTGTAGCTGATCACGAGCACAAACGTCCAAAAGGCTGCCCCATAACCTCGCAGGCTTTTGTCACGCACTGATCGATAAGCTTTGAACGTCACCACCGTCAACGTCGTCACCAGTGCCAAAAATAAAAACGCGCCGATCGGGCCGATCTCAAACAGTAGTTTGGGATAGTAAGTCTCAATCAGGGCCGTCTGCCCCAACCCACGAGCAGAGTTTGTTGCACGTCCTAGCCCTCTGCCTAAAAAGCTTGACTTGCCATCATCCGAAAAGTCAGCGAATTGACCCGCAATAAAGTCAGTCGGCGGCGCAGCGTTCCAGCGTTCGACGGCACTAGTCCAGCGCTGTTCGACGATCGCTGGGTTTGTCACCATCACCCCGCCGATAATCAGACCCAACGCCAACCCGATCGGCACAAATCGCTTTAAGTTGACGACCTGACCCGTGGTAATCAGCAAAATCACAATCACGATCGGCACCAGCAGCAGCGCAATTCTTTGACCTGAAATCACTGCCAGTACCAACGTTGCCGCCATTGAGCCTAACCCAACTCCACGCCATAAAAAAGACGGGTCCATAAAGGCAACTGAAAAGCTAAAAAAGGCACTAGAGATCAGAAACCATCCCCACTGCCAGGGCGCGACAAAGGTGCCAGGTAGACGAATCACGCCCTGTTCTTCGTTATAGAGCAGTGATCCACCGACAAAGCATCTCGCTTCTAAGGAGGCTTTAAACAAGGCAGACCCTTCGCCTACAGTGCCTTGACACCTGCCAGTTTTGAGCAGCATATACTGAATAAACGTCAGACCGCAGCAGATCAAAATAATCACGGCGGTGATTCGCATCAGCCGATATAAATCTGCTTTTTTTCGTAACAGATAATAAGCGCAAGGAATTAGAGGCACGTATCCCAGCAGAACTTTGATGCCCAAGATCCCCATAAAAAGTGGTTTCTCAGACCCATTGCCCGCAAATTGCTGAGAGCCATTCACAAACAGCAGCACCAAAATGCAGTAAGCCAAAAAGATTCCTAATGCAGGCTTTAAAGCTTTGGGCATTAAAAACGGCTGCTTATGAAGCTTGCAATACTGAATCACTGCGATCAGAGCAGGAATATAAAACCCGTCTTTGGCAAGCTGAAATAGAGGATTGTTACCGCCGATCGCGTAGGTGACTGTGCCACTAAATGGCATATAGATCAAAAAAGCGTAGAGGGCTTGCCAGGGATATTTGAATGAAAACATCAGAATAAAGATGGCAACTCCGCCCCCAACTCCGCCTTTAATGCCGCCCACGATCGCCATCAGTAGCCCCGCCAAGATCGCCAAGATCGCCGCCATTGACAAAAAGCTGATCAATTCTTTGCGAGTCTGAGCCGCTTTGCGTTTAGCCGCTAATTTCTCTTTAAGACTTAGAACGGGTGCAGATTCAGATGGCAATGGTTTTGAGGTGCGCTTGGGCATGAAAACAAAATTAGAGGACAGAGATTCAGTCTGAAGAAGTTATGGCGTGTGTGGCAAAACCTTCTACGCGATCTCACTGGTTGGTTAGTTGCACAAAATTCGCACCCCAATCCTAGCTTAGAGAGTTGTTGATGTCTTGCCCGCAAAACCTCGTAGGTTTGATCGTTCTTTTATAAATTAGTCACTCTTAGATACGAGTATTTACGGTGATCTCTGGCGATTAGTTACTGGCACCCTTCCATCAGCAGGGGTGACGTAGAGCAGAATCTCTCTTAAAGTAGTTCTGTTAAACGTAGCGGTGCATTTAATCTTTTGTTAATGCTTTATCCAGACGCGATCGCTAAAACTCCAGTGCGATCGCGAGTCAGCGGGTCTAAGAATCCGGTCAATGTGTGCGTCTGATTCCCAAACCTTAAAATTTGATTTGCTCTCTGCCTCGATCGCCCTATGAGAAATGACTTATCTCGCGCGCTTTTGTCTGTGCCATCAGGAGCGCTAGAGGTGCCTTCTGTGCCCGATCCATCGCTGATGACTCGATCGGTCTACTTTTCGCTGGTCGTGCCCACCTATAACGAGGGCAAAAACATTCGGCAGATCGTTGAAATTCTCAGCCGCTTGTTAGATCAAGCATTGCCAAATGACTACGAATTGATTGTGGTCGATGATGATAGCCCCGATCGCACTTGGGAAATTGCCCAGCAGCTAATGTCGGATTATCCCCAATTGCGGGTAATGCGTCGCCAAACCGAGCGAGGTTTGTCAACTGCTGTGATTCGCGGATGGCAAGCGGCAACCGGACAAGTGTTGGGCGTGATCGACGGCGATTTGCAGCATCCGCCAGAAGTGTTGATTCAACTTTTGCAGACGATCGATCTAGGTGCAGATCTTGCAGTTGGCAGTCGTCACATTGAAGGAGGCGGCACCAGCGATTGGGGATTTGTGCGGCGAATGCTTTCGCGAGGTGCCCAACTTCTAGGATTGATCATTTTGCCTCATGTGATTGGGCGCGTCTCTGACCCCATGAGCGGCTATTTTATGGTGCGCCGTGCCGCGATCGCCGAGTGTCTAATGCAACCTTTCGGCTACAAAATTCTGATCGAAGTCTTGGGGCGGGGCAACGTTCGTGAAGTGGCGGAAGTCGGCTATGTGTTTCAAGAGCGACAAGAAGGCGAAAGTAAAGTCACTTGGCGGCAGTATGTGGAGTATTTGCTGCACCTGGCAAAGCTGCGATCGCGTGGACGCATCAGCCGACTCAAAGAAAAGTTTCCGATCGCCCGCTTTCTCAGATTTGGCTTAGTTGGGTTCAGCGGCGTGTTTGTAGATATGGCAGTGTTTTATCTGCTGCGAGCGCAGTTAGGGTTGCCGATCGCTCGCAGTACGATTTTGTCTGCTGAAGTGGCAGTGATCAATAATTTTTTCTGGAACGATTTATGGACGTTTATAGATGTTTCTAGAAGGCAACCCGGAATACGTCCCCGCCTCAAGCGATTTCTAAAGTTCAACATCATTTGCCTTGCAGGTATTATTTTGCAAGCGTTGCTGGTGAGTTTACTGCACGATGCTTTTGGTGTTAACGAGTTTGCGTCGAAGCTGGTTGCGATCGCGATCGTCACCTTCTGGAATTTTTGGATTAACTTAAAACTCAGTTGGCGCGTCACTGATTTGAAATAGAGTTCGCGTCCATCTCGCTAATCTCAAGAGTTTTATTTGGCGTTGCTAAATCTTAGTAGGGGTAGCGCCCCCGTGCCTACCCCTGACGGAGGGCAATCACGGGGGGATTGCCCCTACCAAATCATCCCTATTCAGCAACGCCTAAAAATTTATAGGTTTTCGTCTTGATCGATTTCGATTCGTTTAGCGGGGGGTAGCTCAGTGGTCGATCGCGTGTCCGTGTCTTTGTCCGCTTCTTTAAGTGAATCGGTGGCTTGCTTGAGTAAGTCTCTCAACAAACCCCGCACCTGCCGCTCTTTCTTAGCTAAAGCACTGCCTGCTTCGCCAAGCTTGCTTTCTAGTTCATTGACTTTTTGATCTGCTTGCTCTTTGGCAACTTCCGCTTTGGGGCGAGCTTGCTGATACCAAGTTTTGGCATCTTCTAGGTGGTCTTGAGCACGATCGTAATAAGACTCACTGCGAGCCGCCAAATTTGCTCTCAAGATAGCAGCCTGTGTTTGAAGTTGGGCATAGCGTTTTTTAAGCAAAGCCACCTCCTCACTGTTGCGAATGTTCTCGATCGCTTGGTCGATTTGCTCTCTGACTTCGGCTGACATCCCTTGACTCGCCTCTTTCAGCCCCTCTAAACCTTCTTCAACATCTTGATCGAGTTGGTCTTCTTCTTCGTCTAGTTGAGCCTGAAGCCGCTTGACCTCTGCCTCAGTTTCTGCAATCTTGGTTTGCTGCGCTCGACTAATGCCATCAATCACCCCCTCAACCGAGGCAGTCACTTCCTCTTTGAAGTGTTCGCTGCTCTCTTGAACCCCTGAGATTGCAGAGGTGAAGGCATCTTTGACGAGCGATCGCAGCTCACTAGAACCCGTTTTTAGCTCTGATGCAACTTGAGAAACCGCAGCTTGAACAATTTCACGAATTCGCTCAGTCCGAAGTTGTCCGACTTCTTTGGCTTGCTTTAAATCTGTTGAAATTTTTTCTTTAACAGGATTAGACATGGTTAACTCCGATAAAAATTACAAGTATGTCAACTCAGGCGCTTGCTAACCGGGTCTCTATTCATATTCTTCTTTAGTCTTAGTTTGATAGAAATCGTTGAGATCCACCTCTCTCTTTGGGTCAAAAAAGAGGCAAATAAAAAACGGCCCCCAACACCATCGTTTGAGAACCGTTTAACAAAGTAAGAACCGTGAATTAAGATGCAGATTTACGTAGGGGACTGGCACTGCCGTGCCCACTGACATTGCCAGTAACCAACATGATTCAATTCACAATTCTAAGTGGCGTTGAAATCAGCAGAATGCGCTATGAGAAAACAGGCTTGTCTCAATCACAAACTGTTTTGAATTAGAACTGAATACCGACTCCAGCTTGCACACTTAGTGAACCTGCACCACTTCCTTTAAAGGCGTTGATGCCATACTTTGCATCACTATAAACAACGACCCCTTTCGCAACTTGAGATTCTACACCAGCAGTCAGCACGGCTGAATCTTTGTTGCCGATTTGAGAAGTTCGATTGTTGTTTTGCACAAAGGAATATCCGGGCCCAGCATAAAGGTTTGTTTTGCTGTTCAACGGCAGGTCATAGGTCAAACTGGGAATCACTGCACTATTGTCGCCTGTGAATAAGACAGACCCTCGGACAGAAACGGGTACATTACCAGGGGCTGCAAAACGACCTTGAATGTTACCACCAAATACGGCTTCATCGTTACCACGACCACCATTAGTCACGCCTTGCGAAACCCCTGCGCCCACATAGCTTCCGGTGAAGCGAACGGGTTGTGCAGAAGCGGAGCCTGCACCCAAGAAAACAGGAGCCAGAACAAGAGCAGAAAGAGCAGAAAGAGTTGAGATGGTTTTAAGAGAGAGTTTCATTTTCGTTTCTCTGAGTACTTGAGCTTTTGTGTTTCTCTTACTTTTAAGGTCGTAAGAAGAGAGTGATTTGTTCCTGAGAATTCTAGTGACTTCTACGAGTTAAAGGCTCATTAAATCATTCTTGAAGCTCTGTCGTTGTGAGTAGAAACTTTGAATTCTCTTGTGAGGAACTTAGAGTTGTTAGGATCGTTTGGTGAACTAACTTCTCTATACTTCAGTTGTAATATGCAGATTCTTATTAATAGATGTGTGATGGTCTGTTTGCGAAGTGTCACACAAAATATATTGAAAACTGATAATCTTTAGCTGACTATAAAACGTGCATTTCCTAACAGTAGAAATTGCAGAATATAGAATCGTTAAATTACACTTTGTAGCACTGTTGATCGCCACAAAACCGATAAGGCTTAAAAAGAAGTCTGAAACGTGCTTTTTCTAGCGTTACAAAATAGATGTTCTGCGGGATAGAGCAAAGCAAGAGATCTATATCTCTATAAGATGATTTTGCAATGGGTTTTGTTTCCCATTGGTCAAACGATTAGGAATTTATGCGGCACACTTATTCAATAGTCTGACTCGATCGCGTCAGTGCAATAGCGATCGCGCCCTGCTGCCTTTGCCTGATAAAGTGCTTGGTCTGCTGCCATAATCAGCATCTCAGGGCTGCTAGCCTGACTGGGTATCGTCGTAGCAACGCCCAAGCTAATCGTCACAGCTTGAGCCACTTTAGAACTGGCGTGAGCAATCTCTAACCCCTTAACGCCGACTCGAATATCATCGGCAACCTGAATTGCACCTGACTGCTCAGTGTGGGGTAAAATCACCGCAAATTCTTCGCCACCATAGCGGGCAGAGAGGTCGATCGCCCGTTTTGCTGCCATCTGCATGACTTGAGCGACCTTTCGCAAGCAGTCATCGCCCGCTTGATGCCCATAGGTGTCGTTATAGAGCTTAAAGCAGTCAATATCGCCTAAAATCAGCGATAAAGGCAGCCGCTCTCGCATCATGCGCTGCCATTCATGTTCTAGATATTCATCAAATCGGCGGCGGTTTGCGATCTGAGTTAAGCCATCCACAGTGGCAAGGCGTTGCAGCTTAGAGTTGGCTTCTTCAAGCTGCCGATAGAGCCTAACCTGCTGAATCAGTCGGCGAACTCGCTGCCGCAGCACCGCCCAATGAATCGGCTTTGTGATGTAATCGACGGCACCCGCTGTGAAGGCTTGATCAACCGAGTCTTGATCTTCAAGCCCTGTAATCATCAGCACCGGAGTCTGGGTGGCACCTTGCAGTTGTTGAATGCGGGCGCAGCAAGCGAAGCCATCCATAATTGGCATGATCGCATCGAGCAACACGACATCAGGACGCAAGCGAGAAAAAATTGCCAAACAACTCTCACCATCGATCGCCTCTACAACCTGATAGCCTTCTTGCTCCATTGCTTGCCGCAGCACCATGCGAGTGATCTTGTCATCATCTGCAATCAAGATCAGAGGAGGCGTTATCTCTGACATTGCTGGAGTTCCATTTGCAGCGATGCTTTGACACGATCATATTCCACTTCCAGTTGGCGCACTTTTGAGGCAATGCTTTCTAGACTTCCTATTTGAGTCATCTTCTCTAACTCCCAGCACAACTCAGACAGGTGAGTTGCGCCTAACATAGCACTAGTGAACTTAAGCGTGTGCGCGGTCTGCTGAAGCGCAAAAAGATCTCTGACTTGAACAGAGGTTTGAATCGCTTGAACAAGTTTGACGGTATCAGTTAAATAGCTGCGAATGACCTCTACTAGGAGCGTGCCATGAGCACCTGACCGATCGTGAATGTCTCGTAGCGTCTGGGCACTCGTTGCCGTTTTGATAGAAATAGAGGCAGCGACCTGAGCCGTGCTTGAGGTCGGACTAGACAGACCAGGCTCTTGACTGCTCAACGGCTGGCATTTGCTGAGAACCCGCATCAGTGTCTCGATCCGAATCGGCTTGCTGAGATAGTCATTCATTCCAGCATTGAGACAAGCTTGGCGATCGCCCTCCATCGCGTTTGCCGTCATCGCAATCACTTGGGGACGTTTGCCTACTTGCCATTCTTGACAAATCCGCTCTGTGGCAGTTAAGCCATCCATTTCTGGCATCTGCACATCCATCAGCACGACATCATAAGTCTGACGGTGGAGTGCCTCTAGCACTTCTAACCCGTTTCCAGCAATGTCAGCTCGATAGCCCAAGCGTTGAAGTAAGTGCATCGCCACTTTTTGGTTAACGATGTTATCTTCTGCCAGCAAAATTCTTAGGGGATGAAGGTCAGCGCTAGTAGAAGATTGAGTGGTGCTGGCGGCAGATCCTAAGCCGTGAGTTACATCCTGGGTAATCACGTTGAGTTCTTGAATGCTGGGACGGGTGACGATCGTGAAGCAAAATGTCGATCCCTGAAGGTTATCCTGTTCTACGCCTAGCCCATTTAGCTTGCGATAGTAAGGGGGGCAATCTCCCCCAATCTGACCGCGACTTTCAACCCACATGTGCCCCCCCATTAATTCGCTGAGGCGTTTGCTGATTGCCAGACCTAGCCCTGTGCCGCCATATTGCCTGCTCGTAGAAGAATCGACTTGGCTGAAAGATTTAAAGAGCCGCTCCATGCGATCGGGCGGGATGCCAATCCCCGTATCTTTTACGGCAAACTGTAGCTCATAGGTCGGGGTTTGAGGTTTGGATTTTGGCGTTTGGGTTTTAGAATCGATCGCTGGGTCGGTTATGTGGCGCGCATTCACCCAAACGACGATCTGCCCTGCGTCAGTAAACTTGATGGCGTTGCTAAGTAGATTGACTAACACCTGTCGAAGCCGGGTTACGTCACCTAAAATCACCGTCGGAACTTGGGGAGACACCTGATAAGACAGATGCAAGTCTTTTTCGGATGCTTTGGCAACCAGGAGGTCGATCGACTCGCCAATGCAGGCTTGCAGATCAAAAGGCTGTTGCTCTAGCTCTAATTTGCCAGACTCGATTTTTGAGAAGTCTAGAATTTCGTTGATAATCGTCAGCAACGTATCGCCACTGCTGCGAATGGTTTCGATAAAGTCGCGCTGCTGATGGGTCAACTTCATATCGAGCAGCAATCCGGTTAAACCAATCACCGCATTCATTGGGGTGCGAATTTCGTGGCTCATGGTTGCCAAAAACTCGCTCTTGGCACGGTTGGCAGATTCTGCAACTCGTTTGGCTTTTTCGAGGGCAAAGTTTTGTTGGGTCAGTTTTTCTCGCTGGAGGGTTTCTTGTTTGAGTAATCGGGCTTGAGCGAGGGCGATGCCTACCTGGTCTGCGACCGCTTCTAGAAGTTCAATTTCGTCTGCGCTCCACTGCCGAAATCGGTCACATTGATGCAAGCCAATCACCCCATTGGGTTCACCTTGATAAGAGGTGCGAACGGTCAGCATCGACTTGAGACGAAGTTGCTGACAGAGATCAGCAACGGGAATTAGGAGCGGATCAATATGGACATTGGGGGAAGCGATCGCGCGATCGGTAGCCAACAGCGCTTCAGTGTAAGGATTGCCACTAATCGGAATTTCGACCTCAGACACCGACTCGCAGCAGTTGAGTTCTAGATATTCAGCAACGCGTGGAATCTGGGGGAAAGACGACCCTAGTTGAGATAGCTCAAACCCTGACAGCAAAGCATCTTCAGGCGTAATGACATAAGCGTGAATCAGACAGCGATTGACCCGAAATGCCCGCCCAACCTGAGTAGCGGTTGTCTGCACAATTTGCTGACCGTCCAAGCTTTGACGAATTTCTTGAGTGATCTGCTTGAGCAGCAGAGTGCGCTGAAATTGTCGTTGTAGAGCATCTTCAGTGCGTTTGCGCTCGGTGGTGTCGGTCTGCACCCCGATGTAATGAGTCAAGTGCCCCTCAGAGTCTCGGACGGGTGAAATCGATAGCTCGTTCCAGAATAGTCTGCCATCTTTGCGATAGTTTCGCAGGTTAACAATGCAATCTGATCCAGCTTTGATGGAATTGCGGAGATGCTCTAAAGCAGGCTGGTTGGCTTCGGGCCCTTCGAGAAAGCGACCGTTTTTGCCCAATACTTCGCCTGCTCTATAGCCCGTCATCCGCTCAAATCCTGGATTGACGTAGATCATCGGATTGTCAGGCTGTCGCGCATCGGTAATAATGATGCCATTGCTGCTGGCACTGATCGCTCGCTCAAGCAGCCTTAACCGAATCTCAGCTTGTTTAGCTTCGGTGATATCTCGACAGACGCAGATAAATCCGTCTTCGGTTAGCGTCAGAGAAACTTCCTCAAAAAACGTGCTGCCGTCAGGTTTTTTGGCGATCGCTTCGCCGCGCCACTGTCCGTTTTGCTTTAGAAAGGGAATAACATCGCGTTCTAATCGAGAAATTTCGTCACTATAGTAAAGTTCGTGCCAAAATCTGCCTATTAACTCTTGGCTGTTGCGATAGCCAAAAATTCGCACCAAGGCATCGTTGACGTAGAGAAACGCCCCTTGGCTGTCGAAGATGGCGATGCCATCCATGGCCGCTTCAACTGCCACAGACTGACGATGCAGTTCTGCCTGTTCCTGCTTCGGGTCGCAGGGCGAGTAGGTGAGACGAGTCGCAAACGGAAGTCGCCGTTGTCTCAAGCGACGAGCGATCGCAAATAGGGCGATGAGGTTGCAAAGTGCGGCGATCGCGTTCGCACTCAGAAAAGCCCACTCAACATTTACTGCAAGCATTCAACGTTGATCTCACTGATAGCTGACCAGGAACTCAAAGACACTACCCCATTTTTCCATATAGTCGGCGGCGATCGAGGCTGAAAGTGACTTAGAACTCGACTCTCCTATCCTAATTTCAAAAATAATTGCCACAGATGGAACGATCGCGTAGAAACACGACATGTCATGTCTCTACGCGTATGGGCATGGACGGCACTGCTCTCTTGTGAAGCTGTCACATTCACAAATCAAATTACAACTTCTGCATGGCTGGTCAGGATTCAGTCTGCGATCGTTAATCTTTGGTTTCGATCACTAAATGGGGAAGTCCTTCAAGTTTTTCGCTCGGCGCTGCTTCTTCGAGAATCGGCACGAAGATCGTAAGCCCGGCAGGAATGCACTGAATATTGATCGGGGTGGTGCCAATCATTTCGCCATCGACCACTACTTTTTGAGGCGGCTCGGTCGTGATCTTAAACTGCTTTGCCCGCAGATAGCCAATATCGTCTCGATCAGTGGGGTTTCCCGACAAAGCAGACTGAAATAAATGATAAGTCGCAGCGATCGCGCCTGCTTTGTTGGCTGGGGCCACGATCGTCAGATCCAACAATCCGTCGTCAATGACTAACCCGGCCGGGCCTTGAGCTAAAACAGAGGTTGGAGGAGCCGCGTTTGCTACAGTCAGAGCGCAGGCCTCAACCGAAATGATTCTGTCCTCGGTTTCGATGTGGGACTCAAAGCGCTTCATATTCCGCAGCGCTTGAAAGCCTGCCATGACGTAAGCTAACATCCCAAATCGATTTTTTGCCTCGCGGTCTGCCAGTTCGACCGCTTCTGCTTCAAACCCGATCCCAGCTAACAGCACCATCGGCTGATTGTTGCAGGAAGCGACATCAACAGTTTTGATTTGCCCTTGCAAGATAGTTTCACAGGCACCCTCGATCGTGGTCGGAATGCCTAGCGCATTGGCAAAGGCATTAGCAGTGCCTCTAGCGATAATACCTAGAGGAATGTTGGTGCCAATCAGGGCATTCGCGGCTGCCGACAGGGTGCCATCTCCGCCAGAGGCAATCACCGCATCGACTCCATGCTCAACTGCTTGCCGCGCCAACTCGTCTGCCCCGACTTCTAGAGTGGTCTGAACAATCTCTAAATCAATGTCAGCTAGCAGCGATCGAATTTGCTCTAGATCGAGATCGGGGTCGCTCTGACCCGCGATCGGGTTGAAAATCAGACGGGCTGAACGAAGCATAGAGTTTTGCTAACCTGTAACAAGTGCTATATGTTTTCTTGATAACATTGGTTTCGGGTCAAAAGCTCCTACTCACGAGGGATTTCGGCATCTTTCTGCATGTATCTTGATCAGTAAATGTCAGAATAAGGCTTGATTATTAGGATGCCAATATGCCCGATTCTTTAATGTATCAAGAAGACCATTTTGTGGTGTTAGAAACTGATCAACCCGAACAGTTTTTGACAGCAGCAGAAATGTTAGAAAAGCTGCGATCGATTTTGTCACAGCATCAAGATAATTTACCTAGAGATTTACAGTCGCTGTCGTCGGTTGATGAGCAAGCAAAACAGTTGTTAGATACTGCCTGTGAGCTAGACGTTGGAGCCGGAGAATATCTTCAGTGGTATGCAGTGCGCTTAGAGAAATGAGTTTTGAGGGATGGCTGCTTTCGACTCAACTCAAAACTCAACGTTCAGACCTTTTCTGGAGTCGGCTCAGGCGTTGCAATCAGGGCAACTTCGACGCGATCGGGTTCTGGGCTATCTAACTTAACTTTCACGTTTGGGCCGAAGAACGTCGTCATTTTTTCTTGCTTTGTCTTCCAGGTCTCAAACGGGACGAGAAGCGACTCAAAATTAAGGACTAAGGTATACGCACCATCGACCTCGGTTTCTCGCACCCCTCTCAAAATTGGGCGCTCATCATCAGTTGGGCTTAACCCCAAATGACCGAGAGAAATATCTAAATGGGCTTGCTGACCGTAGCGAAACCGAGTCACATCTTTAAGAATCTGGGTCTGTGTCGGAGTAGCTTGTGCTTGCCGAAGATCTAAAACTGCGGGTGGAGTTGGCTCCATTAAAGGCACGGGTTCTAGCTCGGATGCTTTGAGCGCTAGACCTCCTAACAGCAGAGGAATGCCGTAAAAAAAGCCAATTAGATTCAGCGTTGAGTAGTTTAAAAAGTAAGCAGCAAACCCAACAATTGTTAACACTCCGCCGACTACTAAGCCAACCAACGCTAAGGAAATTCGACGTAACATAGGGCTAACCTGCAATAATATCTACTCTTAATTATCACTGGTTCAGTGCCTTCTAAGGATGGTTACGATCGAGAAAACTCTCACCGCATTGCCCGATCGCGCTCAATCATGACTCCGCCGCCATATTTGTGAATGCATCGAGTATGACTATGATAAAGGCTAGATTGATTCTATTCACTTCTCATCTGGAGCATCGATCGTGTTGAATAACGAAGGTCATCGCGTTCCGCAGAAAGGGTCGGTGACTGATCAAATTGACTCTCTTAAAAAAGAAGATGAAACGCTCTACAACATTCTAGCGGTCGATGTTTGGGCACTGGCAAAGACGATGGAAGAGTTTCACCCCGGTTTTTGGGCAGTGTTTATGAAGAATCGAGAAAAAGCACTCAAACGCTTTATGAGTGAAGTGGTGAAAACAAAACCTGCTGACCTCTGCCGCCCCCCGTTTTTGCGATGAGTTTAGACAAATTACTAGCTGTGAATTCTAGGTTGTGGATGCAGCGTTGCCAATAAGTCACTTTCGACTTGGGCGAGTTCTTCGAGCCGTTGGGTTAAAGCCGATCGCTCAAAATAAGCGTCTGCTAGGGTCCAGTAAGCGCCATAGTGACGCGCTTCAGAGACCATTAAACTGCGATAAAAACGGGCGAGATCAGGTTCTGGGCAATGCGCTCCCAACAAGCCTAAGCGTTCGTGACTGCGCGCTTCGATTAGCCCCGATACGAGCAGAGCATCGAGGAGTCGATCGGGTTCGTCGCGACGAATCTGTTTAGCTAACCCTGCGCCATAAGGTGGAGCTGCGAGGGGAGCTAGAGGAATATTGCGCCGCTCTAAAATCTGATTAACTTGCTCAAAGTGCTGCAATTCTTCTTGAGCGATCGCGGTCAGCGTTCTCACTAGCTTGGCGTTAGAAGGGTAACGGAACATCAGATTGAGCGCCACTCCAGCCGCTTTGCGCTCGCAGTGAGAATGATCGAGCAAAATAATGTCTAGGTTGGCGAGGGCTTGCTCAACCCAAGCCGCAGAGGTGGGCTGTTGCAAAAACTTGATGGTTGGCAGCGTCGAAGAATTCACAGAAAACTCCATAACTAGGTCGGCATTTGCAATTTTAACGCGATTATTTCTATCAGAGACTTCGCCTTAATGGGGCATAAATCTGCGAGTTCTGTAGATGAAATTGCAAGAGATTTGATCATTATTCATCTAGAGAACTGCGAGCAAATGTAGGTTAGTCAACGCTTAACTAAACTGATATTTCTATTAAGCTTTTAAGACGGTAAATTAACCTTCCGGGAAGGCGCGATCGCGCCTTGAAAAATCAAATTACTGAATAGATTGACTCGCCAATTTTTCATACATGCATTCCAAATCTGTTAATAACTATTAAATCTTTTTAATGGATCTTGAACAATTAAAGAAGCAGGGCATGATCGACAGAGCGTTTCAGCAAGTTTTGATGCAGAGCCGAGTTAAGTCCGATCGCCGACGTAGAGCTTTTCACTTTTTTGCTTCATGTTTTGGCAGCATTTCCGCAGCAACAGGGTCTTTCCTCTTTCTATCTACGGTGCTGTTTCCGATCCAACCTCCGACCATTTCTCATCCATCTCTGCTTCTGGCTGATGCGATCAAACCCGACCAACTTAAACGCGAACCCGTTGATTTTTCTGTTCCTGCCCGACCGATCGCCGTCAACGAACGCCATATTGCCGGAACAGCGATCTATGTCACCACGATCGACCTCACCGATCCCAAAACCTTTGTCAGCGTAGAGTTAGCAAACCGTGCCACTCAGGCAAACAGCGCTCGTTCTACCCAAGGTGATGAAGCATTTTTAGCCATAGTTCGTCGCGCTCAAGCCGCGATCACTGCTAATGGCACTTTCTTCAGCACGGATGCCCAAAAGCGAGTCATGGGCAATCTGGTGTCGGGGGGCAAGTTTCTCAAATACAGCCCGTGGGAAAATTATGGAACCACTTTGGGACTGCGATCGAGCAATCGCCCCGAAATGACGACGGCGCGTATCGATGGCAAACCCCGATGGCAACAGCACTGGTTTTCGCTCACAGCCGGGCCGAGGCTGCTTAAACGCGGCGAGATTTGGCTCAACCCTAAACAGGAGGGGTTTACTGACCGGGCAGTGATGGGGGTGGCAGTCAGAGCCGCGATCGGGTTTCCCGAACACGGAAAACGGTTGCTGCTTGTGACCTTTCGCAATCCGGTTTCTTTGAAAAAAGAAGCAGCGATTATGAAATCTCTCGGATGCCATGAAGCCATGAATTTAGATGGCGGCACCTCGTTGGCTTTGGCTCAAGGGGGCAAAATTCTCAGGTCGGCGGGGCGACCACTCACCAACGTGATTGCAATTTATGACACCGATCATCCTGCTCCTAATGAGGTGCAAAGATCTTGGCTAGAGTTTCAGCAAAGTCAACGAGCCGCACTGCCGAAAGGTGAAGAATAGATAAGACATCTGAGCAGATGTTCATATATAATGATCCTACTGTTACTGAGTCCCTTTAATGGCACCTCACCATCATGACCACGGGCAACCCAGCTATAATCGCGCTTTTACGATCGCAATTGCGCTAAACCTCGGCTTCGTAATCACCGAAGCGATATTTGGGTTTCTGACGCACTCTCTGGCATTGCTTGCTGATGCAGGGCACAATTTGGGTGACGTGCTGGGGCTGTTGCTAGCATGGGGCGCAAGTTGGTTAGTTCTTTTTCGCCCAACTCGCCGCTACACCTATGGGCTGCGGCGTTCTTCGATTTTAGTCGCGCTACTCAATGCCATGATTTTGCTGTTTGCAATGGGCGCGATCGCGATCGAAGCCATCCAACGGGTTAAAAATCCAGTCGCTATCAACGGCGAAACAATCATTGGGGTTGCCCTCGTTGGAATTGTGATCAACGGCCTGACCGCCCTGCTGTTTATGTCGGGTCGCAAGCGAGACTTAAACCTGAGAGCAGCTTTTCTACATATGGCATCTGATGCCCTCGTGTCGCTGGGCGTAGTGCTGGCTGGGATTGCCATTCTCGCAACTGGGTGGCTCTGGTTTGACCCTGTGATTAGTTTAGTCATTGTCGTGGTCATTTTGGTTAGCACTTGGAACTTGCTGCGCGACTCTCTAAACCTGGCACTCGATGCAGTTCCACCAGGGGTTGAGCCTCTCGCCATTCGGACTTTCCTGGACGAAACTCCGGGTGTGGTTGCCATTCACGATTTGCACATTTGGGCAATGAGCACGACTGAGACGGCCCTGACTGCCCATCTAGTGATGCTCACTGGATGCCCAGACGATGCCTTTCTAGCCAGAATTTCTCAAGAGTTGCACGATCGCTTCGACATTGAACACACCACAATTCAGATAGAAACGGGTTATTCTATGCTGTCTTGCGCTCAAAAATCTTGCTGTGAGTGACCCTATAGGGGATCTTGGGTCGGAATTCCGATCGTGCGCGGAAAAGTTGGAGGCGTTGGGGCAACTTTGCGGAGATAAATGCAGTGGCGGGTGCTTTGGGTGAGCGGAGTCACAAACGCCTCGGTTGCTTCGATCTTGCCGCCTAACTGCTCGACCGCAAGTGCTAACCCTTGGGCTTCGTCAGTCGTCCACTGTCCTCGATAGAGAATGGCAACTCCACCCACTTTCAGCAATGGCAGCGTGTATTCTGCACAGACTGAAGCAGTGGCGACAGCTCGAATTAGTGCCAAGTCGTAATGTTCGCGATGGTGACGATCGTGCCCGATCTGCTCGACTCTATCGACTGCCGTTTTGATGTTTTCTAGCTTCAAAGCCTCGACTGCACGCTGGACGAAATTAATTTTTTTACGCGTCGAGTCTAGCAGGGTCACCGTCCAGTCGGGTCGCACGATCGCGATGGGCACACCCGGAATGCCAGCGCCAGTGCCAATGTCGATCGCCTGGAAAGGCGAAGGGTGATGTGAACTCAGTAGGCGGAGAATCCCGCGTAGAGAATCCCATAAGTGCTTTTCCCAAAACTCGGAGGGTTCTGTAATCCGAGTCAGATTGAGTTGTCGATTGCTCTCTAAAATTAGCTCATAAAAACTTTGGAGCTGAGCCAGTTGATTAGCATCTGGCTGCCAGTTGAGCGTCTCCTGCCACAAATCAGCCATTTCTGGCAGTTTGGCTAAGTCTCCTTCATCCTTCATCCTTCACCCTTCAAGAAATTAGCTGCGCTTCCCCTGGGGCTTTGAGCGTTTTGGGGTCTACTTGATTGAGTTCTCCGTGGTTTAGAGTCCAACATTGGTCTGCGATCGCGAGCAAATCCCCCGCATCGTGTGACACGACCAGCAAACTCCAGTGCGCCTTGAGTTTGGCTAATAAACTCACCAACTGTTGACGCATAGACCAGTCTAGCCCTGCGGTCGGCTCATCGAGCAGCAAAATGCTAGGTTGACGAATCAACTGCACGGCTAAGGCGAGACGGCGCTGCTGCCCACCACTCAGCGAATGGGGTGAGGTTTGCAGTGATAAGCGATCGAGACCCACTTCTGCGAGGGCTTCGTGAATTCGCTCTGACTTGATTTCAGGGTGCCCAAGCCGCAACTCCTCTAGAATCGTGCCGCCGCAAAAGTGGCGTTCTGGAAACTGAAAAACCAACCCGCTCAATTGCTGCAAATGCAGAAATGTCAGTTCTTGTTCTCGCCAAAACATAGTGCCACTGGTTGGCTCTGCCAGACCCGCCAAGATTTCTAATAGGGTGCTTTTTCCAGAACCACTCGGCCCAATGATTAGCCCTAGCTGCTGAGGGGCGAACTCTAAGTTGAGCGCGTTCAAAATCGGCTTAGGGCTGGCGGTTGGGTGATAAGACAGATCTCGAAGATGAAGCATTCAGAGGGTTATGAGCAGGGTGGACTGGGACGATCGTTCAGCGAAGGCAAACTCTTCCAAACTTAACAGAGAATAGTAGATACACACCTAATCTGCTGGGGCGATCGTATCTAAAACTTAACTTTAGCGATCGGGTCTGACGAGCTAACGTTCCGGCTTACCTGTGGCAGATGACCTTAATTTTAACCGACAAGTCTTGTTTGATCGGCTCCAACTGGGTTGTTCGACTGCGATCGCTGCACTACTCTGATACTTTCGCTTACACTAAGCTCAGATAAGATTGCAGGTTGATCCCATTGCTCTATGCCTGAAATCATCGAGATCCCCATTGAACTGACCCGATTCCAACTGCCCCAGGCGGTTCAAGCACGCTTGCAATTCCTGTTGGATCGCCAAGATGAAGGAAATACATTGTCTCAGGCAGAGCGACAGGAAGCAGAGGGGCTTGTTGAACTGGCAGAATTCCTATCTTTGTTGCGTTTGCGCTCAACACGAGTGATGAAGCAAGCCTAAATGACAACGATTCCAGCGTCTCTTCGTCGATCGGTGATTCAAAGAGCCGACGATCGCTGCGAATATTGCAGCATTTCCCAGGTGGGGCAAGTGGCTACGTTTCATATCGATCACATCATCCCTGTGAGCGCAGGGGGCGAAACCACGTCTGACAATTTGGCACTTGCCTGTGTATCCTGCTCACTCCGTAAGGGTGCGCGTCAGGAACTTAAGGATTTACAAACAGGCGAGACCGTTACCATTTTCAATCCACGCCAACAGATCTGGAGGGAACATTTTCGTTGGGATGGCGTAAACGTGGTTGGATTAACCGCTACGGGACGAGCAACAGTTGAAGCACTCGATTTAAATCGGGCAACAATGCTGGCAATCCGAGCAGAAGAGGAATTGCTGGGTCGTCATCCACCCCCGTGAAACCAGTGGGCACTGCTCAGTTTATAGGACTACTGCACACCTGATTTTCCTGGAGTTGGGTGCCTAGTTAGCCAAATCATTACGCCTCCTGTAATCGCTCCAGCCGTCATCCCACCTACAAATCCATACACAGCGAATCCATTCACATTCCCCCAATTTGGATTTGAATTTGTTGTTTCTATAGCCCAGCACGTAGCCCAGCCCACAGCACTGCCTAATATCCACCAACCAGCTTTAGAGAAGTGCTGTCGTAGGATTAGCCATTGGAAGATACCCAGCACCAGTCCACTTACAGCCCCAGACACCCAATTGGCAACCGTTATGATTCCACCAGATGGAACCGAACCCATAGCATATCCTAATGTGCTTGCTAGCAACCAGTGGGTCTTGGGGAGGTAACGTCGTAGGATAAAACCTTGGAGTATTCCAAAGATAGCCCCGCCCACAGCCGAACTTGCAAAAGAAGGAATTACTCCTATAGATTGACCACCATTCGTAACCTGAAAGAACATGACGTTGGTCACAGATTCCCCCACAGCCGTTGCCAATACCCATTTGAGCCAAAAGATCCAGGCTGCTTGTATCCGTTCAGTTCGGATTGAAGGTGTGGCAGGGCGTGATGATTCTGGTTGGGCAGGAACTTCTACTCGATGCTGCGGTTGTACCCTAGGAGGCGAAGCTTCTGATGAATGAGAAAGGGTTGGGCCTGTTGGCGTTCTAGCCGCACTTTGGAGTGGGTCAATTGTTTCCTCACGATACTGTGGTTGAACAGGTGGCGATGCAGCGTTTGACGGTTGAGGAGAGCTTATAGGTTGAGGTTGGACTACTTCTCTGAGTAAACTCAATCTTGCTTCAACTGGCTCTATATCCCTATTCTCCAATCCCAACACTTCCTGAAATCGCTTCAACTCTTGGCGCGTGTAGACACTCAAAGGATTCTCGCGTTTCAATGCCTTTGCCAATACTTCCTCATACTGCTGCAATTTCTGCTTGTACTCCTGGTAAGGCTTCAGCACTTGACCCTCAATTTCTTGGGCTTCTGCTGACGAAACCCCTAACTGTCTCTGCCGAATATTCAATGTATAGCGGGCAACATCAGAGATTTCACCTCGGCTGGCAGAACGTTCTACTTCTTTGCGATAGCTCAGTTTTGGATCACCGGTAGGAGCTTTCGCGAGACGAATCTTGAATCCTTCCTCTACGGCATAGATTTTGGGCTTCATCGCTGGTGCAGCGTCTTTAACTTTCCGACTCGCGTACTCGTGTAACTCATCGATCGAGATCACACCATTGTTATCTAAATCGGCTGCACCAGTCTCCAGTCCTTCTACCAGAAAGCGAGTATACACTGACAAATCTGATCCCTGCTGTTCAAAGGAATACTGAGTGGAGGTTGAAGAGGTTAGAACTGCACGCCCTTCACCCCCCAACTGAGTTTGGACATCGACTGAGCCATCATCTTTTGCCCTCATATCTTCGGCAAATGCCCCACTGAAGCAGCAGTCCAATAGAATAATCTGTCGCTTGGAACTACTGTATTTCATCACATCAAGCACAAAACTGGCAGGAACGGCAGTCGATTTAACTAGTTCGCCTTGAGTCGTTTTGCGGGTAATGGTCGTTGCAAAGTACAACCTACTACTATCATCCTTGACACCATGACCTGAGAAAAACAAAAGTACTAGGTCATCCTTATCGCGATCGGCAAATAGATTCTCGATTTCTCCCTGCATCACCAGTGGATCAGGGTTCGCTAACGTTTTGACTTGATCGAACTGACCCATCTCCGGATGCTGCAACACTCGCTGCATCGCTTCAACATCCTTGACTGCTGAAGGAAGTGGATTCAGCCCTAGCCCATACTCACCGACCCCAATCAATAATGCGATCTTAGCCACCTTAACCTCCTATGCTGATGCAGCTACGAAGTCTTGGGCTGCTTTAATAGCGACTTCTAGCTCCTCCCGACTCTGAGCTTTGACTTTAAGCTTTTTGCCATTCGCTTCCACTTCTAGTTCAATCGCTTTTCCTCCCAGGCGATCGCTCAAAAATTCAAAGACCCGTTTTGCATTCCCGGCATTCACCTGGGCTGTTAGCAGCCCTACTAAAATCGCACCTAATGCCTTATTGCCTTCGGGTGGGTTGGGATCAAGTACGCGTTTGACCGTTTCTACTTCATCCACGTCTTTGAGTTCTGCGATGAGCTGTTGAGCTTGCTCATCTCGTTCATCTGGAGTTAAATCTGGATCGTTAAAGTTAAAGGTTAATTTAATGTTAGGTTCGCTTTTCATATCAGTCCTTATCGAAGATTTTTTCGATAGAAGCCAATGCATGCATCAAGATTGCAACATGGAAAGTAATTTCTTAATCAGATACTTTATCTCATTTTGGCTGAATATACCACAATCTCATTTTGCCTCTTTGCAATATATTATTAACTTTGTCTCAATGTTGCCATTCCCCTTATGGGTACTTTTGAGCAGCACCTTGATGAATGATTTTTGTTAGTTGAGCATCGACTCCGCAGATAGCTTTCTAACTGTGCCCTAGTAGATAACTTAGCGGTCGAACTTTTTTAAAGAGAAATTTTTAGAGAGAAAGTTTCCACATGTCATCCCAAATCGGCTGGAGCGGCGGAATCTTTCCGTATATTCGCAGATTCTAGTATGGCTGTTAGCGCATAGGTTCCCTGCACCGGAGGTGTTCGCTCTAGCATTGCCCGTGATTTGACTGCTGCACTCAATTTTCGATGTGATAGCCCAATCTACCGAGATCGAAACGATCTGCCATGATGATGAAGAGAGATATCAGTGAGGTTGATTGGTCTTGATGTGCAAGAACTTTTCTGTCTCCATTCTGACAAATTTGAAGTTTTTACTCGATCGTCCTCAATCAATCCGTTCTCAGTTGGAACTTGACATTAGAAACTGCGTCAGGCATCTTAGATTTTCTCGATCGCTACTGATTATCAGGTAGCGAAGTCTCAAGCATAGTTTTAGAGAACGACCTTTATGGCTGATTGGTTTTCTGCTTCTCAACCCCCTTCTGCGCTTCTAAATTCGCAACGTGTTTGGCGAATTGTGGGCACTGCGACGATCGCCGTCAGTTTGTGGGCAAGTCCTTCGCTGGCAAAAGACCCGTTTCGCACCACTAGCCCTCGCCCGATCGGTGACAAAACCGAGGCTGCTTTTCGATCGGTCTTTGAGCAGGGCAATTATAAAAATGCCGCCTCTTATCTGAGTCAGGCAGAAGCTGGCGAACCCTTAGCATTTGCACTGAAGGCATCGCTGGCTTATAGCAATTGGCAGGGTGAATCTGATCAGTCCAAAAAGCAAGCCGAGTTGGATAGCTTTAAAGGCTATGCGACCCAGACCCGTGAAAGTGCCGAGCAGTTGCTTAAGACTGACCCCTTGCGCGGAAATCTCTATATTGCAGTCGGCAACTTTTTAGAAGGGGTTTATGTGGTGGGCACCGAAGGCGTAATTCGGGGAACTCCGCAAGCGTTGGGTAAACTTCAGCAAGCGTTTAAATATCTAGACGAAGCTGAGAAGATCGATTCTAAAGACCCGGAGCTTAATCTTCTCAAGGGCTACATTGATTTGCTGTTGGCAGTCAATGTCAGCTTGCCGCTATCCAGCCCAACTCAGGCGATCGAGCGGCTAGAAAAATATGCGTCGCCTCGTTATCTGGCTTACCGAGGGTTAGCGCTGGGCTACCGTGATTTAAACCAGCCTGAAAAAGCCTTGCAAGCGATCAATCAAGCGATCGCGGCGGCTCCCAGAAACCCTGAATTGTCTTACTTAAAAGCTCAAATTCTGGTGCGTCAAGGCAATAATCAAGAGGGGATTACCTTGTTTGAGAAAGCGCTTTCTCAAAAAGATCAGCTTCCGAGCGGCATTGTCACCCAAATTCAAAAAGAGTTAGCGAGAACTCAACGACGGATGCAGAACATGGGACGTTGACGAGGGAGTCTGTTGGCAATAGGCGCTAGGCTAGAAGAGTCGGGGCTGGGTTTTGGCAATCTTGCGAACCTTGCCCCGCGATCGCTCATTGCCTTCTAACTATGAAAATACAGTTTCGCGAATTTGACCCGTTTAACGTCTGGATCTGGGTAGAGTTCAGCAACAATCCATCAGAAATGGAAAAACAGTATGTCGAGGAAGCCTTTAGCTCCTGGTTTTATCTGGGAAAACTCGGTGCCTTCAATGCCGAAAACCTTCAGGTGCAAGACGTAGGTTTAGAGATTAGCTACATGGACTACGACGAAGATCAGGCTGACAACAGCATGGTCGCGCTGATGCACAATATGGGAGAGTTTGAGTTTGAGTCAAACTGGGGACGCTGCTGGTTTGACTTGGGCACCAGTGACGCGATCGCGCTCGACATTCTCATCAATACCCTGCGCGAATTGGGCAGGGATTTTCTAACGATCGAGCAACTGATCATCGGCGGTGAAAACGAAGATTGGCGGGTTCCGGGTAGCAATCAGCCTGATTTTATCGGCGACAATGAGCGAAATTAATTCAGGCGGTTCCTCTATTTCGATCAAGAGGATGCAACGGGCACGAAAGCGATTCATAATAACCGGAAGAACGGTTTGTCGATCGCAGAGGGTGATGTGTATGCAGTTTCGAGCCTTGGTTGTCGTTGTCCTCTCTGTCACAATATGGGTTTTGGCGGGGCTAAATGCACCCGATGCGTTGGCGCTGACTCAAATCAAATTGTTTGACTTGTCTTATCACGAGTGCCCGTCTGAGATGGGGGAAGGATCGGTGATGAGTGGCACGGGTCGTGCTGCAAACTGCTTTTTGGTCACGGGCAAAGCCAAGAATGCGACCAACAAAATGGTTGTGAATGCTGATGTTTTTGGACGAATCTACGACGCAAATAACGATTCGGTAATGCAAAATCGGACGCGATTGGGTGCGATCGCAGAAGTGCCTCCCGGCATCAGCGATTTTGAGTTGAGAATCACCGTTTCTGCCAATCAACCCACGCCGCTCAAGCTAGAGCAATTCAAGGCGGCGGGATTTACGGGCAAGGTTCGTCGTTAAAGGCATGGGTCTTTAGATTAGAAAAGCTTGTTAGAAACGAGTTTTTGCGCTGCAAGAGCCAATTTTCTAGAGTTGATTTTTTGAGTGAGGAAACGCTTCGATGAGTATGGAAAAGCGTCGCTGGCTACGTCTTGCCTTGCAAGTAAAGGGTTCAGTGATTCCAGCCGTTCTTCCGAGATCGCTCTTCTGTGGCTTTTTTGCGCTAATTGTCAAGCTTCTTTTAGACGCTCACTACCCAGTTTCGTTGCCGCTTTTAGCCAGTTTGATTCCTAACATTGTCTTAGGCTTACTGCTAGTGTTTAGAACGAATACGGCTTACGATCGCTTCTGGGAAGGGCGAAAATTTTGGGGTTCAATCGTGAACACGGTCAGAAATCTAGCGCGACAGATTTGGCTTGCAGTAGAAGAGAAAGAAGCAGGCGATCGACCAGAAAAAGTCAAAGCCCTCTATTTGCTAGTCGCCTTTGCAATTGCGACAAAGCTTCATCTCAGACAGGAACCCATTGATCCAGAAATTAAAGATTTTTTGTCTCCTGGCAAATACAAGAAATTGCAGCGAATGAACAATCCGCCGCTAAAAGTTGCTTTCTGGATTGGAGACTATTTGCAGTCGCAATATCAACATAATCGACTCAATATCTATCAGTTAACTGAGATGCACAAACTATTAGATAATTTAGTTGATGCGATCGGCGGCTGTGAACGCATTTCAAAGACACCGATGCCTCTGGCTTATGCCATTCATCTCAAGCAATTGTTGTTGCTTTATTGTCTTTCTTTACCGTTTCAAATGGTGGGTCAACTGGGATGGGGGACGGCTCCGGTTGTGGTTTTGATTAGCTTTACATTGTTTGGCATTGAGGAGATCGGAAATGAAATTGAAAACCCTTTTGGACACAATCAAAATGACCTGCCTTTAGATGCAATTTGCCTCACAATGCACCGCAATATCGATGATTTGATCAGTCTTGAGCCTACCGTTCACTCAGCAGAGCCTTTTTTCTGAGCAGTAGCCCGATCGCTGCCAATCCAACTAATCCAGCCGTGAGCCAATTTCCCCAACGCACATAGAGGGTTTTGGTTTGTCGTCGGTAAATGGTGTCAGCGTGAATCTCGTAAACGTCGGGCTGCGATCGCCAATGAATTCGACCGTGAGGGTCAATCACGCCAGAATACCCGGTGTTGGTGGCACGAACTGACCAGCGATCGTGCTCGATCGCGCGCATTAAATCGTGTGCCTGATGCTGTGCCTTTAAAGTTGTGCTGTAAGGATCTAGATTTGAGGCAGTCAAGATAAACTCTGCGCCCTTTGCCACTTGAGCGCGAAACAGATCTGGAAACGCGGAGTCATAGCAAATTCCTACGGCTGCCTGACCCAACGGCGTATCAAATTGCTGGTCTGGGCTTCCGGGCAGCATGTCGGCGCGAATGGGCGACAGTCGATTGATTAGACCCCCCAGCAGGTCTTGAAACGGGGTGTATTCTCCTAACGGCACCAGCTTGACTTTGTTGTAGCGACTGACGGCTTCACCGTTGGGCGCGATCGTTAACAGGCTTTGCGTGTAGCGAGTTCCCTGGGGCACAAAGGTGCCGAGCCAAACCGGAACGCCTTTCTCTAAAACCGCTTGGTAGACTGGATTTTGGGTACGATTCATGCCCTCCCACAAGAATGGCAGTGCCCCTTCTGGAGTCAAAACCACCTCTGCGCCACGATCGACGAGAGTTCGATAACCAGTGCTGTAGCTCTCTAGCGCGCGCCGCAATCCGTCAGAAAATAGCTTGATGCGAGTGGGAACATTGCCTTGAATAATCCCAACCTTTAGCGCCGCGTTAGGCGCTTCGATCAGCGGACGGCTATAAAGCCCAAATCCAATCAAGTGCAAGACCAAAAAAAGGCTGATGGGCACCAGATAAACGGTCTTTCTAGGTTCTCTTTGTCTTCTAGAGGCAATCCAGGCTTCGGCAAGTAGCCCGTTGACCGAGACGATCGCCGCTGTCACCGTCATCGCCCCCGAAATCTGACCCAAATGCAAAATCGCCAGATTATGAGGACTTTGGGTATAAGAAACCGAAGTCCAATTGAGCGAACCCAGCGCCCAAATGCTCTCTAGTCCGCACCAAACCCCAGTTCCGCCTAGGACGCGCAGCCCAGCAGAAACTCCTGAGCGACTCATCCAACTCATAATCCACGCCCAAACGCCGACTAGTGCAGCACCCCAAGCAGTAACAAATAACCAGATTATGAGGACGATCGTCACACTCGCAAGCCAGGGAATTCCCAGCCACATCAATGGATGCAAGCCCATAATCCATGCCAGGGCAAAGCCGTGATAACCAAGACCCCAAGCGATCGCCGGAAGAATTTTGAACCGAGGTGTGGTTAGCGGAGCGCTTGGGTAAGTAGATTTTACATCGGTTGCTACGACCAGAATCCACAACGGCGCGATCGCGACCCAAGCCAAACCCCAGACATTAAACGGGGCAGGCGTTAAGCCCATGAGAATGCCACTGATTAGCGCGATCGCCAGTTGAAAGGCTCGATCGGATTTAATCTTAAACGCTTGCGGTTTGAAGTCTTGAACGTTTGCCATACAAATCACTTTACAACTCAAAATTCTGATAAATCGCTATAAACTCATATGAGATTTGGCTTGCGCTAAAGTCTAGTAAGTCCGTACTGAATTGATCGTCCATGACTGTTCCTCCCAACACTTCCACCGAACCCGCTGCGAATAATGGGCTACCCGATCGGCTCGTTAAACACGCCGTTCGCTATGCAGATCATCGCGCCGTTCATCGAGACCACCTCACTCCGATGCTGCGCCACTATGCCGACCTCAAAGACCAATATCCGCATACGCTGCTGTTCTATCGAGTGGGCGATTTTTTTGAAACCTTCTTTCAAGACGCGCTGATTGTTTCCCGTGAGTTAGAAATCGTACTCACTTCAAAGGATGGCGGCAAAGAAGTCGGACGAGTTCCCCTGTCGGGCATTCCGCATCATGCGCTCGATCGCTACTGTGCCCTGCTCGTTGAAAAGGGCTATGCGATCGCGGTTTGTGATCAAGTCGAAGACGCTGCTGACGCGCAAGGAGCCTTAGTTCGGCGCGAAATTACGCGTGTAGTCACTCCGGGCACCCTTTTAGAAGAAGGAATGCTTAACGCTCGTCGCAATAATTATTTAGCCGCGATCGTGATTGCCGGACATCATTGGGGCTTATCCTACGCCGACATTTCGACTGGAGAATTTCTGACGACGCAATCTTCTTCTCTAGAGCAATTGACGCAAGAATTAATGCGCCTTCAGCCTGCGGAGGTGCTCATACCCACCAATGCGCCTGATTTACGGGGATTGCTGCGACCTGGCGAAAAGTCGGAGCATTTACCCGATTGCTTACCGACTCAGTTCTGCTATACGCTGCGATCGCAGACTCCTTTTACCCAAGTTGAAGCTCGACAGCGATTGTTGCAGCGATTTCGAGTCCGATCGCTCGAAGGTCTGGGCTGCGAGCATCTCCCACTCGCCGTTCGCGCGGCTGGCGGCTTGCTTGAATATCTCGACGACACTCAAAAAGAAACGCAGATTCCGCTTCAGCCGATTTGCACCTACACGCTCACGGAGTTCTTGATTCTCGACAGTCAGACTCGTCGTAACTTAGAGATTACTCAAACTGTGCGTGACGGTACGTTTCACAATTCATTGCTGTGGGCGCTCGATCGTACCATTACCCCAATGGGTAGTCGGGCCCTGCGTCGCTGGTTGCTGCAACCCCTGCTGAAGGTTACTGAGATTCAGGCGAGACAAGACACCCTGCAAGAACTAGTTAACAACGGTACGCTGCGAGAAGATTTGCAACGATTGCTGCGCCAAATCTACGACTTAGAGCGGTTAGCGGGTCGCGCTGGATCAGGCACCGCCAGCCCTCGTGATCTAGTGGGTTTAGCCGATTCTCTAGGCAAATTGCCAGAGTTGGCAAGATTGGTTGAATCCAGTCGATCGCCCTATCTCAAAGCCGTTCAACAAGTGCCTCCCGTGCTGGAGCAACTCGGCAAACACCTCCAAGCCCGTTTAGTCGAAAGACCGCCGCTTGCTCTCAAAGAAGGCGGCTTGATTCGCATTGGAGTCGTGCCCCAGCTCGACGAAATGCGTCAGCAAGCGACTGACGATGAAACCTGGTTAGCCAAACTCGAAGTTATTGAGCGAGAGCGCACCGGGATTTCAACCCTGAAAGTTGGATACAGCAAGACTTTTGGATATTACATCAGCATTTCTCGCTCTAAAGCGGGGCAAGTGCCTGACGGGTACGATCGTAAGCAAACTCTCGTCAACGAAGAACGTTATATCACCTCAGAACTCAAGGAGCGAGAGAACCGAATTCTCAATGCCCGCAAAGAACTGGGAGATTTAGAGTATGAAATTTTTGCAGGGCTACGATCGGAAGTCGGTGAACAAGCCGAACTGATTCGCACCGTTGCCCGCGCGGTTGCTGCCGTCGATGCCCTCGCAGGTTTGGCAGAGGTTGCCGTCTATCAAGGCTACAGCCGTCCCAAAATGGTAGAAGGTCGTCAACTCAGCATTTCAGAAGGTCGTCATCCGGTCGTCGAACAAGCTTTACCCGCAGGATTTTTTGTGCCCAACTCGGCAGAACTGGGGAACCAGGAGTCTAATTCGATTCCTGATCTGATTGTGCTCACTGGCCCCAACGCGAGCGGCAAAAGCTGTTATCTCCGGCAGATTGGGCTGATTCAACTGATGGCGCAAGTGGGAAGCTTTATCCCGGCGCAATCGGCTCAGTTGAGTATCTGCGATCGCATTTTTACCCGCGTCGGCGCAGTTGACGATTTGGCAACCGGGCAATCGACGTTTATGGTCGAGATGAATGAAACCGCCAATATTCTCAATCATGGAACGGCGCGATCGCTGATCCTGCTCGATGAAATTGGACGGGGAACGGCGACTTTTGATGGGTTGTCGATCGCTTGGGCAGTTGCAGAGCATCTTGCCACCGAAGTTCGCGCTCGGACTATCTTTGCCACTCACTATCACGAACTCAATGAACTCGCTTCGATTTTGCCTAATGTTGCTAACTATCAGGTGACGGTTAAAGAGATGCCCGATCAAATTATCTTTTTGCACAGAGTTCAGCCTGGCGGAGCCGATCGCTCGTATGGCATTGAGGCAGGACGACTTGCAGGTTTACCGTCTTCTGTGATTCAACGGGCGCGACAGGTAATGAGCCAAATTGAGAAGCACAGCAAAATTGCCGTAGGGCTTCGCAAAGGCGGACGCAGCGAAAAAAATAGTCAACCTGACCCTCCTCATGATCCGACTCAACAGCTAGAGATTGGAATTTGATCGCTGGTTTGTCAAGTGACCATTGCGAATAACGATAGTTTGAACAGTTCCACAAGGCTTTTAGTTCCCGGAGCTATCTCATCAAAGTTAGCTTTGCCTCTGACTTTGATCCTTAAGATTCCGTCCACGTTAAATCAGGGTTTGCGGCTCAAACCTGCTCAAAAATAGAGTGGCTTAAGTATTTTTACGTAAGCAGCATCTAGTTTCTAGTATTCTTAATCTAATTATCCTTGCCCCTCCGTAGTACTACTTTTTACGAAGCTTTTTTTAAAGCTAGAAAGAAGAGTCTCTAAGGTGCCTCAGCAACAGATTTTTGTGCGTAATATTTTATACAAGATATCCCAAAACAAGGTTTAATGAACCGTGCCTAAACTCCGTGCAAAATTGGTTGCCAGCCTACCGACGCTTTTAATCGTAGGATTCTGCTGTGCGGTCACAACCTCACCAGCCTTTGCAAAAGCAAAAGACACCACTTCTGGAAGCGCCACTGGTACACCAAGTTCTAGCTCGTCGTCAACTTCTAGCCAACCCTCGAACTCAACACCTTCCCCTAGTTCGAGTTCACAGCCTACTTCAAGTGCTGGAACCACTCAAACTACCAGTCCCAACACAACTCCGTCGTCAGTTTTATGGACTGGCTTAGATGGAAATCGCTCAGCTTCTACGCTGTTTAGTTTAACTGGGAACACCTTAACGATCGCTCTAAACAACACGAGTCAAGCTGATTCATTAGTTCCCACTGATGTTTTAACAGGCTTGTTCTTCAACCTCTCTGGAGCAACCTTAAGTCCCTTGGCAGCCTCGCTTGGTGCTGGCTCTCAAGTTTATGGCGCAACTTCTCCAGTTGGTAACGTTGGTGGCGAATGGGCATCGGCCTCAAACCTTGCGATCGGCAGCAACACGTATAATTACGGTGTCAGTGCTGCCGGCCTTGGACTATTTGGACCCAAAAATCGTTTTGACACGTCCTCAAATTTGTCGGGCACCGAGAACGTCGGCGGCTTAGACTTTGGCATTGTGACCGCAGGAGATAATCCAAACACTGGAAATGGTGGACTGAATCGCGACTTAATCAAAGGCTCAGTGCTATTCACATTCGGTCTGACCAATGTGGCATCGAACTTTGATTTGACCAAAGCAATCAGTAACCTTCGCTTCCAATACGGCACTGCAACAAGTGAACCCAGCTTTGCAGGCAGCCTAGCTTTATCGCCTACACCTCCCAAGGGCAAAAGAGTACCAGAACCCAGCATGATTGCTGCGCTGTTGCTAACCGGGGTTGCTACACTTCGTACTCGTAAGCAACAAAGCACGCAATAACCGCTTGATCACAGCAATGACGTAAGTAACCATTAGGGGGTGCAGAATTAATTCTGCATCCCTTTACTTTTGAATAACCAATACTTCAGACAAAACTTGAGCAGGGTTTGAGCCACAAACCCTGCTTTAACCGTGGACGGAATCTTAATAATCAAACCCAGAGGCAAAGCCAACTTTGGAAAAGATAGCTCAATCTTGAAGCTGCAAGCCCTGAAAGTTTTGTGAAACCGTTCAAAAAACTGTCTGGACTATTGTGAGATAATGTTTGGCGATAGAACGCTACGCATAATAACCTTCAAACAAACCAGATTTCCTCTGATCAGACTAAAGAGAAACCGTGAGCGCAAGTAGGCGCTTTCAAATAGCATCTCCCTCGATCGTGACGCTAGATAACGGTTTATCACGTTTGGTAAGCAAACTTACTTAGATAGAACCTGATCTCAGAAATCTATTATTTTCTCATGGACGGTGCAATCCTTGCTGAGTCTAGGGAATCTGCTCAAAATTCACAAAAAGTTAGCTGAGACGACACGTTTCGCTTTGTAAAATTTCTGATTTCTCATATTATAAATAAACATATAAACGCGTTCACTCTAGAGAACCTGCATTTTTAGTAAAACTAGAGGGTTTGATTTATGACCATTGCAGTTGGGCGCGCGCAACCAACCCGAGGCGTATTCGACGCTCTCGATGACTGGTTGAAACGCGATCG
>NZ_PVWG01000149.1:0-711 GCF_003003695.1 Phormidesmis priestleyi ULC007
GTTCGCTCGGTTGATCACATCCGCCCAAGTGCTAATCACTCGTCCCTGCGAATCAATGATGCTCTGGTTGAAGTTGAACCCGTTCAGGTTGAACGCCATCGTGCTGATGCCCAACGCCGTGAACCAAATGCCGACGACGGGCCAAGCGCCGAGGAGGAAGTGCAAGGAGCGACTGTTGTTAAACGACGCATATTGGAAGATCAACCGCCCAAAGTAGCCGTGCGCGGCCACAATGTTGTACGTCTCTTCTTCTTGCCCAAACTTGTACCCCGCGTTCTGCGATTCGTTCTCGGTCGTCTCTCTCACTAACGAGGAGGTCACCAACGAACCGTGCATCGCACTGAACAAGCTACCGCCGAAAACTCCAGCGACTCCCAGCATGTGAAACGGGTGCATCAAGATGTTGTGCTCAGCTTGAAACACCAACATGAAGTTGAAGGTGCCACTGATGCCCAGGGGCATGCCGTCCGAGAACGAGCCTTGTCCGATCGGGTAGATCAAAAACACGGCAGTCGCAGCGGCGACGGGGGCGGAGTAAGCAACGCAGATCCAAGGACGCATGCCGAGACGGTAGGACAGTTCCCACTCCCGTCCCATGTAGCAGAAGATGCCGAGCAGGAAGTGCAAGACCACGAGTTGATAAGGTCCGCCGTTGTAGAGCCACTCGTCTAATGAGGCGGCTTCCCAAATTGGGTAGAAGTGTAAGCCGAT
>NZ_PVWG01000150.1:0-702 GCF_003003695.1 Phormidesmis priestleyi ULC007
CTTGAAACCCCAGGTCTACTTCAATCGCAATCTCAGTCGGAAGTGCCCCAACGATTTCTGCTTCGTCCAGCAATCGCCTGTCGTGGTGCCTGCCGTCTTGAGCGGTACTTAGAACTAACACTCGCTTGATTTCATCCACAGCAGCGATGTGTTTGCGCGTGTTGCGCCGCTTTTTCCCGGAGTAGGTTTCGCTTTGCCGTTCGGGGTCTTGGGGGCGTTGAATCGGACGTTCAGTGCCGTCAATCATCACCCGCTTCACGCCTGGAAATCGGGACACGAACTGCTCAACGCTCGTCAACTTGCGCTCTGGCAATGCTAGCTGAGTGCCCAAGGCAGATTCTAAAAACGGTTGTAAGCGATGCAGCCAGCGATTCGCCTGTGAGCGGTCGAGGTCAAACAGAATCCCGGCTAGGTCAAAGGTCGGATAACACTTGAAGTAAAACAAAACAAAAAACAACTGATGGTCTATCCCTTCCAGGCGTGGCTTACGTCCGCCACCTCGCGCTCGTTGCCTGGGGGTTAAATCTTGCTGCTCTGCTTGCTCAGATGCCATCGAAAAACTGACCAGCAACCGAGCAAAGGCTTGCAGGTTCAAGCCCGTCATCGCTCGCACCAGTCGGTCTTGTCGCAGCACTCGATCTACATCTAGCATCCTTCCGTCTCCACTCACTCGTTCTATATATTCTGCCTTATTTCACAACA
>NZ_PVWG01000151.1:0-677 GCF_003003695.1 Phormidesmis priestleyi ULC007
GTTTCAGTGGGCAACCTGCGAAAGGCGCGGTCACTCCAAAAACTGATTTTCAAGTCTACAGCCGCCCGATTTCTAGCCATTCGTCAAGTCACTCAACTGAATGCGGGTAAAAAGACGGCAGGGATTGACGGCAAAGCATTCCTCACGATTGAAGAGCGCTTTGACCTGAGCAATTTGCTCAAAGAAACCGTCAACCGTTGGAAACCCTCGAAGCTTCGCGAGATTCTAATTCCAAAAAAAGATGGAACCAGGCGACTGCTAAAAGTGCCAACTATGGCGGATAGAGCCTGGCAATGCTTGGCTAAATATGCGCTAGAGCCTGCCCACGAAGCGACATTCCACGCTCGGAGCTACGGGTTTAGAACGGGACGCTCGGCACACGATGCCCAAAAAGTCTTGTTCCAAAACCTCAACTCCCATGCGAATGGAATCGGTAAACGGATCATCGAACTGGATATCGAAAAGTGCTTCGACCGGATTAACCATGCCGCCATTCTGGACAACCTGATTGCCCCAAAAGGGGTCAAGACTGGAATTTTCCGCTGTCTCAAAGCAGGAGTCAATCCAGAATTTCCTGACCAGGGAACTGTCCAAGGTGGAGTGGTTAGCCCACTACTCGCGAACATCGCTCTCAACGGGATTGAAGACATTCATCAAAGCGTTCGGTACGCCGACGA
>NZ_PVWG01000152.1:0-677 GCF_003003695.1 Phormidesmis priestleyi ULC007
GTTTCAGTGGGCAACCTGCGAAAGGCGCGGTCACTCCAAAAACTGATTTTCAAGTCTACAGCCGCCCGATTTCTAGCAATCCGTCAAGTGACCCAACTGAATGCGGGTAAAAAGACGGCGGGCGTTGACGGCAAAGCATTCCTCACGATTGAAGAACGCTTTGACCTGAGCAACCTGCTCAAAGAAACCGTCAACCAATGGAAACCCTCGAAGCTTCGCAAAATCCCAATCCCTAAAAAGGACGGGACAAAGCGAATGCTAAAAGTACCGACCATCGCGGATAGAGCTTGGCAATGTCTAGTTAAGTACGCGCTGGAACCCGCCCATGAAGCAACCTTCCACGCCAGGAGCTACGGGTTTAGAACCGGACGCTCGGCACACGATGCCCAGAAAGTTTTGTTTCTAAACCTCAACTCTCATGCGAATGGAATCGGTAAACGCGTCCTCGAACTCGATATCGAAAAATGCTTCGACCGGATCAACCATGCCGCCATCCTGGACAACCTGATTGCCCCAAAAGGGGTCAAGACCGGAATTTTCCGCTGTCTCAAAGCAGGAGTCAATCCAGGATTTCCTGAACAAGGCACCGTACAAGGTGGCGTGGTTAGCCCACTACTCGCGAACATCGCTCTCAACGGGATTGAAGACATTCATCAAAGCGTTCGGTACGCCGACGA
>NZ_PVWG01000153.1:0-668 GCF_003003695.1 Phormidesmis priestleyi ULC007
GGGCTAATCCCAAGCACCCGTGCCGTATCGCGAATTCCGCTCCCATTCATCGCCATATCGCTGATCTGCTGCTTCACTTGGGGAGCATAGGCGACCTAACTATAATCTTGAATAAACGTGCTGCGCTTACACGCAGAATTTTGGCAACGATAGCGCTGTTTGCCCGCAGCAGTTTTGCCATGCTGAATCACATCAATTCCGTCGCAACTGGGGCAATGAGTGGGTTCTAGTACCATACTAGGAAATGCCTTGAAAGATTGTCCCATCCATTGAACCAGATTTGCAAACTCACAACAACACGTCTAGAACATTACCGCAAATTGAGAGCTTTCATCGAGTCATCAAGCAAGTGTGCAACATTGAACGCTTTCAAGTGCGAACGGAGTCTGCCATGAGAACCCATTTTTTCTGTGCGTTGCAAGCCTTTTGTAAGCTGCAAACAATGCGAGTTGAAGGCTTGATTGATAACCTGTATCAGGTGTCGCGTCAGTTATTCGTGCCCGTGATTCGTCAGTTCATCTTGGAAAACCTCTCCCAACCGATGGCTCACTGACCCCAGACCTTGCTACTTTTGTCAATGCGTAAGTCCTATACTTCCCGCTTGGTGTGCCCTCGATTGGGCAGAAGCCAGCGCGAAAGCGTTAGCGACACTCTTCCCTCAAGTGGGG
>NZ_PVWG01000154.1:0-649 GCF_003003695.1 Phormidesmis priestleyi ULC007
TGCAAAATCGTCAGGAGGTGTTGAGGGCGATCGCCGATCGCCTCAACCGCATCAGCAAGGCAGACAACGATTCCCTCAACGACCAAGCGTTCTTTGACCAGATGCAAGGGGTGATGGAGAACCTATTTGTGACAGCTTACAACCCAACCGATGTGGGAGAAGACAGCCCGCTCAATGGGTTGCTCGAAAGCAAAGCAGGTGGGGCAGGCTATGTGCTGGCACAGGATTTGGTGAAGGATTCCACGGCAGTCAGCGTGCAGGTGTTTCAAGCAACGTTGTTAGCGGCGTTTAATGAGGTGCTATATGGTCAGGCGATCTCCACGACTCCAGAAGCTCACTCAACGTTGCTCAAAGCCGCATTAGAACTAGGGCAAACCTATGCAAAATTAGCTCCGAGTCGAGAAACGGGCACCGTTCTAGCGAGTGATGCAGACTTTGGGTTCTTGGATCTGCTGTGGCGTGCTCAACAGCCTGGAGCGAGTGGCAGGCTTCCTGGCAAGGATGCAATTAAGGCACAACTCCAGAATGGAGTAGAGGCGCTAGGACGGCTGCTCAATGGGGTGAGTGACCCGATCAGCACCCTCAAGTTCCTCAACAATCTTTTGAATGCAGCGGCGAATAGCGTAGCGCTCAATGAACCGCGACTCGC
>NZ_PVWG01000155.1:0-630 GCF_003003695.1 Phormidesmis priestleyi ULC007
CGGAGGGGAGCAGGCATAAGGAGGGGTTAATTAGAGGGTCTTCCTATCTTATATTTAACTTCACCCTCCTACTTAGACTAAATATTGCAATTCCTTCCTTTACTGAGCAAGAGCGAATTGTTGAAAAAGTAGAGGAGTTATTCTCTGAATTAGACCAAGGAGTTGAAAGTCTAAAAACCGCTCAGAAGCAGCTAAAGGTTTATCGTCAGGCGGTGTTGAAGTGGGCGTTTGATGGGAAGCTGACCGAGGCATGGAGAAAGCAGCGCGACCCATCAACCCTCAAAACTGGGGAAGCGTTGTTGACTCAAATTAGGGCAGAGCGAGAAAACCGCTATCAGCAACAGTTGGCAGAATGGGAGACGGCTGTTAAAGAATGGGAAGCGATCGCAAAGGTAGGGAAGAAGCCTTCAAAACCTCAACAACTTAAAAATGTCTTATCCCTCACAGAATCTGATGTCTTTAACCTTCCGCAACTTCCTGATAGTTGGCTCTATGTTGAGATAGAAATCTTCTTAGCTTCTGATAAAAAGTCAATGATAACTGGCCCTTTCGGAACTATAGCAATCCTAAATCAGTTGTAAGATGAAGGCTGAGTGGGTCGTGACCCCTGATGACAACCGTGAAAGATGG
>NZ_PVWG01000156.1:0-626 GCF_003003695.1 Phormidesmis priestleyi ULC007
GGTAATGTTCTAGACGTGTTGTTCGTGTCTAAATGGGGAATCCGAATATGACGCGATTAATGAACCGTCCAATCACCCCATCATGCATCACAATCGACTTAGAAAAGCAAATCGTTTGACGTGCCAATCGCTTAATCCGGGTTCTCAACGTCAGATGTTTGCGCTCAATTTTCTGAGTATTCCGTTTTCCAACTGTGTGAAAGACAGGAGCGAGATGACGTTCATACGCCCCCCAGCCATCGCTGTAGAACTGCATAATGCCGAATGGTTCCAACAGGGCTTTTAATGCTACGAATGCCTGATCTTTGTGATTGGCTAACACATACGCCAACACCTGACCTGTCGTATGGTCAATTGCCCACCCCAACCACCGTTGTTGATCTTTGGATTGGACAAAACTCCACATTTCATCCACTTCAGCTTCGAGATCTAAATCATCGGCAAGGCACAGCCGAGCGATGGTTTGAGGCGGTTCTAGCTCGGCTAACACGATTTCATTCACCGCTTTTAGCTTGGAACTTTTTTTTGAGCGTTTCAATCACGGTGGTTGGGCTAATCCCAAGCACCCGTGCCGTATCGCGAATTCCGCTCCCATTCATCGCCATATCGCTGATCTGCTGCTTCAC
>NZ_PVWG01000157.1:0-618 GCF_003003695.1 Phormidesmis priestleyi ULC007
TCGGTATGGGCGTGAGTGAGTTTGAACGCCAAGCGTTCTCCTTGATCGTTGATGATCAGATGCAGTTTGAAGCCAAACTTCCACCCAGTTGAGCTTTTGCCCCAACCGACAAGGTTTTGAAAGACGTTGTGAGCATGAGCGCGTGCTGGATGACACACTTCAAGGGGCGTGGAGTCGATAAAGGCAATGCCTGTCATCTCTCCTTTGCGGGTATTGGCGAAGCAGCACAGTAGCATCAAGCCCCAAGGCATCAATTCAACAAAGCGGTTATAACTGACCAAGTTGGGAAAGGCTTTCTGCCAGTGGGGCAGCACCGTCAACCTATAAAAGTCTTTGAACGTTCTCAGCCCCGCTCCATGAAACGCGATGACGATCGTCATCACTTCCCTCAAGCACATGCGGGATCGATAGTGCCGGGTGCCGGGTACGGCAGGGAGTTGAGCCTGACTTGACCCAGCTTGCTCAAACTGCTCACAGAAGTCGTCCACCTCCCCGAAGATGGGAGTCAAATCCAAGTGCGATACGATGGTGTCCAGGCTGAGACTCAAAAGGTTTACATGACTTTCAAAGGTAGTCTCAGCTTTCCTTTTGCGCTTCTATCTTCCGTCCAACTCACGT
>NZ_PVWG01000158.1:0-607 GCF_003003695.1 Phormidesmis priestleyi ULC007
GCGGGGCAACTCGAACACGCAAGAGCGCTTTGACCAGTTGGTCGAGTTTCTGTGCGTCTTTGCACCTGAAGACATCGCTTTTCTGACCGCAGACCGGGAGTTTATTGGCACCCAATGGTTTGCCTTGCTGATGGCGGAGCCTGTGACTCGGTTTCGCATCCGTATTCGCGAGTCGCAGTTACTGTTTGATGGGCAGCAATCGCTCAAGACCACGATTGTGTTTCAAGATTTGCAGCCTCAGCAGTCCAAGGGGTTATCCGGCAAACGACGGCTTTGGGGTCATTGGCTTTACTTGGCAGGATTGCGATTAGAAGACGGATCGTTGCTGGTGGTTGCCACGAACCATGCGCCCTCTACTGCCATTGCTGACTATGCTCTGCGTTGGGGCATCGAAACCTTGTTTGGCTGCTTGAAAACTCGTGGCTTTTGCCTGGAGGCAACCCAGATCAAAGACCCCGAACGACTCAAGAAGCTCATCGCGCTCTTAACCTTGGCATTCTGCTGGGCGCATCGGGTCGGGGAGGGGGTCGGGGAGCATCCCACCTTTGCGATGAGTATTCATACTCAGTGCCAACCTCGCCATTCAATTGGACAATCTAATAGAAGT
>NZ_PVWG01000015.1:0-105212 GCF_003003695.1 Phormidesmis priestleyi ULC007
GTGACATAATTTCGCCAAATGACATCAGTCTGCCCATCCTGATTGAAGTCAGCAACTCCTTCTATATTCCAATCTGTGCCAGCAACTTTGGTAAGAAAAACCGCCGACTCAATGACGTTATTGTTTATCAGCCAAACTGCGTTTTCACCAGTGACATAATTTCGCCAAATGACATCAGTCTGCCCATCCTGATTGAAGTCAGCAACTCCTTCTATATTCCAATCTGTGCCAGCAACTTTGGTAAGAAAAACCGCCGACTCAATGACGTTATTGTTCATCAGCCAAACTGCGTTTTCACCAGTGACATAATTTCGCCAAATGACATCAGCCTGCCCATCGTGATTGAAGTCGGCAACTCCTTCTATATTCCAATCTGTACCAGGAACTTTGGTGAGAAAAACCGCCGACTCAATGGCGTTATTGTTCATCAGCCAAACTGCATTCTCGCCAGTGGCATAATTTCGCCAAATGACATCAGTCTGCCCATCGTGATTGAAGTCGGCAACTCCTTCTATATTCCAATCTGTGCCAGGAACTTTGGTGAGAAAAACCGCCGATTCAATGGCGCTATTGTTCATCAGCCAAACTGCATTCTCGCCAGTGGCATAATTTCGCCAAGTCAGCTCGGTTTTGAGATCAAAAACAGCAGACAGATTCAGACTATAGCGAGTGCTGTCTTGACTCGTAGAAACCCGGAGATAATAAGTTCCTGGATTGAGAACTGCACTGACCAGTTCACTGATCGCGCCCTGGTTGTTCGATATCGCCAGAATTTCGCTGCTGCTGACGGTGCCGTTGCGATCGCGATCTTGAATTAGCTCCAGGTTGGCATCTCCACTCAAGCGATCGAGCACTGTACTGAGACTGCCGTAACTTTTTAGCTGAAACCGATAATAGTCGGTTAAATTAGCGCTCACTGAGTCAGTTAACGTTTGCGCGCTAGAAGACAGGCTGATCTCTTTAGCCGTCTCTAAAGTATTATTTGACACAAGGTTTCCTCTGCAAGAATCTGAGTTTTCTTTAGAGTTCCTTGCAGAAGATTAAGATCTATGTACTTATAAAAACTTTACATATAAAAGCACTTGCGCCTACGAGATTTCACTTAGGCTGGTTAAGAGATCGGCTCAAAAACCATTTGAGGAATTAGGAGCCGCCCTTCCTCCGATTCGACTAGTTGAGCAATGCCCAAAAACCGATTGTCCTCATGACGAACTCGGACGATCGCAGCATTGATTACCTCATCTGTTACCACTTTTTGTCCCCATCGCCAACGCTTGGCAGGTTCTTCAGGCAGGGTGAAGATCGGCAAGTGAGCCAGAGCAATATCGGGATCGATCGGCGAGAAAGCCTGATCTTGCACTTGAGTAGCAAATTCGTCTAATGTCAAGCTGTCACTGAGCGTAAACCCACTGCTATCAGTGCGAATCAGTTTGGCTAACGTGCCTCCTACGTCTAACATCGCGCCCAAATCACGGGCGATCGAGCGAATATATGTCCCCGACCCGCAGGCGATCGCCAAGTCTAATTCTGGAAACTCGCCCGATCTCCAATCCAAAATTTCTAGCTGATAGATGTCTACAGACCGGGCAGGGACTTCAATTAATTCGCCCGATCGGGCCAGATCATACAGCCGCTTTCCCTGAACTTGAATCGCACTATAGTTGGGCGGCACCTGCTGAATCGTGCCTTGAAAGAGCGGCAATTTTGATTTCACCGCCTCTAAGGTCAGTCCTGATGCAGGCTGCTTCGCAAGCACCTCGCCCTCTAAATCATCAGTCGCAGTCGTCAACCCAAAGCAAATCGTTGCGTGATAGGCCTTATCTGAAGGCAAATATTGCAGCAGTCGAGTGGCCCGACCTAGCGCGATCGGCAACACGCCCGTCGCAGCCGGATCGAGCGTTCCGGCGTGACCTACCCGCTTTAGCTTTAAAATTCGCCGCACTTTCGCGACACAATCATGAGACGTAAACCCCAAAGGTTTGTTGAGGTTGAGAAACCCGTTAATCACAATTCACCTTTATTTAACGCTCGATAGAAGTGGTTCACTCCGATGATGAATTCGGGAGAGCTACCTAAATCCCCAAGATTGGGGGACTTTGAACCGGAAATTTTGGCTTGAAGTCCCCCCAATTGGGGGATTTAGGGGGCAGAAGCCGCTGAGAACGAAGCGAAAAAACTCGTCGAACTCACCTTTATTTAGTCAATTGGTCTACATTTAGCGATCGCACTAGACTCAACGGCAAAGGGTCTTGACTAATAAATTGGGCATAACTAGCCGACAAATAGGGTCGATAGTTGGGCTGATTGGCGATGTAGGTTTCAAAGAATGCCAGACTGAGGGCATTCATATAGCGACGGGCAACTTCTGGAGCAGGGCCCACCACTTCAGGCGGCAACGGGATCGAATCATTAGTCGTGGTTTCTTCTAACGTAGAGAAATGAGTGCCGCGATCGAGCAGCGCCAGATAACGATCGGGAGACTGCAACCAGGTAAAAGGCTGCACCTGCTCTGGCAGCGCTGGGGCAACCGTATCGGCATTGCCAGACACAATCATCGTGGGAATTGAAATTTGGTTGAACCCAGCTTGACCGATCACCGCACTATCGATCGGGTTAATGGCAAAAATCGCTTTCACGCGTGAATCTTGCAAGCCATAGTTGAGGGGCGGTAAGGCATTTGCTCGACATTGCAAAAGCACCGATAAGTTGAGGGTGTTGTCAAGCGCTTGAGTGCCACAGTCTTTTTGCAGTTGCTCAAAGTTGATCGGCGCACCTGCCAGCGCTAAAACAGTGTAGCCTCCAAATGATTGCCCTAAAACGCCAACCTGCTCTAGATTAAGACGACCATAGCGGGGGTCAGACTTGGCACGGCGCGTCAGGTCATCTAGCAGATATTTAATATCAAGCGGACGATCGACAAACTCACTCGGTGCGGCAGCTTCACCAACCGTTCCGGCAACCAAGGCTTGAAGCTGTGCGGCATTGCTGCCAGGATGTTCGGGCACTGCCACCGCAAACCCATGAGAGGCGAGATGCTCGGCTAAATAGCGAAACGTCGTGCGATCGGAACCTAAGCCGTGAGAAATGATCACTACCGGAATTTTAGGGGCTTGGCGCTCCGTTCTGATCTGCGGAAGATAGACATCGACCGGAAACACGCGATCTCTGCCCAATGCCGTCACAAAGCTGCGCGTTCGATCGACTAATCGGATCGTTTGTTTTTGCCAACTAAATGCGCCTCGACTTGCCAAATCGGGCAGCGGAGTCGTAGTGGCGATCGGCGAAGCGAGGGCTTCTAGTTGTGCTAGTTGGTTGATCGTGGCGGTGGCTTGGTTAGTGCGGCTGACTGCCTGTTCTAATTCTCCGGCAATTTGGAGGCTGCGCTGCAAGTCGATTCGCAGTCCGCGCGTCGGAAATTTGCGAAACACATTCAGAGGAGTCAGCCCTTCGGGATCGCTGGATGCTAAAATCAACGCCGCTCGAATTGCATAAAAGCCCGTGTCTCGCGATTCGGGCTGAATCACCTGACCCAAACGCCGCAGCAAAATTTCTCCTTGAGGCGTGTAGAGAAACTGAGAAACCGCGATCGGGGTTAAGTCTGCCCGCACTACTAATGCCTGCCGCAAATCTGCCAATCGTTTGGCATCTGCATATTGAGAATAGACGAACAGGTCGCTATCTAATTCACCTTTGCGGACAAAGGCTTCAAGGGCAGCCACCGAAATCGATCGTTCCAGCGCACCATAAGATACATAAAGTCGCTCGGCACTGACAGCAGGACGAGCCAGCAGGGCGACAGGAATCAGACTCCAACTCAAAAGTTTGAAGCTTTGCCGAATCCAATTAAGTCGGGGTTGAGAACGATCGTACATAAAAAACACTGCTCCAATCGAGGGCAAGTGCAGAAATTACTCTAGGTTCAGCATAATTGATTTTAGGCGTTGCAGGAGGGGATGAAATGGCTGTAGGGGTAGCGCCCCCGTGCCTATCCCTGACGGAGGGCAACCACGGGGGGATTGCCCCTACCCAATCATCCTATTCCGCAATGCCCAATTTTATTGGGACGCAATGGGACGATCGCTCACAACTTACCTCCTATGACTCGGCGGTTAACAATTGCAGGAGTTCTGCTTCTGAAAGTAATGAAATTTCTAACGATCTAGCTTTTTCTAATTTAGAACCTGCATCGTCTCCTACGACAACATAGTCGGTTTTTTTGCTCACCGAATCTGTGACTTTGCCGCCCGCTTTTTGAATCAACGCTTTCGCCTCGTCGCGCTTGAGGGTGGGCAGCGTTCCCGTGACTACAAAGGTTTTACCTGTAATAGCAGTTTGAGCTTTGGGCGCAGTTTCCTCGTCTCCGACTAGTTGCAGACCCGCCGATCGCAGCCGTTCAATTAAAATCTGATTAGCGTGATTTTGAAACCATTGATGCACCGATTGGGCAATTTCAGAGCCAATGCCATAAACCTGCGCGATCGTGGCTGAAGTCGCCTGTGCAAGCTGCTCAACGCTAGGAAATGATTGCGTTAACACCTGAGCATTCACACTGCCGACATGACGAATTCCTAACCCATAAAGGACTCGCGACCAGGGTTGTTTTTTCGATTCTTGAATGGCCTGAAGGATTTTCTCAGCCGATTTCTTTCCCATTCGCTCTAGCGTTAAAAGTTGCTCGATCGTCAACTCATACAAATCACCCACTGAATGTACTAATCCCTGATCCACGAGTTGCAATACGAGCTTTTCACCCACGCCGTTGATATCCATTGCATCTCGGCTGGCCCAGTGGGTCAATGCGCCCCGCAGAATAGCAGGACAGGACGTATTAATGCAGCGAGTCACAGCTTCGTCATCGGGTTTGACGAGCGCTTCGCCGCACTCTGGGCAGTGAGTCGGCATTGGGTAAGGCACGGCACCCGCAGGACGTAATTCTGGCAACACGCGCACGACTTCGGGAATGATTTCTCCAGCTTTGCGAACGATCGCCGTATCGCCAATCCGAATATCTAATTCGGCAATGCGATCGCGGTTGTGCAACGTGGCCCGCGAAACAGTCGTTCCCGCTAACTGGACGGGGCGGAGTTCTGCGACTGGCGTAATCGCTCCGGTGCGTCCCACATTGACGCTGATATTTTCAACGATCGTCGGCGCTTCTTCGGCAGGATATTTGAGCGCGATCGCCCAGCGTGGAAACTTTTGCGTAAAGCCCAATCGCTCTTGCAGATCAAACGAGTTGAGTTTGACGACCACGCCATCGGTGAGATAGCGAAGTTGGGTGCGGGCGATCGACCAGTGATCACAATAGGCGTGAACGTCCTGGATTGTCGGACAAAGCTGACGCTCTGGGTTCACCCGAAACCCCACTTTCTGCAAAAACTCCAGCGCTTCCCATTGAGATGAGAGACGGATTTTTTTTGACTCGTCGTTTTGAATGTGCAGCGTGTAAGCGTAGAAATCTAATTTGCGTTGGGCGACGATTCGCGCATCCAGTTGGCGAAGTGTCCCGGCGGCAGCGTTACGCGGATTGGCAAAGAGGGCTTCTCCGGCTTGTTCACGTTCTCGATTAATTTGCTCAAAGGAATCTAACGGCAGAAATGCCTCGCCGCGAACCTCGACGACAGCAGGTGGATTGTCGAGAGTGAGGCGCAGGGGAATCGATCGGATCGCCCGGACATTTTGAGTGATTTCTTCCCCAGTCACGCCATCGCCGCGCGTTGCCCCTCTGACCAGCAGTCCATTTTGGTAAGTCAGTGCCAGCGCCGAGCCGTCAATCTTGAGTTCACACACATATTTAGACCGAGTGATATCTGGCTCTACTTTTCGCCAGCGCTGTTCCCACGCCGTTAAATCATCGTTGCCAAAAGCATTCTCTAAACTATAGAGCGGAACGTTATGCTTAACTGAGGTAAACTGACTCGCGGGGCGCTCTCCGACTCGTTGAGTGGGGCTATCGGGCGAAATTAATTCCGGGTAACGAGTTTCTAAATCTTGCAGTTCATGATAGAAACGATCGTAGACGGCATCTGCGATCGTCGGCGCATCCAACACGTAATATTGATAGCTTGCTTTTTGCAGAATCTGAGTCAATTCCTGCACACGCTGTTTGATCTCTAGCGTTGCTTGCTCTACTGAGTCCATGCCGAATCTATCCACACAACTTAGTTTATTTGTACCACTAATTCACGCGACTTGCCGTTAGTGGAAGCGTTATTATAAACTTCGTTGTCTGCCTCAGTTCAGATTTTGCTGAGGGGTTACAAAACGAACACGATCGAGTATCCTAACTAGTAATTCCGTACTTTGGGGTAAACCATGCGGGTTTGGCTGGCTTGTTTTCTAGTTTTGTTTGGGCTATCAGAACTGTTTCAGTGGATGAAGCAGCTTTCGTTGCCGTTGCCTGTATTTATTTTGGGTGGGGCATTTTTGGCGATCGTGTCTAACTACGATCGTCGTGCCGGATTTCCCTTCAACATGATCAGTAGCCCAACTCGTGATTCTCAAGCGATGCCTCCCGCACCCGCTCAGACGGTCATTCCCCGATCGTCGTCACCTCAAAAGCCGATCTCATTTACGATCCGCAAGTCAGACTAAGGATCGTGAATTAAATAACTCCGACTGTTGCAGTTCATAAACATCGGGGTTAACCGCTCTCAGGCAACCAATCTTCCGCCAACACTAGCTCTAGAGAATAGGGACACGCATCTGGAAACATCGCAATTTCCAGACTGGTTTGTTTAGCAGCTTGGCGACGTGCCCGTTGATAACTCTCTTCAAGTTGCTCTGCGGGATAACTTTTTAGACTGGGACTATCTTCAAGAGCCAATTCAATCTGAGTCCGCGCATCCGTGATGGAATCTAACCAACTATCCGATCGGCGCTGAGATTGATATTGCCACTTGAGCAGATGCAGTAAAAGACGAGTTAGCTGACTAGCAATTCCTCGCCGTTCACTCTTACCCAAGTCTTCAACCTCTTCAATCAGATGCAGCACGTCAATTTCGTGCCAGCGGCGCTCCCGCAACAACTGAGTTGTTTGAGCAATCCACGAATTAAAATCTGCCAAGTATGTCTCACTCACGATTTGATGCCTACCACTAATCATTACGGAGCGCGGTTGCAACACATTCATCATAACGCTTGATACGCATGGCGCTTTTCACATATTAGAGATTGTGGGCAACATCCCAACTGCGCCCAACCAAAAAATAGGAGGGCTAACGTTCCGATTGAGCGGCTGCAAATGACATCGACACCTTACGTTGTTGACTGCACTCAATTTCTGATGCGATCGTAAATGAGAACAGAGCGATCGCATCTAAAACGTAACTTTGTTGAGTTCGACACGACCGCCCTCAAATACTTGCACCATTAGCTGATAGCCCTCCATCAGGGACATGCCGACAAGTGGTTCTGAATCAGCCTCATCGACCGGGATTTTCAGAAGATTCCCATCCCAGACTAAAACTGCTTCATAAACATTGAAAACGCATTCACTCCCATCGCCAAGAATGGCTCGTCCTCGCCTTTTCCATGTCAGATTTAACTGAGCGATTAAATCTGAAGACAGTGAAAGCCAACCATTAAAGCCTGTGTCCACGATCGCGTCTTGTGTGTAAACCTTTCCATCGGAGCCACAAACTGAAAGTGGAATCATCGGCTCAAAATCTGCGTTGACGATCCCGATGATCATACGGCTCTCTTCGTGCGTCCGCCAAATCGACGAACATGGCGGGAACCAATGCGGACAATCCAGATTTGAGCGTTAGGGTGACGGGCTTCGAGGCGATCGCAGGCAGCAATTTCACGCGCATCAACTTCAAAGTCTCCGGTTTCGAGGTCGATCGCCACAATTTTACCATGATTGCCTTCCTCAACTTGGGCGCGAACCTGAGATTCATATATCTCATCGCCACGTCGAGCAAATTCTTCTTTGCTGTAGCGGGGTTGTCGAACTGTCATCGGCTTGACCTCGTTTCAACGTTAATCCCCCACATCTTAACTTGGGAGACTAATTGTTTTCCTCAAGGACTATGTTAGGCAGAACAATTGCACCTTTTTAATCAAGTTTTTACTAATCTTACGGCTAAGGCAGCGGAATTCCCAATGAACGAATGGCAAGCTTGACAATTCCTTTAACAACATCACTGACTGCTGCATCACCCAAGGATTGACTCCACTTAACCAATTTGTCCTGCATTGTTCGATTGTTCTGAGCTTGAGTTGCTAAATCTTCTGCTACCCGCTTTTGAGCAACTTCAACTGTTACACCTCGATTTTGCAACTGCTCAATTAAATCTTCGATAGGTGCCGCTGCCAAGCTTAAATCCTGACTGAGATGAAGGTAATTGACCTCATCTTCGTAAATACTCGGAGCACTTTCATTCAGATATTCTCTGCCTCTAAAATCGTCTCTATCAGGTAGAGTGAGTATAGTAGGCTGACTTAATATTAGACTAAGTAAATTAGCAAGTTTTGATGTGACATAGGAAGGGATTAATTTATGATTTTTCGTTCCCGAATAGATCACGAACCTAATTAAGCTGTGATAGAAATCAACTGCTGCACGTTGGGCGGGCTTAGTAAACTCGTGATGTTTAAGAATATCCCCTAGCGCATAGTAGATTGCGTGAGACACGAGAAAAGCGTGGTCAGTATCAGCATCGTAAAGGTCATAGTCTTCTACTTTGACTTTGAGAGGATAACCGACTTCTTTTGCTATCCCGTAAATAGCTTTTGCCGCACCGTATACCTTTTCGCGTCCGTAATTTGTACTAATTACGGAACAAATAGACTGATTAAATTCAGGTTCACCATAATTTTCTAACTGACACAAAATCCTGCAATAATATCCGATTGCGCGAATACAATTATCCACCCCAACATCTACAAGAAATTCATCGGGTGCATGAACTTCAAACATTTCTTGTAAATGCCTAAAAAACGCTCCTGATCTGCTGGCTGGAATCGATTCGTAGAAAACTGATGAAAGCTTCCACACTCCGCCATACCACTCCATCATGCTGTACAAGGGCATTGAGGAGTACTTTTGTAATTCTTCGGCAGATAACATAGGTACAAAGAGAGAAAGGTCTAATGAGGATCTACACTAGCTAATTTGACTGTTCCTTAAACTTTAGCCCTAATCTTGCAGATTACTGACCTCGAAAATCCTTTCAAACACTAAAGGTTTACTCCACGTTCCCGCAGACTTCACCCTTATAATAGAAAGCTGCTATTAGCCTTCAGTTGCATCCTGCTTCTTGGCTGCGTATCCAGGAATTTTTAAGCCATGTCAGACGATCTTCGCGCTACTCGCCTCGAAAAAGTTGAGCAACTCAAGCAACTAGGCGTAAACCCCTACGCTTATCGGTGGCAGTCAACCCACCACGCTGCCGAATTGCAGGAAAAATATGCTGACTTAGCCAGCGGTGAAGAAGTCAAAATCGAAGTCGCGATCGCAGGCAGAATCATGGCGCGGCGCGTCTTCGGCAAACTGGCATTTTTCACGCTGCAAGACGAGACGGGCACGATTCAGCTTTATCTCGACAAAACGCGCATTCAAGAAAACATGGGTGAGGCAGACCCTCAAGCCTTTGACCATCTCAAGCAACTCACCGACGCGGGTGACATCATTGGCGCAAAAGGCACCGTCAAGCGCACCGAAAAAGGCGAACTCTCGGTCTACGTCAATGAATATGTGATGTTGACCAAATCGCTGCTGCCCCTGCCCGACAAATGGCACGGCTTAACCGATGTCGCAAAACGCTATCGTCAACGCTATGTTGATTTAATCGTCAACCCCGAAGTGCGGCAAACCTTTCGTCGTCGTGCCCTGATTACTGCGGGAATTCGTCGCTATTTGGATCAGCAAGGCTTTATCGAAATCGAAACGCCCGTTCTTTTGTCAGAAGCGGGAGGAGCCGATGCGCGTCCGTTTGTCACCTATCACAACACGATGGATATGGAGCTTTATCTCCGCATTGCCACCGAGTTGCACCTGAAGCGCTTAATCGTGGGTGGTTTTGAGAAAGTGTTTGAACTGGGGCGCATCTTTAGAAACGAAGGCGTTTCGACCCGACATAATCCAGAATTTACGTCGATCGAGGTCTATCAGGCATACGCTGACTATCACGATATGATGGCGCTGACCGAAGCGATCATTACCACCGTTGCTCAAGAAGTCTTGGAGACTTTAAAGATTACTTACCAAGGCGAAGACATCGATCTGACTCCTCCCTGGCGTAGGGTCACGATGCACGACGTTGTTCAAGAAAAAACCGGACTAGATTTCACGCAGTTCCAAACTTTAGACGAGGCAAAAGTCGCGGCAAAAACGGCTGGACTGCATGACATTGAGAAGTGTGGCTCGATCGAAAGACTTCTCAACGAAGCCTTTGAACAAAAGGTAGAAGACACCCTAATCCAACCGACGTTTGTTTTAGATTATCCCGTCGAGATTTCGCCACTCGCAAAACCGCATCGCTCAAAGCCTGGGCTGGTCGAGCGATTTGAGCTATTCATCGTCGGACGGGAAACTGCAAATAGTTTTTCGGAGTTAACCGATCCTTTAGATCAACGATCGCGACTAGAGGCACAAGCCGATCGTAAAGCCGCCGGAGATCTCGAAGCCCAAGGCGTTGACGAAGACTTTCTCACTGCGCTGGAATATGGAATGCCGCCAACTGGAGGGTTGGGAATCGGCATCGATCGACTAGTCATGGTGCTGACTGATGCCCCTAGCATTCGCGACGTGATCGCCTTCCCATTACTAAAACCTGAGAAATCTGATTCCGAGGAGTCTTAGAAAGATCTGTGCGGGAAGTCAATTTTTATCGAACATAGACTGATGATTGCCCTGTTGAAGAATGTTTAGATTCTTTATCAGGCAACAATGGTTCGGACAAAATTAGGCAGCAATCACGCCGTAAGAGCCTAGGGTTTGGTAGTTAGGGTGGGATTTAATCTCCGGTGGGGAGAGGTCTAACGTTGAGATCAAGGTGTCCAGCAAATGGTCATTGAGTGCCCGTCGCTTGACACTTGCCATCGAGAAGACAAAGGAGCTTCCAGCTTGGCAAGATTGAGAGCGGTGAAACTGGCATTGAAATGGAAATCCAGCTTTTTGACCGACCGCGCTTGGCAGGCACACAGTCCGGTGAATTGTTTCGCGTCTCGGAAGAGAAATTCGATTTGAAAGCGCAGTTTGTAGAACTGCATAATCTGAGTCGGGTCTTGTTCGACATCCGACATCAGTGCTGAACAGCAGGCAAGTGCGAACTCGGTGAAGGCGATGGTCTACCAGGTAGGTGACTCGAATCGCCCGTTTCAACGAGACGTGCCAGACTCGTTGGGTGTAGAGGTCAAACTGGGGTTGCACGGTTTCCACAAAGGTGAAGCGGGTGAGGTCTTGGAGGTCAACTTTGCTGTCGTACTGACGGGGGTGCCCCGCTGCTTCTGCACCCCGGTATGCTAAATATTGCACCGTTGAGGGGAGTTGAGGGCGTATCAGGGTGAGATGCCCCAGATCTTGATCCATCCGGTGCGCTTTGTTTCTAATCTGCACCCTATCTGATGGACAGAAAAGCTATCCATCAGATAGGGTGCAAAAACTGTCTGGACTATTGCAAAACCGAACCCTCATTCAATTGGGAATGAAGGCTGCTTAACTATCATAGCGATCGCGCTAAAATTGTCCGTGCTTTGATTGCTGCACTCAATTTTTGATGAGATCGCTCTACATTACATTGCCAGTTTATTGACGTGATCTAACATTTGCAACCCATGAATCAGAGACGAGCCGCCCCGAATTGCCGTTGCGACATGCACGGCTTCGGTCATTTGCTCTAGGTCTGAGCCTTGCTGCAAGGACTCTTTGCTATAAGCCTCAATGCAATAAGGACACTGAACGGTGTGAGCAACCGCCAGCGCAATCAACGCTTTTTCTCGCTTTGACAATGCTCCTTCTGCAAACACAGCTCCATAGTAAGCAAAGAACTTCTCCGCCAACTCAGGGTTGCCCTCGCCGATTTGACCAAAATGGGGCAAGTGTTCGGGCTTGTAATAGTTATCCATAGGGGTTCTCCTCCGATATGCTTAACTTGAGTGAGTTCTCACGCATTTGCAAACTAACTATGAAACGTTCTCTTCCGATCGCGTTCTTTCTGAGCTTAACGTTAGGGGCGGCTGTGATGGCTGCCAATCCAACTCAGGTGCAAAAATTGCTCAATTCTGGAGAATGCATTAACTGTGATTTATCAGAGGCGAGTCTCTATAGCTATGTTTTGGATGGCGTTAATTTGACGGGTGCCAATTTGAGTGCGGCAGCGCTGCAAGGTTCTAAACTCAACTCAGCAAATTTGAGCAATGTGAAGGGCGATCGCGTAAATTTAGCGCTTGTGCAATTAAAAGATGCCAACTTGCAGAACGCAAACTTAACTAAAGCCAATTTGTTTGGAGCCGATTTAAGAAACGCCGATCTTTCGGGTGCAAATTTACAAGAAGCGATCTTAGAAGGAGCCGATCTCAGAGGCGCAAATCTTAATCAAGCCAATCTTCAAAAGGCTAATTTTGTGAAAGCAAAAATGGCAGGCGCAACGCTAGAAGGTGCAAAACTTGGAGGAGCCAGAATGCCAGACGGCAGCGAGTATAAACAGCAGAAATAACGCTAATCAAATCACCAAATCGCATTCAAACTGAGAACAAACCCAGGTAAAATCTCTTAGCTGCAAAAGTTATCGCGTCCGGTGAGCGCGAATGTTATGCCACTCACATTCCAGTTGTGGCAGTAGAGGACAAAGGTGAAATTTGTCGCATGGTCTCAACAAGGGAGAATTCTAAATTTCCTACTCCTTCGGTTATTTCGTGTAGAGTCTCAGTAATTCAGCATAATACAGAAGTATTAGTGATGATGGAGAAGCGGTGACGATCGCAAACTAGTTCTGTTAAGCTTTTAAAGGGGATTAATTAGGGGGAACTCAAATGGCGACCAATACTTCTTTAGAGGAACGGCTGGCAGCAGTAGAAGCAGCGATTGCTGAGTTGCAGAAGCAAGTTGCGACTCCTCAGCCGAACAACTGGCTGCAACAAATTACAGGGTCTTTTAAGGATGAACCTGCTTTTGAAGGGGTGCTTGCTTATGGTCGAGCGATTCGTCAAGGCGATGAGTCTCTCCTCGAAGCGCAAGACGAGTCGTGAAATATTTGTTAGATACGGATCATCTGAGCATTCTTCAGCGGCAAGCAGGGCAGGACTACACCAACCTTTCGAGTCGCATGGCTCACTACCCACTATCAGATTTCGCTGTCTCAATTGTGACATTTCACGAGCAGATGCTTGGCAGCCATACTTATATCAATCGCGCTCGCAGTCTGGATGACCTGGTGAATGGGTATGAACTGATGACGCGACTTGTCCGCGATTTCAAGGTGTTGCCGCTTGTCTCATTTGATCCAGGTGCAGCTATGGCACTGAATCAATTACAGTTGCAACGAATTCAACTGGGAAAAATGGATGCTCGGATTGCAGCTATTGGGCTATCCCGTGAATTGGTTGTGTTAACTCGTAATCATCGAGATTTTGTTAAAGTGGCGGGGTTAATACTCGAAGATTGGACAGTTTGAAGCATCAACAGAGATAGTCGCGTTGATCGCGGCATAATGGGAACGCTCTCCTTGGGCATTGGGTTCAAATTTCACCTCTGGATTTGCTCGACAAAGCTGATAAAACTGCTCGTCGGTCATCTCGATCACAGGGTTGAAATTGATGGTGTAGGCTGTCATCTCAGCACTTCCGCAGCTTGGCGAGATTGGATTTCTAAATAAACGAGCAGGGCGTTAATGTCAGCAGGATTGACCCCGCCGATACGAGTTGCTTGTCCGATCGTCATTGGTTTGACTTTCGCTAACTTTTCTCTCGACTCTTTTGAGAGGGTGGCGATCGTAGCATAGTCTAAATCATCTGGCAGCTTGCGATGTTCTTGACGAGCGGTTTGATCAATCTGCTGCTGCTGACGTTGAATATAGCCAGAATATTTGATGTCAATTTCTGCGCCTTCTTTTTCAGCCCGATCGAGCGAAGTGTTTGCTAATCCATGCCGTTCTAAATCCACGTAGTGGAACCCAGAGCGACGTAAAAGTTCTGCTAATGTGATTGAACCTTTAATCGCTTGTTGTGTGTTTTCAGCAATTACTTTGCCAATCTCGTCGCGTTCTTTGATGCGTGTCTCGTGCAATCGCTCTTTTTCAGCCGTGATTTTTTCTTGCTTGGCGGTGTAGAGTTGCCAGCGCCGATCGTCGATCAGTCCAATTTCTCGACCCAGTGACGTGAGACGCTGGTCAGCATTGTCCGATCGCAGGAGTAAGCGATATTCCGATCGCGAGGTCAACACCCGATAAGGTTCGCGCAAATCTTTAGTACACAAATCATCGATCAGCGTGCCGATATAGCTCTGCTCACGCGGGAAGACAATCATCTCCTGATGGTGACAAAATCGAGCCGCATTTACGCCCGCGACTAATCCTTGAGCCGCCGCTTCTTCATAGCCTGTGGTGCCGTTGATCTGACCTGCACAAAACAGTCCATCTACTTTTTTAGTCATCAAAGTGGGATAGCACTGCGTCGCTGGCAGATAGTCATAATCGACCGCATAGGCAGGACGCAGCATCGCACAATTTTCTAAACCGGGGAGCGATCGCAGCATTTGCAATTGAATCGTTTCGGGCAACCCGGTCGAAAACCCTTGAATATAAAGCTCTGGAATGTCGCGTCCTTCTGGTTCGATAAAGATCTGATGGCTCTCTTTATCGGCAAAACGGACAATTTTGTCTTCGATGCTGGGGCAATAGCGCGGCCCTTTAGAATCAACCCAGCCTCCATACACCGGGGAGAGATGGAGATTTTCGCGAATGATCCGGTGAGTCTCTGCGGTGGTGCGCGTCAGATGACAAGGAATCTGTTCGCGCTCAATCCACACGTCTGGATCAAAACTGAACCAGCGAACATCGGTATCGCCAGGTTGTGGTTCTAAGTTTGAGAAGTTTACAGAGCGGCGATCGACTCTTGCAGGTGTTCCAGTTTTTAAGCGCCCCGTCTCAAATCCCAATCGATTTAGCGTCTCGGTCAATCCTACCGCCGCAAACTCTCCGGCTCGTCCTGCCGCCATTGACTTGTTGCCAACCCAAATCATCCCACCCAAAAACGTCCCGGTGGTCAGCACGACCGCTTTGCATTCAAACGCCACCCCAAAGTAGGTTTGCACTCCAACGATTTCGTCATTTGCACCTAAGACAAGATCCGTCGCCATGCCTTCGCGAATGGTCAAATTCTCTTGATTTTCGACCACGCCCTTCATTACCGCCGCGTATTCGCGCTTGTCGGTTTGCGCCCGCAGTGCCCACACCGCCGGGCCTCTTGACGCATTGAGAATGCGCTTTTGTAAGTAGGTACGATCGCTGACCTTGCCAATCTCGCCGCCCAGCGCATCGACTTCATGCACCAATTGTGACTTTGCCGGGCCGCCGACCGCCGGGTTACACGGCTGCCACGCGATTTTATCGAGGTTTAGCGTCAGCAGCAGCGTGCGACAGCCCAGTCGAGCGCTGGCCAGTGCCGCTTCACAGCCAGAATGTCCGGCTCCGACGACCACCACATCAAAGGCATCAATAAAATCTATAGGGGCGTTCATGGCGACGGGGTGCGGCAAGAGGTCAGGCTCTATTTTAACGGGTAGCGCTGGCATTCAACTTTTCAAGCAAACGAAACATTGCCCATCGTCTTAAACGATCGTCATACGACATAATGATTCTGTCTCCCCCATTGAGTTTGGAGCAAAAGCCAGTGCAGAACTTTCCACGGGACGCACTGGCTTCTACTTTTGATCGTCTTTGAACCAAAATAGCACTTGATTGAGTAAAAATGAACCAAGATGAACCACAAAAAACAAAGGAATCTTCTCGGCGTTTGAATGTCCCTTTGACGGAGGACGAGAGCGAAAAGCTTAAAAAACTGGCAAAAGTAGAAGAGCGATCGGAAGGCAAAACAGCCCAAAGGTTAATTCGAGATGGTTTGAAGAAAGCGGAAGAAGAAGGAAAAATTTGAAGCGATCGCGAACCGCAAACCTCCAAAAAGTAGAACTTCTTTACTAACCCTTCAGAAATAGATCCAATTCGGCAAACTCCTTGAGAGATTTTACGGAATTTGCCAGAGAATCGGGTAAATCGCGCTATGGTAAACAGCAAATCTGAGCTTCTCGAAGAGACGAATGAAGTATTTTTTCCTCTCCGATGGTTGGTTGATCGGTCGCATTTGGGAACTCGGTGGCTTGTGGAACGAAATCGCCTGGAGGCGTAAACCAGAAATCGAGCAAACGACACTCTGCATCTGGGAAAACGACGAAAAGCTCTGGCTCTATCGCGTCGAAGATGCCATTCTCATGGTTGAAGTCAAGCCAAGTTTAGAGATCGCCGCGACGATGACTAACCCTGCGATCGGACAAGTGGTTTTAAAGCGACTGATCACCGCCGACCAAGCGATCGTGATTCTCTGTAATAGTACAGATTTAAATTCAGATTCATGAGTGTGCCGTTTCCACCAGACTCAACTAAAATTCTTCATTGAATGTCATCACCGCTCACTTGAGTGAGTACAATTTCTAGGCGGATATTAAAATTCGTACAGGATTTAGCTCTAACTTTGCATTTGAGCTATCCTCGCTTAATGTCGTCGTTGGGGATCATCTATGTCAAACGCCGATAACACCTGTGATCAAAATCAGCCTAAACTTTCGCTAGTTATTCTAAAAGGTGCATTTGTAGTCAATCGTCTGTTTTGATCGACATCAGCAAGAAAGCTATGACTCAACCCGTCACAAACTCCAAACCTCTCCTCGATCCCATACAAAATGACTCCTGGAACTCGGAGGCTAACACTCTGCCTGAGCCATTTCTGGTCGAGTCTTATGCCGATCGCTTGATGGATGATCTGTTTGGTGATGTCGATCGCTTACTCGATGGGGCGGTTCCTCCCTCGGAGCCAGTGCGGGTTGAAGCGCCCGCTCCTAAACCTAAGCTCAATCTCGCTCCACCTCCCTTATCGTCTGGGCTGCTGGCTCATCCTCAATGGCAATCTCACCCTGAAAGCGCTCACCACAGTCTGCCAGACCTGGGTGAATTGGCTAACACCCAACCACCTGCCCCTCGTAGCAGTGGGTTCACCCGCTTTTTGATGATCACAGGATGCACATCTGCGGTGGCAGCTTTAGCCGTCTGGTTAGTGACCAGTGGCATGGCGAGTCGATTTGTGACAGCCTTGACTCAACCGCCTGAGACAGTCGCTCCAACCACGATCGCGCAAACTCCCCCCATAGACACCAACGCGCAGTTTTCTGACTATGTGCAGCGATCGCTCGAAGCCATCGATCGCAGAGCCACGACTGGAAAATCAGAAGGATTGCCCACGGCACCTTATAACAGTGGGTTGCCAACGGTTCCGGTTCCGGCTAATCAACCGCCGCTACGATCGTCGGTGACTCTGCCAAAAGCGTCTCCGCTCGTGATCACGGTGCCCCAAGCCCCGACCCCCATTGACCCTTCGCGCCGGGAGTTAAATCAGATCTTGGTTCGGCTTGCCAGTGTTTTAGAACGCCTCTCTCCGACTGCCAATCGCCCTGCTGCTTTGCAACCTCCAGCGACATCGATTCCTCAAGTCAGCCCTGCACCCATCGGGCCTCAACGTACCTTAGTCGGAGTGCTTGAGAGTTCTGATCCTTCGCGATCGGCGGCTTTATTTGAGATCAACGGAATTACTCAGCGCTATTATGTCGGCGAAAGTATTGGGTCAAGTGGCTGGAGCCTGGTAGAAGTTTCTAAACAATATGTCACCGTGCGGCGAAACGGAGAAGTTAGAACGATCTCCGCAGGTCAGAAACTCTAAAATAGCGATTAGGAGATAGCGCTGCGATCGCTATTCATCATTCACTATTGCAGGAGTTGCGGTCATGGGTCTGTTTGATGATTTCAGTCGGTTTCTCGAAGCTCGACTTGATGAGTTTCTGCGAAATAACCCTCATTTAGAGTTGCAGGCGCTCGAAGAAAAGCTGCGGGAACAGGAGCAAGAAACGCGGCGGCTGATGGCAGACCTGCGGCTAAACGAAAAGCAACTTCAAGACGAGATTTTGGCAACGGCTCAAGAAATTCAGCGCTGGCACATTCGGATTGAGAAAGCAAGAGCGGCTGGTAGACTTGACCTGGCCGAGCCTGCCCAAGCACATGAGGCGGGGTTGCTGCGAGAAGGAAACCAGAAATGGGGACAGATGGAGATGCTCAAACAGCGCCTCAAGCAAACTGAGGAGTTGCAGCAGCAGATTCAAACCCGTCGCCAAGAGGTGCAAACTAAGCTCACCGAAGCTCAAGCGGCTCGTGCGACTCAGACCGAAACCCGTTGGGCAGTTAACGGCTGGAATCAGGATCAAAACGCGAGCTATATCCACAGTTCGGCTGACCCGCTTGAGCAAGAGTTTAAGCGCTGGGAAGCACAAGAAGAGCTTGAGCAGATGAAGCGGCAAATGGGGAGATAGAGAGGCTAATTTAGCACAGTTCCCTATCTAACTTTAGATAGGGACGTTTTTGGACGTTTAAATGCTGCGAATCTAGATCAGAGTTAGCTACATTAAATAGAATTTCTTCGGGAACTCTACAGATAGAAATATCTTTCTCACGATCGCTTCTACCAAACCCAATAGAAGTCTGGAACTATAAAACTTCTATGACATCTGATTATTTATTCATACCGATTTCAAAAACAATTACGACGGCTGGAACGGTTGCGAGAGGGCACGGCATGCCGTGCCCCTACACACCCCGCGTTTATGTACGGGAATGGTGCCGTGCCCTGATGCGGATCTGTCGCGTGAATCAAATCGGAATCACTTAGATTTAATAGAAATGCACAGCACTCTCAGGATTAAAAACAAGAAGATTAGAAATTGGCTTAACTTTTTGCTGGCGATGCTGATGTCGATCGCGCTTGTCTATCAGACGCAGCCCTCTACGCTGGCGATCGCGCCTCCAGCAAAGTTAGTGGACATCCGATCGATTAGCCCAAACATTAAATTGGACATTCGATATGCTACTAAAAATAATTTCACAAAACAGCAGCTTTATCGGCAAGCTCGTTGTTTGCTAAAGCCAAAAGTTGCCGATGATTTATCAAAAGTGCAAGCAGATTTAGAAACGCGAGGGTTGAAGTTAAAGGTATATGACTGCTATCGCCCTTTATCGGTGCAAAAGCTGATGTGGAAGATTGTGAATGACGATCGCTATGTTGCAAACCCTGCCAACGGGTCGAGACACAATCGTGGATCTGCGGTAGATGTCACATTGGTAGACAAGTCTGGCAAAGAATTAGAAATGCCAACAGGATTTGATGATTTTAGCGATCGTGCTCATCGTGATTACAACAATGTCAGCAAGGCAGCAAAAGAAAATCGCCAGGCTCTAGAAGCAGCAATGATCAAACGCGGGTTTATCCCTTTGCAAGCTGAGTGGTGGCACTTTGATGCAAAAGATTGGAAACAGTCGCCCTTGATGGATATATCGTTTGAGGCGATTCCTGAGTAGATTCATAGACACCTCGAAGATCACTCATCAAGGATCTTGGATCAAATGACCTGACTATAGGGTGATCATCTAACGCAAATTTTTAACTATTAATTCGGCGATTCATACTTCGATTCAGCAACGCATTCAATAAGTTGGATTATTCGTTCAGCATTTTTCTGGCTAACTGGCGTTTTGTTAAATAGCCCAAGGTTTGCATCGCTCGATCGATTTCTGGTGTCCAAGGCAACCCGCAGTTAAGGCGCAGACAATTGGCGTAGTTGCCAGAAGGTGAAAACATCACGCCCGGAGCAACGCTGATTTGATGGTCTAATGCCTCTTCGTAGAGTGCCATTGCTTCAAATTCGTTGGATAACTCTAGCCATAGAACATATCCTCCACTGGGTCGTGTGACTTTGGTTTCGGCGGGGAAGTAGTCACAGACGGCTTGGGTCATGCGAATGATTTGAGACTGGTAAGCGCGGCGGAGTTGTCGCAGGTGACGATCGTAGCCTCCGTTTCCGAGAAAGGCGGCGACGGTGAGCTGAGACGCGATCGAGGTCATCCAATTCATGGCCATTTTAAGTTGCTCGATTTTGAGCTGATAGCGTCCGGGCACTGACCAACCGACGCGCAATCCGGGTGAGAGGGTTTTGCTGGCAGACGCACAGTAGAGAACGCGCCCTTCTGTATCGAAGGCTTTGACGGCTTTGGGGCGGGTGCCTTCAAAGTGCAAATCGCCGTAGATGTCGTCTTCGATCAGGGGAATGTCGTATTGGTTTAATAAGGTGACTAAATGCTGTTTATTGACATCACTCATACAGCTTCCTAATGGGTTGCTGAAGTTTGGGACTAGCGCACAGGCGGCGATTTGGCGATGCTCAAGGGCGGCTTCTAAGTGGTCAAGAGAAATGCCTTCTTGGGGATGAGTAGGCAATTCTAAGGCTTTGAGATGAAGAGATTCTAGTGCTTCGAGGATGCCATAGTAGCAGGGAGACTCGATCGCGACAGTATCGCCTGGTTTCGTGACGGCTCGTAGAGACAAATAGACCGCTTCTGTGGTGCCGTTGGTGATTACAATCTCGTTGGGATTGATGGAGCAACCTGCATCAATTAAGCGTTTAGCTACTTCGTGATGCAGCGATTCACATCCCTTGGCGATCGAGTAAGAGTGAACGGCTTCGGAGTGGGTGCGAATTATCTGACTCATTAGGCGATTGAGGGTCGCGATCGGCAACAGTTCTAAACCGGGGACGGCTGCGCCAAGTTTGACTTTATTGGGGTCGCGCATGGTGACTCCGACCCGATAAGCGAGGGAGACTTCAACGGGGAAGTTGTGTTTGGGCAAAGCGGATTGTTTTGGCTCGTCAGGAGTGAATAAATGGGATTGTTTGACGAAATATCCTGACTGGGGACGGGCCCCGATTAAACCTTGATCTTCTAATAATCGGTATGCCTCTAAAACGGTGGAGATGCTCACCGAAAATTGTTCGTGCAGTTTGCGAACGGAGGGCAGACGATCGCCGGGTTGCAGTGTTTTTTCGGTGATTAAAGTGCGAATCCGATCGGCAACGTGTTCATAAAGGTGTTGAGACGGAGCGAGTGATTGGAGGGTCATCGCGATTCCTCAATGGCTCAAATGCCTGTTTTTGGTTGCGAGAGATACAGTTTAGAGCGATCGCAACCATAACAGTTGCAGAAACTAAAACTGTAACCATAACAATTTAACTCAACTGCATCTGTTTTGCTCGTGAGAGATCCGGCAATATTACATGAAGACGATTAGTTCTGAATTAACGAGGTGTGAATCTCTTTTATCAACTGGAACAGAATCATATAATCAGCAATGAAGGAGAATTTCAAATGAATCTGAGGCATTTATGGAATGATTTATCGAACGTGTTGGTTAATCGTTTAGAACCGAGAATAATAGAGAAGCACGATCGCTGTGGTCAGTCTTATTATGAGGTTTATGATCCGACGAGTCAGAAGTTTAGTTCGTTGAATTCTGAAAAAGAAGTGCGGGCTTGGCTCGATCAAAGATATTAAATGAATAACGAAGTCAAGGCTTACATTTGGGGCGCTCTTGGAATCATCGGATTTGGCTTGACGTTGCCTGCTACAAAAGTGGCGATTCCTTTGTTTGGAGTCGTTGCTGTTGGTGTTGGTCGTGCTGTTATTTCCGGTGTTTTAGGGCTATTGTTGCTTTGGATTACGAAAAGCAAGATCCCTACTATTAAGCAAATCCAAAGACTGAGAGTTGTAGCATTGGGTGTTGTTTTCGGATTTCCACTTTTTAGCGCTTATGCAATGAATGATGTTCCGGCCTTTCATGGCGCGATCGTAATAGGTCTTCTACCATTATTCACAGCGTTGTTTGCTGTAATTTTGGCAAAAGAAAAGCCGTCCGTTAGATTTTGGATAGCTGCTGTTGTGGGAAGTGCCACGATCGTAATCTATTCTATCTACGTGGGTGGTGGAAGTCTTCACACTGCTGATGTCGCGTTGCTATTTGCTGTGATTAGCGCAGCATTGGGCTATGCAGAAGGAACGAAATTAGCCAAAGAACTCGGAAGCTGGCGAGTTATCTGCTATGCTTTGGTGCTGTCGTTGCCGATTTCAATTCCACTATTTTGTTTTTCAGTGCAGATAAACTCTCAATACAACGTAATTTCTGCGTGGGTTGGATTTGTCTACGTGAGTGTTGTTAGTATGCTTCTCGCTTTCTTTGCCTGGTATCGCGGATTAGAGCTAGGCGGGATTGCAAAAATTGGACAATTACAATTATTTCAACCTTTTATTACAATTTTTGCTTCTGCTGTTTTGTTTTCAGAGCAGCTTTCATCTGATATGTTTTTAGTGTTGGCAATCGTGTTAGCGTCCGTATATCTTGATAAAAGATCAAGAGTTCTAAAAACTTAACTTTTCTAAGAGGTGTGATGGATAATCTAAGCTATCGCAAAACGATGGCGGAGTATAACCATTGGATGAATCAAAAACTTTATAAGATCTGTGCTGAAATCCCGGATGTCAAACGCAGAGAGGATTTAGGCGCATTTTTTAAGTCGATTCACGGGACGTTAAATCATATTTTAGTAGGCGATCGGATCTGGCTAGGACGTTTCATGGAACAGCCCTTTCTCGCAAAGTTAGATCAGGAAATCTATACAGACTTTGATGAACTTCGTCGAGAACGAGAAGCCACCGATCTGCAAATAATCGGCTGGTCGGAGCAGCTAACGTCTGAGCGGTTAAACCAACCATTTAGCTTTACGAGTTCGTCTGACGGTAAGACACGAGTTCGTCCGACTTGGCTTTTAGTCACTCAACTGTTTAATCATCAAACTCATCATCGTGGTCAGATAGCAACGCTTTTGAGCCAGTTAGGGTACGATTTAGGGGTGACTGATTTGCCTTATCTGCCCAGTTTAGAGACGCAATGAAGACCAACGCTGTGCGCGTTTTAGATAATCTGGGTATTGCCTATGAGTTGCGTGACTATGACGTTAACCCGGATGATTTAGCGGCTGAAACGGTCGCGGCTAAAATGGACTGCCGCCAGAACAAGTGTTTAAAACGCTGGTGGTTCGAGGCGATCGTACAGGCATTTTGTTAGCGGTGATTCCGGGAAATAGTCAGCTAGATCTGAAAGCGCTTGCACAGGTGTCGGGCGATCGTAAAGTAGAAACGGTTCCTCTTAAAGAGGTTCAGTCATTAACGGGCTATATTCGCGGTGGGATGACGGCTCTGGCTTGCAAAAAAGATTACCCAGTTTTCGTCGATGAGTTAATCGAAGTTTTTGATGTGATTGCGATTTCTGCGGGTGTGCGAGGAACGCAAATTTTACTGGCTCCTGCGGATTATCTTCGAGCCGTCAAAGGAACTGTAGGTATGATCTCACAAGACAAATCTTAGAACTCAAGTGTTTTTAATTGTGGCAGCAGTTTTGCAAAAGCTCTGCCCCGATGACTAATCTTGTGCTTAATGTCTGGGGACATTTCGGCATAGGTCATCCCTTGCTCTGGGACATAAAAAATCGGATCGTAGCCAAACCCTCCTGAGCCGCTAGGAGCGGTAAGAATTTCACCCGGACAGATGCCTTGGGTTTGCAGGACGATCGTGCCATCAGGTCGAGCCAGGGCGATCGCACACACAAACTGAGCGCTGCGATTTGGGTTGTCGCCTAATTCGCGAAGTAAACGGGCAATGCGATCGTGATCGGTTGCACCATATCGAGCCGAAAATAACCCTGGTGCGCCATTAAGAGCTGTCACCTCTAAACCGGAGTCATCCGCGATCGACCAATGGCCCAATGCTTTGGCAACCTGTGACGCTTTTAGTTCAGCATTTTCAATAAAGGTTGTCCCGGTTTCCTCAATGTCTAACGCTTCTGGCTTGAGGGTCAACTCCCAAGCAGGATCGGTTAAATAGGCCTGCATTTCATGCAATTTGCCAGGATTTCCGGTGGCGACAATGAGTTTAGGCATGGGTGATGACTACTTCGGTTTCCCCGATCCACTGCTGGAGTGCTTCCCAGTTTAAAATGTCTTGCAGTAGAGTCTGATAGCCCGACACGTTGGGGTGCAGTCCGTCTTCGGTGAGTTGAGCTTGACACCAGTTAGTGCCTCGCGACATCCACAAATCAAAGAGGTCTAGATAAGGAATTTGGCGATCGTGACAGGCAAGACGCGTCGCTTCTTTATAGCGGTGCTGGTCGGCGTGATTGTAATAGAGACAGTCGAGAAAGGGCATTTTTGTTTCGTCTACGGGCACTGCACCGACAAACAAAACGGGACAGAGACGACTCGCCCGATCGAGCAAATCTGCGATGCCAATCTGAAAGCCCTCAAACTCTGTAAAGTTTTTGCCGTCTGGTCGGGCAAGTCTAGGAGAGTCGTTCGTTCCCACTGAGAGAATGATCAAATCGGGGACTCGGTTTCGCAACTCACCCCGATGCCGAAATTCATTTTCTAGCCGTTTGGCAACCTGCCGCACTCCATCTCCGCGCACTCCTAAGTTATAGAGGGCATGGTTGGGGCTGCCAGGGGTCATCCACTGCCGCCGCAGTCGCTCAACCCAGCCGCCCCCGATCGGGTCGCCAAAGCCATAAATTAAGCTGTCTCCAAGAGCGAGCAGTCTTAATGAAGGCTGATTTGCTTGAGATCCATTCAATTGAGGGGAGGGGGAGGCAATTATTTGCATAAATGCGTGCTATCGGGGGCAGGTCTACGCTATTAATAGATTAGACTTATTGGAAATCTACCATTGCAGGGAAAGATTTGAAAATCTTTACAACTCCCTAGATAGACTATATCGTCTGATTGGCATATAGAAGCTGTGTCGCTCTTGTTTTCTACGAACTATTCACCCAAGGCAGTCTCTATGGCAAAATCTGGCTCTCTTCACAAGCGTCCTACGTTTGACACGACTCAGTTAATGCGGCGATCGGATGAACTGATCGCGGCAGCTTCTAACCGTTATCGGATTACGGTGCAGGTGGCAAATCGCGCTAAACGGCGGCGTTTTGAGGATTTTGATAGTGGAGATGATCCGATGATGAAGCCTGTAATGCGGGCGATCGTTGAGATGTCTGATGAGCTAACTCAGCCAGAAATTATCGGCGAGTAGCTTGATTTGTTAATTTTGATGAGATGGGGTTGAGACGTTTGATCGTTTCTGCCCCATTTATTTTGTTAAATAAGCTGTCTCACAGTTCTTATATTGGACTCTTTATAAGTCTATCTGCTAGTCTCATTTAAGATTTGTGAATGTGTCTAGACCTGTCTCGCTGTTCTCAGATTGGACTTTTGGCGAGTCTAAAGAATAGTCTTACCTAAGATTTAAGGCATTGCTGAATTGCGGTATGAAATGCTAAATTCGCCCTCACCCTAGCCCTCTCCCAGAAGGAGAGGGAACAAGACTTCTGGCTCCCTTCTCCCTGGGGAGAAGGGTTGGGAAGGGCCTCGCCCCACTTCGTGAGGAGGGCAATTCATACATTCATTCAGCAACGCCAGATTTAAGATCTGCTGATTCTGGAAGAACCACTCAGGTTTGTGTGGTTTCTCCTGCCAGTTGCAACACTTCGCTGTATAACCGAGGGCTAATCCGAAAGTTTGCCCGTTGAATCAAAGCATCCATCATTGGGTGAACTTTTGGAATTAGAGCTTGGCTCTTGGCAGCGAGTAAAACGCCTAATATTCCGGTAATTCGCAAGCCTTGGCGTTTCGCTTCGAGTCGTCCGAGGCGTTCGTCAATGAGTAATTGGGTTGCCTGGAGTTCTAATGCTAAAACGATCGCATTGGCTTCTCCAGGATCGAGGTTACGATCGCGCTCTAGGGTTCCGACCTGCTGCTGATCTGTGACGGAACGAACTTCTAACCAGTTAACGGTTTGTACGATTTGGGTGGCGGGGTGATTAATCCCGTTGGCTAGCAGTTCTTGGTAAACTGCATCGGGAATGATGACGGTGCCGAAAAGTTGGGGGAGCAGGTGAATGTAGCCTACTACGATTAGATTGGCGATCGGGGATGTATCACTGACGATGATCACAGTAAGCCTAGCTCTTGCAAGCCCCTGACATCTTCGTGGAGGTCTTCGACATCGTAGTGGATGTAGAGGTCACGGCTGGCGAGGAGTGCCTGGAATTCGAGTTGGGTCATGCCAAGAATGCGGCTGGCTTTGCCGAGGGTGAGTTTCTCGCGCTGAAATAGCAGCAGCACCACTTCTTGCAGCAGTTCGGCTTCGGAAAGTCCAGAGGCTTTGACTAATTCATCGGAGAGAAGCAAGCTCATAATGGTTGTGCTGAGGGTTCTGATTTGAGTATAGCGATCGCAGACTCATCTAACCGCAAGTACAGCGCGTCATCGTCTTTGTGTACTACTAATTTCACTGGGTTCTCCTACCAGAAATTTACCCTCGGTCAAATAGAAATGGCGATCGCTTTGCCCGTTGTTTCTGGTTCTGGAATGGATTGACCGTCTTCTTTGAGCGTGTCAATGTAAAGCTCGATCGCCTCTTAATTTCATTTTTCTCACAGTTCACTAAGTTGTTTCCAACAAAATTCTTTGTAAAGAATCGGGGCTTCTTTGGCTGAGATATGACACTTCAATGCCAACGACTTTTCCATTTGCGTTGTAATCTAGAATGATGCCATCGCTGACTTCTTCAGACTCGACGATCGCAGTTTCATCCAAACGCAGGTACAGCGCGTCATCTTGTTTGTGTACCACTAATTTCATTCGACTCTTCAGATCTACTCCTTTTGGGTTGAGTCACTAGATCTCTCCATAGTAAACTGTCGCAATTCTTCAAGGGTAGGCTCACTCGATTGATATCGTTCCTGAGTGTAGTCGCCGTTGCCAATCTCTAGCTGCTGAAGAAAGCGCAGCATTCCCACGACTCCTAAAGAGTCAATCAGTGCTTTGTACCCAGTTTTTCTGATTTCAGCTTGCTTTATGACTTTGATCTCTCTCTTGTAATACGTTCATTAACCAAATAACTGGATTTTCAACGAGGATGCCAATTATTTCAGGATATTGCTTGGCTTTTTTAAGGAGTCGATCGTCAGTGATCAGAAAGATATCTGCTGATGCCGATCGAGCAAAATCAAAAAGCTACTTCAGCAGACGAATGAAGCCTGCCTGTTCAAAGTGATGATCGGTTGTGAGGGCTTCTGTCAGGTTGAGATGTTGCATGATGGCAAAACTTGAGCAGTCAACTAGACTCCATTCTTTATCCATCCGAGTTGATAGAAGTTGCCATGCTGCTTCATCAAGTTCAGGACTAATATGCAGGATTTCAACATGAGGTGAAGTTTTTAAGCTGTGGATAAATGAAACTGTTGTCTTTCGGGGAAGCCGCAGTGGGCTAGTTAACAAAGCAACCAGTTCAGCGATCACGTAGTTGGTTGTAATGAGCTTCTGATTTTGTTGGCGTGCGAGCCGATATAGTGTGGCAGTCAGACTATGAGAGGGCTGAGACACATCAACTAGGTTTCCCCAACCGGATGTATCGGCAAAAATATTAGGCATTAGCGGGCTTCGTTAGAGTCGATTAGGGCTTGTCCTAGATATTGGTCATGATGTTCACTCCAGTCTGGAATGCTGCTGTTGACTGCACCAATAAATTGTTCTAGGGGATCATCTACGAACTGTTGAATTGAAGCAGCTAACCACTGAATTGTGAACTCTTCAGGGGACTGACCGCGTTGTTGGGCGATTTTGACCAATGGTTGATAGAGTTCTTCGGGAATTTGTAGCGTTAATACTTGAGTCATGTTGCTCTCCTGATTTGGGTTGGTTGATTTTCATGGTTTGCCCTCGATCGTGCGAATGACAGGCAGGGTATCAAGGGCAATGAGGTTTTGACGAATGGGATGGTCTTGGGCGTAGAGGCGTTGAAAGATGGCGCGGAGGGCTTCGAGTTTGTCGCCTTTGATGTCGTTGAGAGTGGGTAAGTTTTCGGCTTGGAGCGGGTCGGCAAAGGTGAAGCCGTGGGCGTAGAGATCTTCGGGTAAGTAGAGTTCGTAGACTAGCCCGTTGATGATTTGCTCGAAGTATTCCAGCATCAGTTTGTCTTGAACTGGAATTACATGACTTTTGTTAACGAAATCACTATTCATTTGGTAGCAGTAAAGTATGTAATCAACAAATATCCCAATGAATTGAGGTGTATCTGAGTGGGCTATTGGCAATTTGGCTAAATGACCTCGTTTTACCTGTGCCAATGCCTCCCCTTTTTCTGGATTTATAACCTTTTGATAAAACCACTTCAATAATGCTGAGTTTATTAATCCAAGAATAAAACGAAGATCTGTACTGTTTTTTTGAGGAACGATAGTGTATAAATTATCTCGAACGATAAACTGACGATTATCAAGAGTTGCCACCAAAGAATCACCTGTTTGTCGAACAATAATCTTCTCTAGAGCATCATGGCTTGCAGAATATCTAGGTTCTGCAAGCCATTCGCCAAAGCTTATCCAATAGTTTTCATTCCAAAGAATTTGAAACTTTTGAATTAGACTTCCCCGTAAAAGGGGGCGAGAAGTTTTGTCTTTCTTGTGTTCAGACACGTAAGGTTTAGCATCTACAATCGCTCTAGTTTGTGGCGGTTTTCCTTTTCCAACTTGAAAAGGCTTCGTACCCTGTGTAATCTTACAAAACTGATCAAGTGTCTTGTGATGCTTTAACTTATCAGCGACAGCAGATACTTCCGAGTTTCCAAATATATTTATTGAATCTCCATTTTTTTGTTTCCATATTTTTTGTTCTATGTAGTATGCTTCTTGAAATATGAATTCATCAAAAATAACGATACCTATTCTATTCTCTTCAGATTGGCAATAGTTGGATATAATTAAAACCTCTGTATCAACAACAGCAGCAAAGACAGATGTCAAAAGATGCACTATTTGATTAATTTGTTTTTCTGAAAACAACCACTTCCTTATCTTCTTCGTCTTCAAGTTAGACAGCAATGTATTAGGAATAATTAAAGTAATACATCCGTAAGATTTTGCCAGAAAAGTAGCCTTCTCTAAAAATAGGCGGTAAGTATCAAGCGGATAATCTTGATACAAATAGTGCTTCTTAAAGTATTCTTTTTGCTTAACAGTTATTTCCGATCCATAAGGCGGGTTGCCAATCACCACATCAAACCCATCTTTTACGCCATACATCCACTCTGGGTCAAAGAAGGTTGCAGAAGCATTTTGGTCATAAGGATTCCATTGGGCAATCTGTCGCGCCGTTTGGTCAGACCAGCCTTCTGTTTTTAGCAATTCACTAATTTCAGCGCGGAGTTCTCGATCGCGCTCCCGATATTTCTGCTTGGTTCGCTGCGATCGTGCCTTAAAAATCTCATGCCGAACCCTTTTCAGTTCATTCTCTTTTGCTTCGACTTGTGGATCTCGCAAAAGTAACTGTTGAGGACGATCGATACTCATCAATGTATTTGCTGCAATAAACTTCGTCTCTAAGTTTGGCAACGGCAAAATGCCTCGATTGAGTTTAGACTCATCGACTCGTTGTTCTACAATCAGCGAGATAAAAAATCTGAGCTTGGCAATTTGCACCGCGATCGGTTGAATATCTACCCCATAAATGCAGTTCTCAATCAAAAACAGCTTGCGCGGATAGTCCATCTCGTTGTCGCCAAAATCTGCCTCAATCTGCTGCAACCGCTCCTGAAGCTGCCCCACTGCTGCATCCCGCGCCGCTTCATAAGAAATCTGCTGCGCCTGTCGAATATCTTCTAACAGAGGCAAAATTTCCCGTTCCTTCTGCTGATGCTTCCACTGCTCATTGTTGGGGTCAAGCTTGCCCAAAATAAACACCAGCTTCTGCAACAACCCCATCGGAAACGCACCCGATCCGACTGCCGGATCAAGCGATTTTAGTTGGTCGATCGCCTGGATCAAAATCACCACTTCTTGCGGCTCAAACGGTTGGCGATCGCTCTTGTAATCCAACAGTTGTCTCAGGCGTTGCTCAGTCCTCACCCTAAATCCCTCTCCCAGGGCGGGAGAGGGACTTTGAATCTGGCTCCCTTCTCCTAATTTGGAAGAAGGGTTGGGGATGAAGGCATTCTGCAAGTACACCAGCAGCGACTCATCGACCATGTAGTCCACCACTTCACGCGGCGTATAAAACGAGCCAGTCTGCTTTCGTGCCGTCACCCGCGTTTCAGAGTTATAGGCTGCCAGCAAGTTTTCAAACACCTTGCCCAACAGTTCCGGGTCTAAGGCGATTTCTTCCTCGATCGGTGTATTTTCTGTGATGGTGAACTTGTAGCTGTTGAAAATGTCAATCAGCCCCCGCACCTTAAACCGCTTATTCTTCGTCCCATAAATCTTATTCAGGTCTACATCCTGTTCCTCAGAAAAAAACAGGTAATTAGGCACAGATAGCGGGTTGTCAGCCCGATCAGAAAACCCATCCACTCGAATCGTTTGTCTAGGCTGATCAGGGTCAGCATGATCCAAACACTCAAACAAGCCACCATTGAGAAACGGCACTTGCTCAAATAACTTCAATGCCTCCTCTAGCTGTTTGAATAATGACTCATAGCGATAGACGTTATGCACCATATAGTGCTGATCGCGTGTTTTGCCTGTATGTCGAAACTTCCGGTTTTCTGGCTTGTCTAGCGTATTCATCTCCTGATTGAGCGTGGCAAAAAACAAGTTTTGCAGAATTGCCTGATAGTAAGTACTAGAGTTGGGATCGTCAAAGTGGATCAGTTGAGCGAGGCGCGATCGCTGAAACAACTCCTCTGGAACCAGCGGCTGATCTCCCAGTGATTTCTCCTTGAGAAACCAGACAAAAATCACCCGTGTAATCATCCGAATCACGCTGGTCGCATTACGAACTTCCTCATCCGTTTCTGTCCCCGCTGGAAACACCACATGCTGAGTCGCCCAAAAATACCAGTTCGACACCTCGCGAAAAAACCGCTTGTTTAGTTCCGAGCTATCTAGCGTTTTCTGCCACGCCTGATGTAGCTCAACAAAATTGGTAAACTTGTGTGCCTTGTAGAGTTGCTCTAACGACAAATCAAACAAGATCTCTAGGTGGGCACGATGGGGACTTGCAAGGGCAATATCCTTAATCAGCGTCACTTTCTCCAGCACATCTTTCGACTGATCTCGCTTATGCAAGCGCCGATTGATCATCGATAGCGTGAGTGTCTGCCCATATAAAAACACCAACATCACAGGCATAGGAAACAGTTTGTTGATCTCGCGGGTAATGCCAGCGAGTTGAGTGCGCGTGTAGGTATTGCTTTTGAGGGCGATCGCAAAAAACAAATAAGACTCAATGATCGTGTTATCTACTCTGGAACTATCGCCAAAAGAAATCCGAAGCTGATTACTGCCCGTAATTTCATCCTTTGTCAATTGGAATAGCAGGTCTACAAACCGCCAGTCTTTCAGCAACGCCGTTTCACGATTGAACGATCGCCCCTCAGCAAAGCTATTCAGAAAGCTCTGAGCCGTTGGAGTCTCTAAGCGGGTACTTTTATCAACCCGATAACCCAACGTTTCAAACAGCGATCGGGCATTGTCTGCCAGATTGCCAGTGGCAAATTTTTGCAATCTTAGTGCTATCGCTCGTTTTGCGTCAGACATCGATCGCCTCGTTATAACTGTTTTCTGAGTTCTTTCACCCGTGCCCGAAAGTCGATCTCAGCTTGAACTTCATCCTGTTGCGCTTGCTCTAAAAAACAGTACAACTCTGTTTTCTCTACCCAGGTGAATGTCGGGCTGCGATCGACTTCTGTATAAGATTCCCCTTGAAGCTGATAGATAAGCCATTCTCGCCCGTTGTAGCGCCAAAACTCAGGCACACCCATCGCTGCATACAATCGATTCTTATCAATATCAGTGTGAGTAATGTCTACTTCCACCAGTAAATCGGGAGGAGGATCTTGAGCCAGGTCAACGTTTCGCCCTGCCACTTTCGGTTGGTTCTGAATGTAATAGGCACAATCTGGTTCAGACCCTCGATTCAGATCTTCACGATCGAGAGTCGTCGATCCCATTGTTTTGATCTTCATGCCAGATTCAACAACTAGAATCCGTACAAAAAGCTCAATCAGGTGCAAGAAAAATTCGTGATTTTCTGAGGGCATGGTGATCTCTAGCGTTCCGCGATCGTAAGTCAGGCGAGCCGCACGGGTTTGGGGCAGGGCATGAAGAATTTGCTGGTAGGCTTGCCAATTTAAACCATGCAGCGTCACCCGCTTTTCACCAGAGAGAGTTCTTTGCGTTTCTAAGGGAGCAGTGCTGACCATGAAAGACCTCTAACGACCTATGCTTCATTTTGAATCACTAACCACGTAATCAACTCAAAATCAGTGGTTTTCTCAACCTGGCTCTGCACCTCTATCAGCACGGCACTGCGGCTCGATTGCAAGTTTGACAGCGATCGCTTCCGAAACGTAGTGACGATCGAGGCGATCGCCGCCTGAAGCAACTCGCTATAAACGCTCATATCGTTGCCCTGGCAAGTCTGCTGATCGAATAAGTTGCAAAGTTGTTCATAAGGCGTGGTCTTTTCGGCGCACAGCAATCGATAAATTTCCAGAATTTGCTTGGGTTGGGCAAAGGTGAATCGCACGACTCGATCGTCTCGCACATAAACCAGAAAATGAGGCTGTAACGGATTCACGGCTTCACTTCCAGAATCACCCTTCTGCCTCAAACAGAAGATGACTCCAGGTGCGATGAAGTTATAGTCAGGATGGGGCGGAACCACTGCATAGAGTCCCAATGGTGCATCTTGTAAGAGTTGGCGATTGCTCTCAATGTACTTGCTAAGTTCGAGCCGAAAATCATCCAGCGTGAACTCAGTCAACGATACCGTCTCGGTAAAATCTTCGAGATCGAGTACCTCATCTTTAAGCCGCAGCAGTTGCTTATCCCGATACTTCAGGTCATCCTGAATGATGTCTTCAACGGTTGCCAGCAGGTTATCTTCCTGAGTTGCCGCAATATCGACCAGTGCCATCCGCGCTTCCACTCGGTTCTTGAGATTGATGTATTTGTTCAGGTCTTCGGTGGGCCAGAAGTTGACCATCTGCACTGTAGAACTGAGACTGCCAATGCGATCGATGCGCCCAAATCGCTGAATGATTCGGACTGGGTTCCAGTGAATGTCGTAATTTACGAGATAGTCGCAATCTTGCAGGTTTTGTCCTTCTGAAATACAGTCTGTCGCAATTAGTAGATCAATCTCACCATCTTGTGGCATCGTCAGTATTTTGGAGCGCTTCTTGGCGATCGGAGAAAAGTTAGTCAAGATCTGATTGAACTCTGATTTGCCAAAGGTCGTTTTGTTGCGAGAGGTGTCTCCTGTCACCAAAGCAGCCTGGATATTGAGTTCACTTCTTGCCCAGCTACTTAACGACTCATAGAGGTAAACGGCAGTATCAGCAAATGCTGTGAAGATTAATACCTTCCGGTTTGGCTGATCCTGTTTATTGATCGTTGGGCTTTGCACCTTCTGGGCAATTAGCTTTTTCAACTCAGCAAGTTTGGCATCGCGATCGACCGAAATCGCTGAAGCTGAGTTGTACAGTCCGACCAACTGATCTTTGTCTCGATCGAGATCTTCTAACCATGCCTCGACATCTAGGTGTGCCATCTGGTAGATCAGCTTTTGCCCCACCTGCATGGCATCTCGCAGTTCTTCATCGTCTAGTTCGGCGATCGTCATTGGTATCGCTTCCACTTCTACACTCTGACTATGAAGGGTTTGAAACCTTGTAATCCGTTCCTGAAGTTCTTCAATTTTTTGAATGGTGTTGTCCATTGTGATGGCGAAGGCAGAAACGGAACTTTCCAACCGCTTCAAAAAGTTGACCTTCATCATGCCGATCAGAAAATGTTCGCGATCGCCCTGGCTAAACACGGCTCTGTCTCTGTCATACAGCATTTGATACTGTGGCAAAACGTATTTTGCTGGGTTAAACAGCGACAGTTGATAGTCTGAAATCTCGTCGTTGATTTTGTCGTAGGACGGAAATCGACCTCTCAAGTCAATTTTGGGATAAATCGAAAGGGGTCGAAGCCGCTCTGGAAAGCCGCCTAATTCAGCAATGCTGTCTTTGTAATATCGCTGAATGTGTTGGCGCGATCGAGCGATCGTCAGTTCATCGAGCAGTTTGAAAAAGCCAGAACTCAACTTTTCTAATAGGTCGATCGTTCTTCGTTCACCCTGCTGTTTTGCCCAATTGGTAAAGGTGCGTTGGGCAGTTGCCAGAGTTTCTTTGAGGCTAGTGATGCCAAATGACTCACGGAATGCCTCATCCCGTCCTTCTGTCAGAAAATAAAGCTGGTTCCGCAGGTCTTTTAGATCATTGTTGACCGGAGTTGCTGAGAGCAGCAGCACTTTCGTTTTAATGCCAGTCTTGAGAACATCATCCATTAACCGCTCGTAGCGACTCTTGCGAATGATCGTGCCTTCTTCATCTCGCCTACTGCTGGTATTGTTGCGAAAGTTATGAGACTCATCAATCACAACTAAGTCATAGTTTCCCCAATTGATGGTTTCTAGATTGATATCACCCGAAAGCCCTGAATCTCGACTCAAATCAGTGTGAGAGAGAACGGTGTAGCTAAATCGGTCTTTAACAAACGGGTTCAGTTCACTGTTGTTCTGAGCTTGGTAAATTGTCCAGTTCTCTCTTAGTTTCTTGGGGCAGAGTACCAAAACTCTGTAATTCAGCAGCTCAAAATATTTGATGATTGCCAGAGCTTCAAACGTTTTCCCCAGACCCACACTATCGGCAATGATGCAGCCGTTGTGGGCACGAATTTTATTGATTGCCCCTTTGGCCCCATCTTTCTGAAACTCGAACAGCGTCTGCCAAATTTCGGTATCCACGAGCTGGCTCTTTTCGCTTAGTAGTCCACTTGCATCCTGGTCTGCCAGAAACTTCTCAAAGATGTGGAATAGGGTCTTGTAGTAGATAAATTGGGGACAATGATTTTGATAAAGCTGCTCTAGATAGTGCAGAACCTCGTCTTTAACCTCCTCAACTAGGGCCTCATCGTTCCACAACTCGTCGAACCAGGTTTTTAAGTCTTGGCGATCGCGCTTGCTGTCAACTTCTAGGTTAAGTTCAAGATTGTTGCCTGCACTGCCCAAGCCCAAACCCCGCACTGTGAAGTTAGAGCTACCCATGATGGCATCCTCTACCCCATGATGATCCATGTGATACATCTTGCCGTGTAGGAGATTGACTTGCGTGACTGACCGGATTTGCACCTTCTCCTTGATCCAATCCGCACACTCTCTGGCAACTCGTTTTTGTTCCAAACGGTTTTGGAGTTGCAAGTCTTCATCTTCTATCTTGAATGATTTTTTATCCGTTCTGTCTGGGTCAAGCGATCGCACAAAACGGGGTTCACCAAATAAAAACCTCAAATCTGCGATCGCCGTTAATTCTTGCTTGAGCGCTTCAAATGCGTAGATTGTAAAATAGGCAGAAACGATCGACAAGGTAGAGTCAGACTGAATTTTAGTTTTTAGAAAATCTCCAACGGTTCCTCGACGGTGATTATCGCGAATCCCAGAAGTTGAGATGGGACTGCTTGCATTGGCTCGATTCTTTGCAATTGCCATCTAATTCGCTCCTTACACCAAAGTGGTGCATGAGGTTTTAGCCAGTCTAGCGATAAAATTCACGCGCCAGTTTTCTGGGTTATTTCAAATTTCTTCGAGTTATTTCGCGCTCTTATTGAGAATGAAGAGGTTTCTGAAAGCTGTGCCTAGAAACGACAAAAGCCAGTCAATGACTGGCTTTCATGCTATCGGAGCGACAGGATTTGAACCTGCGACCCCTACTACCCCAAAGTAGTGCGCTACCAAGCTGCGCTACGCCCCGATGTCGCTTAACAAATATAGCATAGGGGATTGCATCCATCCAACCAAGCTGTCAAAAAACTTGAAGCGTCTGAAGGGCTTGTAGGAGTTGAGCGGCGGCGGGGGCAGCCCAAAATCCTTCGCCTCGGCGACCTGTGAGAAGGATTAACCGAAGGCTGTAGGCATGAGGGTAGCCTTCAACTTCTAGCCAGAGACGATCGCTTTGGGCTTCGCAGGTGATCGTTTCTTCGTCCATCAGTTCGGTGGTCATTTGCTGCATCGTGCGGCTAAGTTGTTCGAGCAGTCGTGCGAAGTCTTGCAGTTCGGGTGCGGTAAGTTCGATCGCCCAGTGATCTGCGCCAACGAGTCCTTTAAACTCTGGGGCTTCGGCATCCCAACCGATGCGCCAATCGGTGCCGCTTTTGAGTAACCGTCCCATATTAGTTAGGGTTTGAGGAGTTGGGCCCCACTGGGTTGAGTTGGGCGATCGGGCATCACCATCGAAGGAGGTTGTGGGCTGGCGATCGGGTTTGGAATGGGTTGGCGAGCGGTGGGGCTGAAGACGTTTACTAATGCTTGAACGAGAGCATCGCGCTGTTTGCGGGTGAGACGGTTGATGATGCCACGATCGCCCTCTAAGGGATTTTTTCTTAGGGTGTTTGAGCCGGGATAGCCTGTGTCGATGATTGGCTCGTTGACTCCTAGATAGTCGCCTAGAGTCATTTTCCAATCGAGGCGATAGTTGATGGGGCGACCTTTGACATACTGGTGATAGCGGATCAGCCGACTGACGAGGGTGTTGTTGGGGTCAACTTTTTGGGTTGTGCGGTTGATGTATTGGTTTTCTAAGGGCAGGTCTGGAATTTGCTTGTAAACTTGCTGCCAGGCATCTTGAGGTCGAATGGATTGGGCGATCGCGGGAAGGGGAGTGAGATGGCCGAAGGGTGCGCTAAGGGTGAGTGAGACGATCGTAAGTGTTGCAATAACACTTTGTTGAATGGGGCGCTTGGTTAAATGACGCATAAGGCTGACTCAACTCTCTAATCTCATCACTAGTACTTTATCGCATTGAATAAGAGGAATTGAGGTTACAGTTCGTTTATCTTAAATAAGACTCGGACTGGGACTCATTATGAGTCTTATTTAAGACATTTAAGACATTTAAGACATTAAAGACAACAAAGGAGCGCTATTCGTTTTATGGGTGCTGAAGTACAATGCTGCTAGTTGGCGATGAAATGGATCGGGACTGCCAAAACGCGCTAAAAAGAGGTTCATAATTTAGTCCATTTTTAGTCCAGTCCAGTTTTTCTATTTTCGAGATAGCTCTGAAACTGGCATCTGATAAAGCTTTTGAGTAGCATCATACAGTTGGAACTTCTGTGGACTCCACAGAAGTTCCAAGCCAAGGAGAAGACTTCGAGTCTTGCGATTGACAGGCTCGACCACAATCCGCACTTGGGCGATCGCATCCTTTAATAAGTAGCACAGGGTGAATCGAGTCAACGGAGCGATTGAGATTGTGCCATCAAACTACTGAGAAACCCATTTCCTAGCTTTAGTGAACTGGTGCAGTTCCGCAATCAGTATACGATCGCCAAAAATCTTGACCTGCCCAGCATTGTCAAACCGCTAACGCTCGAACCTTACGAAAATGCTTATGCGCTAGTGATGGAAGACTTTGGTGGCATTTCGCTCAAGGAAGTGCTGAAACGGGAGGGAAACCTGGGGCACGGTTTGACTGCATTCCTTCAGATTGCAATTCAAATTGCGTCAGCTTTGGATGGACTTTATCGATATCGAGTCATTCACAAAGACCTCAAGCCCGCCAACATTGTGATTCATCCCGACAGCAAGCAAGTCAAGCTGATTGCCTTCAGCATTGCCTCGCTGCTGCCCCGCGAAACTCAAGAGATTCAGAATGCCAACGCGCTAGAAGGAACACTGGCATATCTCTCACCAGAACAAACGGGACGGATGAATCGCGGCATCGACTACCGCAGATTATCCCAACAACAGAAATCTATAAGTTCTTTACGCAATCGGATACGGTGTCAGTTTCTGATGCAGCAGCGAATCCGATTTATCGCTTTTTGCACGATCGCGTTCAACAAGCCGCCTACCTCTAATCGCAGAAGAACAGAAACAAGCCGCTCACTTGCAGATTGGACAACTCCTCCTAAGTCACACCCCTAGAGCCACAAAAGAGAAGCTGTTTAATATTGTCAATCATCTGAATCAGGGAGCCGAGTTAATGACTCAGTTGCAGGAACGCGATCAACTGATTCAACTCAATCTGCGGGCAGGACAGAAAGCGAAACTGGCGACCGCTGATGCTGCCGCGATCGAGTATCTCAACGCTGGAATTACACTGCTGCCAATCGAGGGGTGGCACAACCAGTATGCCCATGATTCTCAAGCATCGCCTCAAAGCCAACGAATCTCGCCCAGAGATCACATCACCACAGACGATGGTAATTTGCCGAAAGTAGAATGCTTTGCTGGACAATTAAATCAGGTGTTTATGAACCTACTGGCAAACGCGATCGATGCATGCAAAATACTACTGGTGTAACTTTTTAGACTTTAAAGAGGCAGACTTGTGCTGCTGAGAAAACCGATTCACCGCTTAGTATTCGCAATTTTTAATGGGTATAACACCCTTCTTTTGGAAGTCTTATTCGTTTAATCAGATACCTATCCTGAAAGATGAACGATCGGCTACTTTAAAAGCAGGGTCACTGGAGATCACCATGAGTCTTAATCAAACAAGTCGCGAACAGACAGAAGCAGGCATCAAGGCACTACAAAGCTTCTACAACGCCAGCACTGGGCTTTGGAACACGACAGGCTGGTGGAACTCAGCAAACGCGCTCGAAACGACGATCGACTATTGTCGATTAACCAATTCGCTCACTTATCGAAGCAATCTCTCCAACACTTTCGAGAAAAATAAGCGCGGTAACTTTCTCAATGAATTTTACGACGATGAGGGCTGGTGGGCACTCACCTGGATCAAAGCCTATGATCTGACGGGCGAACAGCGCTATCTAACAATGGCAAAGACGATTTTCAACGACATGAAAGGCGGTTGGGACTCGACCTGCGGGGGTGGAATCTGGTGGAGCAAACAGCGCAAATATAAAAACGCGATCGCGAACGAATTGTTTTTAGCGATCGCAGCAAAACTGCATTTGCGAACTTCAGGAGATGCGGGTGCAGGCAGCTATTTAGACTGGGCCCAACGAGAATGGAACTGGTTTAAAAACACTGGAATGATCAATCGTGACAACCTGATTAATGATGGGTTAGACAGCACTTGTAAAAATAATGGGCAACTCACCTGGACTTACAATCAGGGCGTAATTCTAGGCGGATTAGTAGACTTGTATCGCAGCACTAACGATGGATCACTAATTAGACAAGCACAAGCGATCGCCGATGCCACCCTTCGAGCCTTAGCACCTAACGGCATTCTAAGAGAACCTTGTGAGCCAGACTGTGGCAAAGATGGTGCCCAGTTTAAGGGCATCTTTATTCGCTATTTAGGCGATCTTTATCAAGTCACCCAGCAGTCAGCCTATAAAGACTTTATTTTGAGAAATGCCAACTCGATCTGGTCGAACGGCCGCAATAGTGCCAATCAGTTTGGACTCTCTTGGGCAGGTGCGTTTGACAGCGCTGATGCTGCCCGTCAGTGCGCGGCGATCGATGCCCTAAACGCCTCGCTGGTTGTGACCACCGAAGCCATCACCTATCAAGCCGAAGATGGCATCTTGCATCAGCTTGTGATTGAGGCAGCCTACACGGGCTATCACGGCTCAGGCTATATTGCCGGATGGAATCGTGAGGGTCAGTGGGTTGACTTTAAAGTAAATGCTGCGTCTACGGGTTTCTATACGCTAACGTTTCGCTATGCGGCGGCTGGAGGAAACGCTTCTCGCTACATCTATGTGAATGGAAAAAGCATCGCTGATAATCAGATTTTTCCAGGGACTGAAAATTGGAGCCGTTGGAACAGCATCACGATCCCCAACATCTCGTTGAATGCGGGGAGTAATACTATTTCTGTGATTTTTAATCGCGATAAGGGCAGCCGTAATTGGTTAAATTTAGACGAGTTAACTATTCGCTAAGAAATCTGTGTAAGGGCATGGCACTGCTGTGCCCATTGAGATTGAAAATAACCGATCGTATTTAATCCACGATCGTAAAAACTTCGGCATTGCAGAACGATGGGATGAAATGGCTGTAGGGGTAGCGCCCCCGTGCCTACCCCTGACGGAGGGCAACCACAGGGGGATTGCCCCTACCCAATCATCCCTATTCAGCAACGCCAAAACTTCTTAATCGAGAGAACGCAGCAGTTGCCGCAAAGCTGCCTCATCTCGAAGATCCACCGCTTCACTAACCCGTTGCCATAACCCTACATCGGCTCGATAAATGCTCAGGGCTGACAGGGCAATTTTGGCAGTCTGAATTCGACCCTCTGCAATCAGAGACAGCAAAAACTCGATCGCGTCATCGTGTCTGAGCATCGCGATCGCCATCAGCCCAGTTTGTTGAAGCTCTGGCGATCGGATCTGTTTCCACCAAGTTTGCAAAATCTCAACCGCCTCTGGCAATCGCGTTTCTCCCAAGGCTAGAGCGGCGACTTCTGCGAGTTCGGCATCTTCTGCGATCGCGTCTTTTCGAGCATAGAGGCAGCGAGACACGAGCGGCAGCGATCGCTTTGGATCAAGCTGAAGCAGCGCCATCAGACATTCAGAGATCACAGACGGCTGATCCCCAACTAGAACGCGCATTCTCAATAAAGGAATTCCCTGATCGCTGCCGTTATAAGCGATCGCTCTTGCTGCCGCGATCCGAGCTTCTGAAGCAGGATCAGCCAGCAGATCCGCAAGCTCACTTAGGACGTGAAAATAATTCATCCTCACCAGAGCCAAGGCACAGGCTCCTCTCAAAGCGGCGGCTGTGTCTTCTTTGCCGCCTCTAGCGGCTTCCATCTGCCGATGTCGAATCCCTTGTAAGAAAAGGGTTTCGTTGCTGTGATCGAGTCGATAGAGTGCTTCGGCAATTCGCATTTTTGCCAGACATCCGGGATCGGAGTCAGATCCACTTGTCATGAAGCGATCGAAGGCTGCAACCAATTCAGGGATCAGCGAATGTAACTCAGATTCACCAATTAGCTTCGCGGCTTGCGAGACGGCAACCGAATATTTGCTGTTCAGCACTTGACTGAGTGTTGTGATCCCCACGTCTGAGCTGGGGTCGGCTCGAATCTCGGCCAGCAGCGCGATCGTGTCTTCAAGCTTGCGCGATTTTGCCATGTCGTCAGTCTCCGCAGAACGCCTTATTCCACTCCTGACGCGCAGCTTGTGAGTTCTACAGGCTTACAGCGCTTGATCTCGACGTTGATTCCCTGTGCGCCTTCTCCTGTCAGGTCTTCGACATAGCCTGAATGAGCGGATTTTGCCTCCGCCGGGTCATCAAACGGGCCAAAATAGTAGGTGCAGTTAGGTTCTGCCGTCTTGATCTCTACCCACCAAGGAGTAGACATCGCTTGCATAAATCCCGATGTAATTTCCTTGAAGACGTTCAGTAATTTCATAGAAAGCAATTAAGACTGAGGTAAAGGTTTTTAGGCTGATTGTAGAATCTCACTGTCTATCATGCCCTCTGTCAAATCTGCGAAAACAGGAAAGAGCATGCGATCGTAGACATTAGATCTTAAAACTGTCCAGTATCTAGCTAACATTCTTAGCTGAATTTAGGCAAGTATCTTTAGACATTAAATTAATGAGTCGTTATTTGACCGACCCAAATGACATTAGTACTTTTTCGGTCATCAGTCTGTGCTGTCGGAAACGTTTTAAGCCTGGCTTTAGAAGACTAAACACGACTCTGGGAGTGATCAGCGACTTTATTTATTTCAATTCAACGGAGAGGGAGGGATTTGAACCCTCGGAACCTTTCGGTTCATCCGATTTCAAGTCGGACGCGATCGACCACTCTGCCACCTCTCCAGCAGTCAGATATTATATTAACCTAGTCGAGAGCATTGAGGGAGGCGCGTGAAAAATTAGCGGCGATCGAGCCTGTTCATCTAGCAGTTCACAAGTTGCGGTCACGATCGCGGCTGGGCTGACTTGACGCAAACAGTTGTGATGTCCTTCGGGGCAAATGCTTTTATAGCAATCTTTGCAGGGCACATCTTGAAAAAGCAACCGATGAGGCACCTGCCAGGGCGAACGATCGAGAATGAATGGCGGTTGCATTCCTCCAGCAATCACAGCCGTGACTTTCACTTTATGGGGACGGGCTTCGACGTGCAGAGCATAGCTGAATCCTAGCAATCCCCATTTGCTGGCGTGATAAGCAGAGGCGTTTGCCCAAGCGCGTTTTGCAGCAGTCGAAGCAATGTTAACGATGTGACCACTTTCGCGTTGCTTCATGTGTGAAATTACCGCTTTTGATAACACAAACGGCGCGCGAAGATTGACTGCTAAAATTCGATCCCAATCCTGAATCGCAAGGTCTTCGATCGCAACCGTTAAATCCGTCCCTGACCATGTTGACTAATAATCTTTTCAACCGCAGATAGAATCTGATGTTCATCAGTAATGTCTAATCGCATGGCGATCGCTTTGCCGCCCTCTGCCCCGATTTCTGCCGCCACTCTTTCAGCCTGGTCTTCGCGAATATCTGCCACGATCGTGATCACGCCTGACGCGGCTAATGTTCGACAAATCGCTTCCCCCAATCCCTGTGCGCCTAATAATTCGGCAACTTGCCGCGTCACGGCTTTTGCAATTTGCTTAAACTGACTTGACCCGTCTTGCGTCATGTTATCGCCGGGATGAGTCGAGTTTTTTGAGTTCGATGGCTTCGTGATTCACCACGATCGCGGTTGAAGAATGGCTTGAAACTGCACCGATTCGCTTTGTTGGATTTGAGGAGGTTGGCTTACTCAAAAACAGTAGCGACCGTTTGGTGTGGCAGGTGGCTCAAACCCATATTCCTTAGCTCTATTTCCCTCATTGGGTGGTCAGCTTCGCGATCGCAGTTGAGAAACATTTCGTTGGCTTCGTTTTGGTATTTTAGAAGAAAAGCACTTATAATTTTCTTGGGATATAATCAGCAGATCGCTCAATGCAATGGATAATTCCAAAGAATCTCGAATTGAAAATATACCAGTGCAGTTAGAGAACGGGTCTCTCATCAGAGTTGAAGCAACTGTTATTGGCTCTAGTATTCAAATTGGCGTTGAAGGTGAAGAGATTGAGTCAGATGTGGGAGCAAGGATTCAATCACTTAAAGAGGTCACTGATGCGATCGAGGGAATCGCTGGTTCAGTCGTTGAAAGCCTCAAAAAGTTCAAAACCAGCAAATCCAGCATCGAGTTTGGTGTTGAGTTCGGCTATGAGTCTGGGCAGCTAACAGCTTTGATAGTCAAAGGCACTGGCAAAGCAAATCTCAAGATCACAATGGAGTGGACTAAAGAATAGATAAAAAAGGAGTGTGTACGTGGCTGACCAGTCAATTTATGAGTTGTTTCAAGATTGCACCGTCCGGATAAAAACATCTAGGGAGAAAGGAACTGGTTTCTTCGTTGCTCCAGGAAAAATTTTAACTTGTAATCATGTACTAGAAGTAGCTAAAGACAATGAAATAGAAATTTATTGGAAAGATAAGAAATTTACAGCAGAGGATATAGAGAAGATTGATCGTGTAGAGAGTAAAGAAAGAGATCTTGCACTTCTCACAATCTCTCACATGGAACATCCATGTGCATATCTAGATAGAGAAGCTGATCCTCATGACCAACTCTACAGTTATGGTTTTCCTGATGAAGGTGGTTTCTCAATCAGTCCTACTTGCGAAGGAAAAAGTAAGCACGGGCAGTTTCTTACTATAAAACATGAAAGCATTAGACATGGATTGAGCGGTGCTCCACTACTGAATCGACGCACTTGGAAAGTGTGCGGAATTATTAAAAGCAGGCGGAAAGCAGATTTAATTTTGAATGTTTTAGAAGTGGTGGGTGGTCAAGCCATTCCAACAAAAGTGATCTTTGATCAATGGATTGGTTTAGAAAGTGAACACGATGGGTTTCACTACCGCGATACTCGTTGGCGCTCTCTAATTCCCAGGGCGATCGGAGAAATTATTTTTGGCAGACGACTGTTTACTTTTTTGTCACGAGTGGGGGTTAGGGTTGATCCCCTACCCTTCAATAAGGACATTCCTCAACCAATTGCCCTACAGAGTCCACTAAGCCTACCGCCTCTACGTCCCGATTTGCTGGGTCGCAGAGTAGAACTTGAAGATCTAGCATTTGCACTGAAACGCGAAGGCAAAGAAAAAGTAGCAGGTTTTTGGGGCAAGCCCGGAGTTGGGAAATCTATGCTACTCAAGGATTTTGCTCATCATAAGATTGCATCAGAATTTCCTGACGGTGTAGTGTATGTGCCAGCAAAGCGATTTTATATGGAAGCAGATTTACTTGAAGAAATTTTCTACCATTTTAACGAAAAGATTCGTGGTATCAAGTTTGACCTCAAGAAAATTGAAAGTACGTTACAGCTTAAGAAGATATTGATTCTGTTAGATGATGTTAGGCTGCCGCTGGATCAAATTCTTAACTTACGCGAGGCGATACCGAAATCAGCTTTCGTGTTCACACGGGAAGATGATCCCTCCAAACAAGGTGAACGTGCATTTGAACTTAAAGGCTTCTCCGAAGAAGAAGTGTTTGATTTAGTTGCCCAAGAGCAAGCGATTGGACGACCATTAACTGAAGAAGAACGTGAGGCTTTTCTAGGCAAAAAACCGTGGGGCGAATTTCTAATAGGTGAAGAAGATCGTCAAGCAGCTAAGAGCCTTTTAGATAAGTACGAGGGGCATCCCTGGAAAATTCGTCAAGCAGTCAAACTTGCAAGAGACCAAAATAAACCATTGAAAGATATTGCTGAGACAATCAAAAAAGACCCATCTGCAATATCAATCACTCAGCGAAGAATTCAATCTTTACCAGAACCCGCCCGTCGAATCTTAAAACAACTATCTGTTTTAGGTGTAGCAGGAGCAGCACTTCTAATTTCCATCTCCCGTTCTGATGCTGCTGACATTCCCAATATCGAACAGCATTTGAGTTCATTAATTCAACAGGATCTCATTCAAGTTTCTGATTCTCAGTACAGACTGACCTCCAATATCAGCGAAATTTTGAGTCAAGAGTCAGACCTAAACGAGTTGAAAGAAAAGGCTCTGGACTATTTCAAAGGATTTGTCGAGCAGAATCAGGTAGAGCCTGATTTGGTCTTTCAAGATGTTGATGCCATCTCAAACATTTTGGAATGGGCTTTTGAGTCTGGTCGATATACTGATGTGATTAAACTTGGTCAAGGTTTAGAAGCAGCACTCGTATTCAACGGATTGTGGGGAATGTGGGAACGAGTTCTGCAATGGGAACTTCAAGCCTCACAAGCACTCAACGATGGACAATCTATATCTTGGGCATTACATCAGCTTGGCACACGCGCCCTGTCTCTGGGCGACAGTAGCGCTGCTCGTTCTCGTCTCACACAAGCACTGACTCTTCGAGAATCACTAGGGGATACAGACGGTGCTGCTGTTACCCGTCACAATTTGGGATTATTGGCACCACTGCCGATCGTTTCCCATCTCATGCCTCCAATTACTGTTGGCACTGTAGCTGCTCTACTACTGCTCGGCTTTTGGTTGATTCCTGACCCCTGTTCTCGTGGCTCAACAATCTGGCGGTTGCCTATATTGAATTGGCTGAGTTCTTATTTTTTTCCTGAGAATTGTCTCCTAAACGAAGCTACGCTGAAAATTCCCGCCAAACCCAAAACTCTTGAGCCAACACCTTGTGTGATACAAGGAACTGAAGTATTCACCATTACACAAACCAAGGATAGTTTTAAGGGAGAAATCTCCTATCTTTTAAGGGGAAACCAAAAAAGAACTTTAGTAGAAGGAAATCGAACGAAAAGTGGCTGGTTCTCAATGAAATCTGTTGAACCTCAGCTTGACGAATGTTTCATCACTTTTGATGGAGAACAGATTCAAGGTCTTCCTTTCTCCAGAAAACAAGGAGAAATAGTTGGAGGTGTAAGTGCTGATGAAGTCTTAATTGATGAGAAGACAAAGAAGATTAAAACTGACAAATCTCAAGGAGCATCAGGGGCATTTCGGATGCTTGAAACTTCACCCAACATCTGGGCGCTTGAGATTCCTGAAGGAAAAGAGTTTAGGCTAAGACCATCTACCCAACCTAGCTCAGTTTCTAGCCCTGTCCCCTCACGGAGAAGTTCCCCAACACCCCAAAGTCCTTCAGTACCCGAAGCTGGACAAGAGCCGGAAGGTAATTCTGGCTCAAATCGAGTCCCAACAGTACCACCTGCACCAGATCCACCCATTGAATCAATCCCCGACCAGGAGCTTCGAGATGCTCTAAATGTTGCAGTGAATAACAAAAATTGGAGCAGAGCGATCGCACTCGTAGACAGGTTGCTTAAAAATGCGTCCCCAAAAGAAGCCAAAGATTTGCAGGAATACCGAGTAGTGCTAGAGAAGCGACTGGTTGAATCCTTTAATAATCCAGTGCAGACACCGAAGAACTAATCTTTGTCAAGTCATGTGTCGAAACTTTTATTAAATGCAGGAAGTACTATATTTCCTTTCCTCTCGCACAGCGGCTATAACTTTTATCATAATTCAGTTCCTTCCCATAGTAACAATGACCATTTCTCAACCGCTATCTCCTCCGCCAGGATTTGAGCAACTCACTGAAATACAACAAATTGATTACGTTCAACAGCTCTGGAATTTGATAGTTACCGCAGATGATGAGCTACCTATTCCTCAGTGGCATCTAGAAATCGTAAATGAACGTGTTGCCTCGCAGAGCAATTTATTAGATGGCTAAACGAAAACGATCGAGGGGACGTTACACAACAGTCCCTTCAAATCACAGCCCCATAACAGACTGATCAGAATTTCTCGTTTTCTGGTGGAGCCGCACCCGATCCTGGCGCAGCGAGGAAGAGATTTTTCGCGCTATCGCTCTGATAGACACAATCGATTTTAGGATTGCTTTCTAGAGCGCCGACATAGCTGAAGGTGTTCATGCGTTGACGGCAGGCGCGAACTTGCTCAGGCGTAATCAAATTGCGCTGCTCAAGCACCTGCCAGCTAGCACTCCGCAACACGCATCCCGGTTGAGTGTTCGCCTGAGCCACGTAAACCTTAAACGGGTTGAGCGTCACAAAAAAGCGGGTTTCTAACGCGATCGCACTCGCCCCATTTTGAATGCAGATTTCTGCGTTGGGTGCCCTCGCATCAATTTGCACGTTGCTAACCACGCTGGTGTCACTGGTCGAAGCCGTCGAGCTAAACCCGATGCCCACACCAATGCCGAGAATAAAAATGCCCGCAATGATAAAGAGAGAGGTGTAGTTAAACGGCGTTTTCGGCTTACTCTGCTTGCCTTTATCGGGCGGAGTGTAAGCCTCATCATCTCTTTCGTAATCGTAGGAACTATTTTTGGGTCTACGTTTCATGGTGGCTTGGCAAATTGAGAAACTATGCGAGAGTGGTTAGCACTCTTTTGTCTAACAGTATGACAAATCTCGATGCCGATTGACCGAGATTCTCGTCTCATCAGATTGGCAGAAATCGCGTATCCTAGACTCACCCTTGGGTTATTCTACGCCGACTCTCTATTCTATGTCTGAAGCGCTCTTACAAAACCGCGACTATACGATCGTTGTTGCCAAAACTGCCGCCAATCTGCTTAAAACGCCACCTGGATATGAGCAGCGTTGGTTAGCCGCCCACGATGCGATCGTGTCGCTGGCTCAACAATGCGAAGCTTTTGATCCTGACGGCATCACCGTTTATATCTCTTGCCGAGATGAAGCAGCCCTGTTTAAACGATATAAGCAAGTGTTGCCCAATCAAGTCACCGCGATTTTTGACGCTCACTATCCGCCAGATACGCTTGATTTGCTCAACGTGCTGCAATCTGCCCTGGATGACTATTTCACCCGCAAGGCGGCTCACCAGACAAAGCCCAACGGCGAGATGATTCTCGTGTTGATCGATGGAGAACCGCCCGATCGCATGGCGATCGCAAAACTGATTATCCATACGACTGAAAAACTCGACCAAGACCACGAACTCGGCATCGGCTTTCTTCAGCTTGGAGATGACTTTATTGCCAAAGGGTTTCTCAACGCTTTAGATGAAAACCTCAAGTCAGCAGGTGCCAAATTTGACATTGTTCACACTCAGGCTTTTGCAGAAGTCAAGCCTGACACACTCACGGGATTTCTGCTCGATGTGCTGAATGACTGAGCGCTGAAACTGTCACAACCTGGTAAGCTGAAGGCGGAACTGGATACTTGCAACTACCGAGTTAAAACCCTATGGAGTGGCACGCATCAGATGCCCAAAGTCTCGCGATTATCGATCGTGAAATTGGCGACCACATTTTCTCACCCGCAGAATATGAGATTGTTCGTCGGGTAATTTATTCGACCGCAGATTTTGAGTATCAATCTCTGATTCGATTCTCAGAATTGGCGTTGCAATCGGGTGCAGCCGCTCTTGCTGCCCGAACGACGATCGTGGTCGATGTGCCGATGGTGCAAGTGGGCATTACGACCAATATTCAAAATACGTTTGCAAATCCTATTTATTGCAGCATGGAGGCAATTACGCGCCCCCAAAAAGAAAAGACTCGTGCGGCGTGGGGCATCGAAACGTTAGCAAGACGCTACCCTGAAGGAATTTTTGTGGTTGGCGAGTCTCAAACCGCCCTCTCTGCCCTCGTAGAACTGATTGAATCTGAAGAAATTAAGCCTGCGCTGGTGATCGGCACCCCGTCTGGCTTTGTGGATGTCGAGGTAACTAAGGCTCGTCTCAACGATTCTCTCATTCCCCACATCCGCACTGAGGGGCGCAAAGGCAGTGCAGTCGTGGCAGCCGCGATCGTCAATAGTTTAGTCGATCTGGCGTGGCAAGCTTATGGGCGTGAAGGTAACGGCGTGGGCTGATGGGACTTAATAATCAACGCTGCGACGGCTGCTCGATCGTCGCCCCGTTTTGCGCGGACGGCGATTTTTAGAGGCACTATTTTGCGTGCGCCCCGATTTTTTGCGAGGGGGCTTGGGTTCGTCATACTCACCTCGTCTGCGGGGCTGATCGTCATCGTCAAGAAGATCGTTAAACTCAGGGTTTGTGTCTAATTTACGGCTCACTGACTCAAATTCATCGCGCCGGAGATAGGGATAGTCACTCACCCAGACTCCACATCGGGGCACAAAGATATCGGTGACTTTAGCAATTCGACTCAGATCAGGGCGATTGGAAAGCACCACCATTTCTGCGGTGTCGCCAATCGCGATCGCTTGATGTTCTCGCTTGATCGGCACCTGTAGCTCTTCTATAAACCCAGATTCGTCTTCGACAATCAGATTCAGCTTGCGTTCTCGGTTTTCGACCACGACTAACTCGCCGCGATCGTTCACCGTTTCTTCTTTACCAACCACTTCGTCTGATATGTAGACATCGGTTACCTCACCGCGCAAAAAGCCTGCATATTTATAGCGGCGATATTCACGATTCTTCAAACCTGCTTGCAGAACAGGTCGCCAGAGCCAATAGACCAGGGCAAAGAGTCCTAAAAAGAAGCGAAGCCCGCGCAATGCTCCGATCGGCAGCAGCCAACTCACCAGCAAAATCACCGCCAGCGCCGAAATTGAAATCAGCACCCGCAGCAAAAAATCGGAGAAGTTGCCCCAAAAGTAGGCATATTGGGCACCTGTCCCTACAGCAGGGATTAACTGTTCTAACTTTTTGCGACTGAGAGGAATTAGCATCGGGTGAAATCAAAAAATCAGTCTGGGTAATATTAGCCTAATACCATTTTGGGTTGGGAAAGGCTGATGATTGTCGTCATTCTAGCGATTTCAGCCTGTTTGCGGATTGGTTGAATGCGATCGATCACCCGTGATCAGAGAGATACTACGGATTCTTTGAGCCAGCCCAGAATTCTTGTCCTAAAAATCAAGTACTTTTCGTGAGGGATAATCGGAATCTATATTCCACAATGAGATCAAATCAGAGGAACGCAGGTCGGAAAAACTAAGCAATTAGGGGGCAACTGAACTTGTTTAGTAATTTTCGGTTTAACCTGTTCTTCAGATGAACTGCCTGACTCCGGGGGCTTTAGGAGTCAGGCAATTTTTTGTTTAAAGTAATTTTTCTAACCCATAGACCAAGGTTTTGAGCGCGAGAACTTTGCGAATCGAGAGCAGCACACCGGGCATATAGCAAGCGCGATCGCTCGTGTCGTGCCGCAGCGTATAAATCTGACCAGGGGCACCAAAAATCACTTCTTGGTGAGCAATTAATCCCGGTAAACGAATACTGTGAATGCGAATGCCTTCATCGGACTGGCCGCCTCTCGATCCCGGAATTTTTTCCGTCTCCTCGACGATCGGCACATTAAAGGTTTTGCCCAACTCCGCCAACATCTGAGCCGTTTGCACTGCTGTCCCGCTCGGAGCGTCAGCTTTTTGATTGTGATGTAGCTCAATAATTTCGACGTGATCGAAGTATTGAGAGGCTTTGATCGCTGCTTGTTGAAGTAGCACCATCCCGATCGAGAAGTTTGGGATCAGCAAACATCCGGTACTTGCCTTGTCTGCAAACACCGCTAACTCGTGAATTTGTTCAGCGCTCAACCCAGTCGTGCCGACCACGGGGCGAACTCCGTAAGCGATCGCCGATCGCACATTGCCATAAACCGCATCGGGATGTGTCACATCGACCACAACGCCCAATTCTTTCTCTTGAGACAGCATTGCCATCATCGACTCATAATCATTGGTGATCGGCACTTCTAGCGCCCCGCAGCCAATTACCTCGCCAATGTCTTGCCCATTCACGTCTGGGTTTCGCGCTACGGCTCCGATCAAAGTCATATCCCTCGCTTGAGACACCGCCTTGACAATTTCGCGTCCCATTTTGCCTGTGGCACCATTCACAACAACCGGAATCTGACTCGCCATAATGTTAGAACCGTTTTGAATAACCTACGGGCATTTTAGAATTAAGCGATCGGATTTCGCTCTGTTTAAATCTGTTTTGTAAACCACGCTTGTGAGCGACTCAACGCCTCTACATTCGGTGCGCGGTGTAGTCTACAATTGAGTACGCTGATTAAAACTTCTTTGATTTTGCAGGTAATCTCGTGACTTTTACGACAGAAGCTACTTCCCAGAATGGACGCTCTACCGTGTCGCCCGCCCCTCGTCGCCGTGCGGTCTTTCCCTTTACTGCGATCGTCGGTCAAGAAGAAATGAAGCTGGCGCTACTGCTCAATGTCATCGACCCCAAAATCGGCGGGGTGATGATTATGGGCGATCGGGGTACTGGCAAATCGACGACCATTCGGGCATTAGCAGATCTGCTGCCAGAAATCGAAGTCGTCGCCGATGATCCCTTTAACAGCCATCCCAGCGACCCTGAAATCATGGGCGATGCGGTGCGGCAACTTGTCGAGAAGGGCAGCGAAGTCTTGGTGACGAAGAAAAAAGTGATGATGGTCGATCTGCCACTGGGAGCCACCGAAGATCGGGTTTGCGGGACGATCGACATCGAAAAAGCGCTCTCTGAAGGAGTCAAAGCTTTTGAACCTGGCTTATTGGCGAAAGCAAATCGCGGCATTCTCTACGTTGATGAAGTCAACCTCTTAGACGATCACTTAGTCGATGTCTTGCTAGACTCCGCTGCGTCAGGCTGGAACACCGTTGAGCGAGAAGGCATCTCCATTCGCCACCCGGCTCGGTTTGTGCTGGTCGGTTCTGGCAACCCCGAAGAAGGAGAACTGCGCCCGCAACTGCTCGATCGCTTTGGTATGCACGCCGAAATTCGCACCGTTAAAGAGCCTGTGCTGCGAGTCCAAATCGTCGAACAACGGACGGAGTTTGACCAAAATCCTCAAGAGTTTTTAGAGAATTATCAACCTCAGCAAATTGACCTTCAGGAACAGTTGGTGAATGCTCAAGAACGGTTGAAAGCGATCGAGATTGATTACGATCTGCGAGTCAAGATTTCTCAAGTCTGCTCAGAGTTAGATGTTGATGGACTGCGCGGGGATATTGTCACTAACCGAGCTGCTAAAGCGATCGCTGCTTTTGAAGGTCGCACCGAAGTCACAGTTAGTGATATTCGTCGAGTCGTTACCCTTTGTCTACGTCACCGTTTGCGAAAAGACCCGATGGAGTCGATCGATTCTGGCTACAAAGTTGAGAAGGTGTTTAATCAAGTGTTTGGGCTTGAAGCCGCATAAAGCGTAAAGGGACGGGGGATAAAATAAACTTTATCCCTCACATCCACAATTAGTCATCTAGCGAAGAAAGCGCAAACTTTGAAGGGGGCTGATCAACTTTTGCGGCGGTGGACAGCTTTTGCAAAAATTCCTGTGCCATCGTTGCAAAGGCTTTTGCCCCGGCAGTACCTGGGTTTGCTAACACAACAGGCGTAAACGTATCCACGGCTTTCGACACATTCACATCAGGCGGGATTCGCGTTTTAAATAATTTTGCTTCACTAAAATCTTCGTTCAACCGTCGCATCACCTGCCCATAATAGCGACTCGAAAACACGTTTCCCGAAAGTGAGAAGGCAATTCCTAATAAATTGGGACTGATGGGTGTGTCTGCCTTATGCGTTTCTTTCAGCTTGGCGATTCGTCTCTCTAATAGCTGAATTCCGATCAGTGATAGTGGCTCTGGCTTGGCGGGAATGAGGTAGAAGTCACTGGCCAGTAAAGCACTGCGGGTAATCAGGTTATATCCGGGCGCACAGTCTAAAATAATCAGATCATAATCTTTGCGGATTGGCTGCAAAATGCTCTGAATCAAGGTTTTCTCGAAGTTATTCCAAACCTGCTCAAAGTTTGTTTGACCCTGACGAGTTGCCGTTTGGTGCAGCATTTCTGACACCATAAACTCATCGTAGAGATCGATATCGCCGGGTAGTAGGTCTAACCCTTTGACGTTGCAAACATAAGAACGAATCGCCTCCGGGACAGTTGTTGCAAGCTGCTTATCTGACAGAATCGATCGCTTAATTAAATGCCGTAGGGTGCGCTTGTCAGCTCTAATTTTGGCAAAATCTGCGGGGGTCATCAAACTGAGAGTGGCGCTAATTTGCGTGTCTAGATCCACAATCAAGACTTTCTTACCGTGATTTTTGGCGAGGCACGTTGCAATGTTCACAGTGAGGGTAGTTTTGCCGACTCCCCCCTTCATGTTTGCGGTTGCAATGATAAATGCCATGCGCGATATCCTCTCGGTGGTGATGACTGTGAGCCGCAGACTGAATAAGCACTTCATGATACTACTTTGCACTCTCAGTCATAAACTTTATCTAAGCGAAATTCTCTTAGCCAGATCAGTCGGATGATGGCTAAAAGCAGGTGTTAGGCTGAAGGGAGAGTGAAGCCGTTTCAAATCAAGGCTTCATTCCCTGATTATTTTTAGCAAGAAGACTGCCAACCTGTGACTGCATCTGTTTTTGCGGCTGAACGCCGATTATTTACGCCTGCAACTTCTCAAGCTGACGCAATTCCGCTCATATTTGCTTTCCCTAATGAATATAGTGTGGGAATTACGAGTCTGGGTTACCAGGTGGTTTGGGCAACGTTAGCCGCACGGAGTGATCTGGAGGTTAGTCGCTTGTTTACTGACGTTCATGAATCGTTGCCTTCACAGCCAGAGATTCTAGGCTTTTCGATGTCTTGGGAACTCGATTACGTCAATATTCTCGGCTTGCTGGAGTCGTTGGAGATTCCGATTCGATCGTGCGATCGCACCTCTAATCACCCGATCGTCTTTGGCGGCGGCCCCGTTCTCACCGCCAACCCCGAACCCTTTGCAGATTTCTTTGACGTGATATTGCTGGGTGATGGAGAAATTTTGCTGGGTGCGTTTATTGACGCTTATCAAGAAGTTCGACACGCCGATCGTCAAACTCAACTGCGGCACTTAGCGCAAGTCCCCGGCATCTACGTGCCCAGTTTGTACACGGTGACTTACAAAAGTCCTGATGGGGCGATCGTGCGAATTGAGCCGATCGACTCCACAACTCCCGCCCGCATCGAAAAGCAAACCTATCGCGGCAATACGCTTTCAGCCTCGACGGTTGTCACCGAGAAAGCCGCCTGGGAAAATATTTATATGGTGGAGGTGGTGCGGAGTTGCCCAGAGATGTGCCGCTTTTGCCTCGCCAGTTATTTAACGCTGCCATTTCGGATCGCTGATGTTGAAGAGTCGCTGATTCCCGCGATCAAGCGGGGTCTGCAAGTTACCGATCGGCTGGGCTTATTGGGCGCATCCGTCACGCAACATCCAGAGTTTGAGAGCCTGCTCGATTATCTCAACAAACCACAGAACGATTCTGTAAGAGTCACTATTGCCTCAGTTCGGACGAACACGGTGACTGAGAAACTGGCGCAGATGTTGACGAAGCATGACACCAAATCAATCACGATCGCCGTTGAAAGTGGCTCCGATCGGCTGCGTCAAATCATCAACAAAAAGCTGACCAATGACGAGATTATTCAAGCCGCCATCAACGCTAAAGCGGGTGGACTGAGTGCTATCAAACTTTACGGAATGGCAGGCGTTCCTGGCGAAGAACCGGAGGATTTAGAACAAACTGTCGCGATGATGCGCGAAGTCAAAAAGGCGGCTCCGGGGCTGCGGCTCACTTTGGGATGCAGCACATTTGTTCCCAAAGCCCACACGCCTTTTCAGTGGTTTGGGGTCAATACTCAAGCCGAAAAGCGACTTCAGTTTCTGCAAAAGCAGTTGCGGCCCCAAGGCATTGATTTTCGTCCTGAAAGCTACAACTGGTCTGTGATTCAGGCGTTATTATCGCGGGGCGATCGTCGCCTCTCTCACCTGTTAGAACTCACCCGACATTACGGCGATTCACTGGGTAGCTATCGCCGCGCCTTTAAAGAACTGCGGGGACAGCTTCCTGAGATGAGCTTCTACGTCTACGATACGTGGTCACTGGATCAGGTTTTACCCTGGAGCCACCTGCAAGGGCCGTTACCCCAAGCCACCTTGCAAAAACATTTGATGACCGCGATCGAGCAATTCACTCAACCCCCACAGCAACTTCTTCAGACTGCATCCTGTTTGTGACAGGTTGCTTGAGAATCTTCTTACGCCTTAAAGCTGCTCCTGTTCCCAAGAACGTCCCTAGCGCCAAAAGCCCGACAACTGGAGATGATTCTGGGATCGATTTAGACTTCAGCACCGAGTAAGCATATTCTCCAAGGACTTCGTGCCCTTTGGTAGTGGGGTGAAGCGGATCCCAAAACAAAAAGTTAGGTGCGTCTTTAACGGGATCGCAAGGCGTAGACGGCGATGGAGCACCGGGAAAGAGCGGTGTCGCAGGTAAACACTGTTCAGTCACGTTGGTGAACCCAAAGCGGCTGGGATTGGCGATCGCGTCGTTAACTAAAGCATTCACATCAAAAGGAATGATATTAACGCCCAAAGTTGAGGGTAAAACGCCCAAGGTTTGAGCCAAAGCAGTATTGTGAGTACTACTTAAAAAACTTAACCCCTGCGATCGCACCGGATCTTCTCGTGTCAAGGGAAGTTTGCCCAGATCAGGCAGGTTCGCGATTAGAAAGTTTTTGGCTCCACCCGCTGCCAGTTTTGTGACCGCCGTGCCGAGATTAAAGATCGCGCTCTGAACCGTTCCTTGAGGGTCAGTGAGGTTGGGATTTAGATAATCGTTGGCACCTGCCCACAGAATGTAGAGAGCATCCTGATCAGGAGTCGGATTCTGTCCTTGAAAAGTCGCGATCTGCTGCTGCAACCCCGGTAGCGTACTCGGAAATCCAAACTGATTTAGCAGTGGGTTTAACCCGTTCTCTGTCCCTGTTGTGGCTCCACCATAGGCAAAGTCATTGCGGGTATCTAAACTAAGACCTAAATCTTTTGCCAGATATTCAACCCAGACTGGGCCGTTTGAGAAGCGCCCATTGGCATAACCAGCCGACAAACCGCCACCAGAGGCAGGCAAAGCAGGTGGCGGAATCAACCCGTTTGTGTCTCGGAAAACGTTTCCGACATCAGAGAGGCTGTCACCAAACACATATAAATTCTGAAAGCTGGCTGCCTTGGCTGCGTTGGGCAGTGACACGATCGCCGCGATCGGCAATGCAGTCAACGACAGAATGAGCGATCGCTCAAAGGAAGTTCTGAATAGAGACACGTAATTCTCTCCAATGTGAAAAAAGTTTATGTAAACGAGAAATCTAACTCGTAGCTCTAACTAAGTTCTCTACTTATTACGCCAACATTTCTTCCACTACGGATCGTCCTTTATGAAATCTTTACTGAGAGTAAAGAAATCTACTGAGTCGAGCAATCTATAAACGTTTCACAAACTCTCTTCTACCCGAATGATAGAGAAGAAAGCAACAGTCCTTACAATAAAGAAGCCACATATCCGCGTTTCTTGTGATTCCCTGCTTAGTCCATCCTGTATTGACTTCATCCTTGCTTCCCGACTTTAGAGGCAGTTCGCTCCAAACGTTGGGATATCAGATTGGGATCGCTTTAACCTGGCTAGCGATCGTCGGCTTACTCGCAGAAGCAGCCAAACGCTTTGGCAAAGCAGAAAACGAAGTGATTCGCAAAGTGGTTCACATTGGCACCGGAAACGTCATTTTGATCGCATGGTGGCTGAAGATTCCGCTATGGGTTGGGGTTTCAGCATCGATTTTGTTTAGCGCGATCGCCCTCCTGTCCTATTACATGCCGATTCTTCCCAACATCAACGGCATCGGTCGCAAAAGCTTTGGCACTTTTTTCTACGCAGTTAGCATCGGTGTGCTGGTGGCTTGGTTTTGGTCAATCAATTTACCGCAATACGCCGCTTTGGGAATCTTGGTAATGACCTGGGGTGATGGTTTGGCGGCGCTGATTGGTAAACGCTTCGGTCGCCACGTCTATAAACTGTGGGATATGCAAAAAAGCTGGGAAGGTTCTCTAACAATGGCGCTGGTTAGCTATGCAGTGAGCTTGCTCATTCTGATTGGGACGATCGGGAATATCTGGCAAGTCTGGCTAATTTCGCTCGTCGTTGCCCTCGTCGCAACCGGGCTAGAAGCCTTCTCAAAGTTTGGGATTGATAACCTGACCGTGCCGATCGGCAGCGCTGCGATCAGCTTCTTTTTAAGCCAGTTACTGTTGCCCTAAATTCGATCCGCCAAAGGGGTGAGAGACTGGAAACGCCACTACCGCTAGACTGAGGATAGTAAACTCTCAGTAAGGAAACTTTTCTCGATCTCGAAAAGTCGATTGTTTCAGAACTTGAAACCATTTCTCCCAAGCTCAGATTGTCTCCTACCTTGTAACTATGACCTCCATCGTGAAGCCGCCCAGCCCAGCCCCTAATTGGGAAGAACTTTCTTTAACCTCTCAGCCCGACCCTGAGCAATTGGACAACATTAAAGCCCAATTGGATCTGATCTTGCTGGCACTTGAAGCGATCGCGGGCATCAGTTCTGAGGCAATGCTGCAAGCGGCAGCCGATCTGGGCTTAGAGTCGGTGGTTGCCGATCGGGTGTCTCTCTGGCGGTTACGTCAATCTAGCCCGTTAAGAAAAGGTCAAGGCGGCCGCAAGAAACTCGATGTCGAAGAAGCACGAGCGCTCTCGCTGATTATCTGCCACCTCGCAAAACAGCATAATGAATTGGTGCGTCGAGCCGTCGCTTTGTTAGAACAGCTTGCCGAACAAAACCGAGAACCCCACCAAGCCTCTCTATTAGGAAATTACTTAGATGCGTTTCACAACACTTACCAAGAGCGAATGGAAGACGGGGAAACGGTGCCAACCGAGATCCTGACTCATCTGGCACTCAAGCTGTTAATTGACTTACTGTTTTACGGCAGTTCAAACGGAGTCCGGCGGCTCTGGCTGATCTTGTTGGAGCGATCGATTCAATCTCCCCAGTCTTCTCTAACTTCTCACGCCTAACTCTCTCTGACGTATTTCACTTTTGAACCCATGTCCTTCTCTAACTCAGTGACCCGACGGTATACGCCGCCCACTTGTACGCTGGCAATCTCTGCGAAAGACTCGCCCCTCTCTCGTTGGATGGGTCGCTCTATGTTGAAACATCTGCGTTTTAAGCTCAGTTTTGACGACCCCAGAGTTAGCGATGACCACTGGGTGACGGTGCAGGGCGATCGGACTCAGCTAGAATCACTCTCTCAAGTGGTCACTGCTTATGTTCAGCAGTTTCTTAACCAATCCATCACCCTTCTAAACGCCGCTCATCGTGCAGAGAATGAGGTCAACCCAAGCCTTAATTCCGCGATCGCTTCAACTTTGAGCGTGATGTCTCGTCCTACTCTCAGTGATGCCAACTTAGGGTCTGAAACCAACCCCGCTAAAATTTCAATTCAGCCCAGCGGTATCCTCTCCCATGAACTATTTTTAGGAACCCTGGCAACTCCAGAATCTGGGGCCTCGATTCGATTGAGTGCGGTGCAGCTTGCAGATCTCGCCAGCGCTTTAGATGACTATGCCGCAGATGTTACGGCACTCCCTAATCTCAACCGTCCCGCTTGGGCAAAAACGTCTCCTCAGTGGACGAGTCTTGCCGCAACTGCGCTGATCGCCTTTGGGCTGACTGCCTCTGTCCTACGGTTGCTTGATCGTCCCGCTCCCAATCAAACCGTTGCCACGGGCAGTCAGGGAGCCAGCAGCAGCGATCAGCGTCTTGCCGTTCAACCGTTACCGAGTAGCCCCAGTCCTAGCCCATTAGCCACTTTGCCCACCGCTCCCCCACTCACCTCAATTCCTAATCCACCTGCTCCATCGATCAATCAAACCACTCCTTCAACGGGCACTCTGCCTAAGATCACCGTTCCGCCTGCTCCTGCCAATTCCGTTCCGGTAGAACCGCCTCCCGGAGCCATTACCATTCAACCTGCACCGTCGGGCGATCGTCCAGATGTCTATCCCGTGTCTCCTATACCAGGAAGCCGTTCAGAGGGTAACGCCAAGATTCGTAGCGCTCCAAACCCGTCTGCGGCAAGTCAAAGTGCCGGGGAGCGAACCGCGATCGCGCCCAGCAGCACCAGCCGTGCCCTCAGCAAAGACAGCACTGCTTTTGACACCATTCCTCAGGTCGCCGAAGTTAGACAATTCTTTCAGAAGCGTTGGAAAGTTCGCCCAGAGCTAACTGAGAAGCTGGAATATAGTGTGACTTTAAATGCTGATGGTTCTATTCTGAACGTGGAACCCCTCAGCCAAGTGGCAGGCGACTATATTGATCGCACAGGAATGCCCCCCTGGAATGAACCGTTTGTGTCACCCATTAAAGGCGGAGGTAGCGCCGTGATTAGAGTGGTTCTCAGCCCAAATGGAAGCGTTCAAACCTTCTTACAGTCAGCCAATGGTCAATAAAAAAGGTGGGAGTGTTCTATAAACGCTCCCACCTTCACTGAATCAATCACCTACCGCTAACTTCAATAAACTTCTACCGAAAGCGCAAAATTCTCGGCTTTAGTCGACGACACTTCGAGGGTATATTCACCATCCGTCCGCAGTCGCCCTTGCCAGTCACGAGACTTGCTACTACCGCCGATGCGCTGACCGTTAGGTGCGATCGCGCTAAAGTTTACCTCTCCTGCCACCACTTTCACCGCCATAATCTGCCGACTTTTTGCTTTCAACAAATATTGGCGTTTGTGATTAGCCTCAACTTTGCCAGTCACAGTTGTTGCAGATTTGCCGCGATCGAACTTGATCACTTGCGTGTCTGAATAGTCAGAACGACTCAATGGTGTGATCGAAATATCTAGCGAGTAAACGCCATTTCCGCTCACCTGAATCGTATACTGCTCGGTTGCAGGAAGTCGCCCTGTCCAATTGCGAGTTTGATGAGCAGCCGTGTCAACGCCTTGTTGATTTGCTCGCAGCACACTCATAATCACGCCGGACGACCCATCTAAAGTAGCCGTCATCAGTTGCCCCTGAGTCGCCTCTAAAACATAAAGCTTTGGGTCATCTTGCAGATTTCCCGGTATCACCATTGAGGTTTCACCAGAGAGAAACTCGATTCGCTGCGGTTGGCTGTTGCTAGACGACACAGTGTTGCTTGCAACCTCTTTAGCAGGGAGACTAATCGTTTGCTGAGTCGAACCCAAAGGCAGTGTGACCTTAAACAGGTGCGTCCCAATTCCCAGGGTCGCTAGAAGACTTGCCGCGATCGCTGCCCCAATTCCTTGATTTCGGGGTTGTTTAAGTTGACTCGACGAAACCTTCTTTAGCGGTTGCGAAGATGCACTGTCCTGATTGTGAGCCGTCATATAAAGTTGAGTTTTGATGGTGGTTACCTGTGGACTAGCGCGATCGCGTGACGCAGGCGCAATGTCCCGATTATCCAGTTGCGGAGGAGACAGCATCGGGTTGAGAAGTGTTCTTTGCATCGCTTCCATCAAGGGCTGTAAATCTGCCCACGTCTCTCGTGCCGATTGATAGCGATCGCCCGGCTGCAATGCCAGCATTTTCTGCAAAACCAGCGCTAACAACCCGCTAATTTTGGCATAGGGTTGCCACTGCCAAGCCAATGTCTGACTGTCTAATAACCCTTGAGGTTCACGACCTGTGAGCAACACAAGAGAAGTAGCACCTAGCGCATAAAGGTCACTATGGGGAGAGACATTTCCGGTTTGCAACTGTTCAGGAGGCGCATAACCCACTTTGCCGACGCGGGTAATACTTGAGACGATCGGCCAGTGACTCGCGGCTTCCTTCACGGCTCCAAAATCAATCAAGACAGGCAGTTCTACGGGTAAATTTTCACTTGCAGGTTGACCAAACAGTTGCTCAAAGCCCTGATTGTGGCTCCTGAGAATAATGTTTTCGGGGGAAATATCTCGGTGTACGATGTCACGATCGTGAAGATAGCTCAGAACAGGCAACAAGTAATTGAGAAGGTGTAAGACTTCTGTCTCTGAAAACGCCTGTCCTTTTTGTTTACGCGCTTGCAATAAACTCCGATAAGTTTGCCCCTTCACAAAGTCTTGCACCAAAAATAAGCGTTGCTCGTCTTCAAACGCTGCCCAAAAACGGGGAATCTGAGGATGCTGAATCTGGTAGAGCGTACTGGCTTCACGTTGAAATAGGGTTTTGGCTTTCTCGACCAAAGCATCATCTTGATAAGGAACCGTAAACTCCTTTAAAACACACGGCTCGTTAAACCGCTCTTGATCGATCGCCAAATAGGTTCGACCAAATCCACCTTGACCCAAGACTTGTTTGATCAAATATCGCTGGCGAAGCAACGTTCCTAAAGAGATAGAGGACACCATTTCAGTTTGCATAGCTTTGGAGGACAAGGAGCACCTAGAAGGACTAGTCACTGTAGCGATTATTACTCAATCTCTCTCTAAGTACTCATGGGGCATGACCCCTCATAGGGCTACCCTACCTTCTAGAAGTCTTTTGGCGTAAAGACTTTTTGTTTTATGACTAAGATTGCCCAAAACTAAACGCTCTAAAATGCTCATTCAGGCTTTGTTAGGGTTCGTGAATGAACTAGTCAAATATACGTAACTGCTCTTAACCTGCGCTGCTGAAATGCTGTGGAGAACTGCAAGGTACTTTATTAGCAAAATAACGCACGATCGTAAAAATCTTTAGGCTTCTAATTAGAGTTATCAAGCCTGGATTTGACCAGCAAATCTTCATATCACCCTCAGGACAGAAGAACGTTGAGACCTATTCGAGTATAAATTTTTGTAAAGGTGCTAAATGTGCTGCATTACTTGACTGCAACTGAAAGTTAAGCGAAACTTACACTTACACTCCAAACGCTCTCATAATTCATTAACTTCTGCGACGATTTAATTCGTAGTAAGTTGATTGCTGAAAGTTTAATAGAGTGTAGGAAAAGTTAGAGCAACCGTGTGCATTAACCTGTCTATGCCAGCGATCGAGTCCTTTATATAGACCCTTTGTAGAGCCGAGAGTATGGAAACGCTAGAGTTCGTGATCTACCCAGACGGTCGAGTGCAAGAGAAAGTTACGGGCATCATTGGGGCTTCTTGTGCAGAGGTAACGGCCGCGATCGAGGCGCAACTCGGTCAAGTCTTGACCCAAGAACACACCTCCGAATATTTCGCGCAAACCGTTCAGCAGTCTGCTGCTGTGACGACTCAAGCGACGTTTAGTAACTGGTAAGTCTTCTCAATTTGTAAAGTTTTAGATGCGTTAATAACTGCCATGTCACACTTCAGCCAAATCAAAACTCAAATTCGTAATTTACCTTCCTTGAAGTCTGCTTTAGATGATCTCGATATTGACTGGAAATCTGGCCCTCGCGAAGTTCGTGGCTACAAGGGCCTAACTCACACTGCCGAAGTTGTCATCGAGCAAGACAACGGCTACGACATCGGGTTTGCTTGGAATGGTCAGTCTTATGAACTCGTTTCTGATCTGCAATTTTGGAAGCAAGACAGCCCCGTTGACTATTTCTTAAGCAAAGTGACTCAGCGTTATGCTTATCACACGATCGTCAACGAAAGCGCTCAGAAAGGATTTCAAGTTTCTGAACAGAAGCGCAATCAAGATGGCTCAATTCGGCTAGTTTTGCAACGCTGGAGCGCATGATGTCTTCCTCCCAATTGCCACATTCAGGTGACGACTTTCCGACTACGGACAGGACAGGATTTGAACCAGAGTTAGGTGGTTTTTTGCGAGATGCAGAAGCCCGATCGGGGTTTGAACCAGAATTGGGAGGTGCCTTTAGACAGAAGGGCGTTTACGTCGATGAACTCGTCTGCATCGGCTGCAAACATTGCGCTCACGTGGCTCGTAATACTTTCTACATCGAGCCTGACTATGGGCGTTCTCGTGCAATCCGTCAAGACGGAGACTCAGAGGATCTGGTTCAGGAAGCGATCGACACCTGCCCCGTTGACTGCATTCATTGGGTTGATTACACAAACTTGAAAAAGCTAGAGGAAGAACGCAAATATCAGGTGATTCCGGTAGTTGGGTTCCCGATTGATCATGCGATGGTGGCAACCAGTCGGCGCAAACAAAGGATGAAGGCTAAAAAACAGGGACAATAATGTTCGAGTCCTGTTTAGGGCTAAGGCTCCAGTAGCTAGTTACTGGAGCCTTTTTGATTTTCTAATCCTCAATTTTTGCGACTTCAGAAGCCATTTCTTCAGTTTCTTCTTGATCGACTACTAACATTTGGGTCACAAAAGGTAGGCCAGCGCCTTTCAGCCCTTTTTTAATTCGCTCAGGAGTCTCTTCAAAGACGACAAAAAGCGGATAAATCTTGGCAGCGCCCTCACTGAGAATATGTTGATAGCGAGGCGGCATAACCCATTCGTAATCTTTGTCTAACAGAACCTGAGTGCGCCGCCAACGACTCAAAAAGTCAGAAAAATCTTCTTCGGGTTGGTGAATAAAAATAAAAATTTCCCGCCCTGTTTTGATTTTCCATTCTGGGTCGCACATGACGATCGCAATATCACAAGGCAACATCAGCGACTCAACCGTTGTAATGGTCATGTGACCACTCGCTGACGGAGACGAATGACGAAGCTTGACGATCGGAAGCGGAATCGTAATCACGCTTTCTTCAGGTCTTCGCATACTGGGCAACATTTCTAGATAAGCCCGATAGCGTTTGAGCAGCGCGATCGCTTCAGCAGGTTGACTATAGGCTGCCAACAGTTCTTCGTAGTGAGTTTTTTGAATTGACATAAAAGACATCTCTCATAAAAAAAGTCAGAAGCTAGAATTCAATCTTGTCTAACTTCTGACCTCGCTGTGTTTAAAGGTTCTAAGTGTAGTTAACCAAGTTTCTCAAACACTTTGAACATCGGTAAATACATTGCTAACAAGATGCTTCCGACCATGCCGCCTAAGAACAGAATCATAATCGGTTCCATAATGCTGGTCAGAGCTTTAACGGCTTGCTCGACTTCATCTTCATAAAAGTCAGCCACTTTCATCAGCATTTTGTCAAGTTCTCCCGTTTCTTCCCCGATGCTCATCATCTGAATGGCCATCGGCGGAAACACCTGTTCTTTTTGCAACGCAATGCTGATCATGCCGCCCGTCTGAATTTCTTTTCTGGCTTCGTCGATCGCGTTAGAAATCACCTGATTTCCGGCAGTGTCTCGCACAATCTCTAAGCACGTCAAAATCGGGACACCAGAGCGAGTCAGCGCACCAAAAGTTCGGCAAAATCGAGCCGTTGCCGTTTTTTGAATCAAATCTCCAAACAACGGCATTTTCAGAAAGAACCGATCCATCGTTTCCCGTCCTACCCGTGTTTTGTAGTATTGCCTATAAGCAAAAACGACTAGGGGAACCAAAATGATCAGAATGATCACATTAGGACTGCGAAGAAAAAGGCTAATGTTTAACATTGCCTGAGTAAAAGCAGGCAAATCGGTGCCAATCTGCTCAAAGATTCCGGCAAAGATCGGAATCAAAAAGATGGTCATCGCCAGAAAAATGATGGTTGCAAGAAACCCCACCACAACGGGGTAAGTCATCGCTGACTTAATCTGGTTCTGCAATCGTGAAACATCTTCTAGTAATTTAGCTAGGCGATCCAAGACTTCATCTAGTACGCCGCCGACCTCTCCAGCCTGAACCATGCTGGTATAAAGTCCGTCAAAACATTGAGGATGTTTACGCATGGCATCAGAGAGGTTAGTGCCTTGCTGGACATCGGCACTGATTTCCATCAAAGCTTTCTTGAGTTTTGGGTTGGTGCACTGATCAGCCAAAACTCCTAGACCGCGAACCATTGCCACACCCGCATTGACCAAAGCTGCGAACTGACGCGAGAAAACCGCCTTGTCCTTGATCGACACCTGAGCCGTCGCAGCTTGAAACTTTTTAAAGTCAAAGATGTTGTTAGGGTCAAAGCTCTCACTTTGTTTGAGTTCTTGAACAAAAAGCCCTTGATCTCGAAGCGTCGATCGCGCCTCGCTAAGAGAATCAGCGGTCACTTTTTCTTTCTTGGCATTTCCTTTGGAATCTCGGACGCGGGCAACGTAGGTAGGCATAGCTCAGAATCTAAATGAAGAATGAATCGCTAATTTGAAAACGGTAAGGGCTGAAGAACGTTTAGAGAAACCGATCGATCGATTTACTTAACGTTTGCCTCCTGCGACAGCACCTGCGGGCACCCCACCGATCAGTCTTTGAAGCTCGTCTGGACGAGAAGTTTTAGACATTGCGGCTTCAAACGTAATCTGTCCAGCTTTATATAAATCTGCCAGCACCTTTTCCAAGGTTTGCATCCCCAATTTTCCGCCAGTCTGAATAGCAGAATAAATTTGGGCAGTTTTGCCTTCCCGAATCTGGTTTGAGATCCCAGGCGTAATCACCATGAGTTCTTGTGCCATGATTCGTCCATACTCACCGGGTTTAGGGTTCTTCTTGGGCACTAATGTTTGGCTAAAGACTGCGACTAGAGAGTTAGAAAGCTGCACTCTGATTTGGGTTTGCCGTTCAGCCGGGAACACGTCAATCATCCGATCGACCGTCTGAGACGCTGAACTGGTGTGGAGCGTACCAAAAACCAAGTGCCCTGTTTCAGCCGCAGTGATGGCCAGCGAAATAGTGTCTAGATCTCGCATTTCGCCGACCAGAATGATATCGGGATCTTCTCGTAAAGCTGCTTTTAGCGCGTTTGCAAAGCTCTTCGTATCTTCACCCAGTTGGCGCTGGTGAACCAGACTTTTAACGGGTTCGTAAACGAATTCGATCGGGTCTTCAATGGTTAAAATATGTTCGGCGCGGGTGCGATTGATCAGGTCGATCATCGCTGCAAGAGTCGTCGTCTTGCCAGAACCCGTCGGCCCCGTCACCAAAATCAAACCTCTAGGCTTTTCCGACATTTCCCGCACGACATCAGGAAGTCCGAGTTTTTCAAAGTTAGGAATTTTAGAACTGAGCGCTCGCAAGCACGCCGCATAGGTGCCTCGGTCTTTGTAGACGTTGACCCGGAAGCGCGCCAAACCCCGAACCCCATAGGAGCAATCTAACTCCCAATTTTGCTCTAGATTCTTACGCTGGGTGTTGTTCAACATACTGAAAATGAGGCGCTGACATTCTTCAGCGCTCAAAACCTGGTCGCCGATCGGCTGAAGGTGCCCACTAATGCGAAAGTAGGGAGGCAACCCTGCGGTTAGGTGCAGGTCAGAGCCACCCATCTCGATCAGTTGCTCCATCAGGTCTTCAATCATCAACTCCATGCGGTTTGCTCCTTTGGTATGTGGGGATGGATTTCTAAATCAGTTTTTGGAATTTAGTCTACCCAGCGATCGCGTCCGTGCTATCACGGGATCTGTGAGTTGTTAGGAGATCGCCACTATTCTTGAAATCGCGAGGTCGTGCAGTAGGGGCAATCTAGCCATTCTTGCTGCATCTCGGCACCGCAGCCTCGGCAAGTTAGCGAACTCTTGCGTTTAGCCCGCAGTTCTGCCTCTAAGCCAGTGTCGGTGAAGGTGACACGCTCGATTTCCTCAAAAGTAGTCAGACCTGTACGCACTAGATTTAGGCTATAGGAAAGTAGTGTTTGCATGCCTTCTTCGACCGCCGTTTCTTTGATTCGCTCGGTCGGTGCCCCTTCTGTAATCAAGGCTTGAATTCGTTCGGTTACCTTCATCACTTCATAGACTCCCAAGCGTCCTTTGTAACCGCCTCCATTGCACTTCTGGCACAAGGTTCCATTGGCTCTTGCTTGTTGAATCTCGTGAGTTTGCAGCGTATTAGCTCTAAACAACGTTAATTGAGTATCACCAGAACTCGATAAGCCAAATCGCGCCAGTTCTTCGATCGTCGGCATATAAGGTTGTCTACACTCATCGCACACTCGACGCACGAGACGTTGAGCCACAACTCCTAAGAGGGCACCTGAGATCATGAAGGGTTCAACGCCCATCTCATCGAGTCGGGCGATCGCGCCAGCCGCGTCATTGGTGTGCAACGTGGTTAAAACCAAGTGTCCAGTGAGGGCAGCTTCGATCGCCGTCTTTGCCGTTTCGCGGTCACGAGTTTCACCCACCAAAATCACATCGGGGTCTTGCCGCAAAAAGGCTCGTAGCACTGCCGCAAAGTCCATTCCTTTTTCACGTAGAACTTGGACTTGAGTCAGACCAGGCAGCGAATACTCGATCGGGTCTTCTACAGTACTGATATTTACGCCGGGGTCATTGCGTTCAGCCAAGGCAGAGTAAAGTGTGGTCGTTTTACCAGACCCAGTTGGGCCTGTGACTAAAAGCAACCCAAAGGGACGGCTGACCATCTCTTGAACGGTTTCTAGCGAAACTGGATCGGTGATCAGCTTGTGCAAACCCAACTGCGTGACTGCGTTATCCAGAATCCGCAAGACCACCTTCTCGCCGTAACGACTCGGAAGCGTGCTGACTCGAAAGTCTACTTTGCGACCGTCATAAACGCGTCGGATGCGTCCATCTTGAGGCACTCGTCGCTCTGCAATATCGAGCAGCGCAATGATCTTAAAGCGAGCGGTGACGGCAGGAATAATCTTTTTGGGGAAGGGTTCAAATGCTTCTTGCAAGACGCCATCTTTCCGAAAGCGGACTCGCAAAACCTCTTCCTGTGGCTCAATGTGAATATCTGACACGCCCATTTGCAGCGCTTTGATCAAGATTTTGTTGACTAAAGCAATGATCGGTGCGGCTTCGGCATCAGAGGCATCTAAATCTACTTCAGAAGCGTCATCGTCAAGATCTTCACCCAGCGATTCCAAGCCTTCCAGGTCAGATTTGACATCGACTTTTGACTCTTGCTCTATTTGCTTTTGGACTTCTAACGCAGTGTCACGGTGTTGTGACATCAAGCGCTGGTAATCTTCTAACGTGATCACTAATCGCTGGAGGCTTAACCCTTTTGAGCGCAGAATTCGATTTAAGTCGTCTTGAGCAGCCAGGTTATCGGGATCAACCATCGCGACCAACACAAAAGGCGGTTGAGCGTCACTCTGGGCAAGGGGCAATAATTTATAGCGACTGCAAATCTCGATCGGAATCAAGGTATCAATCAACTGACTCATCTGATTAGCCGAAATTTGACTAATTTCTGGATCGAGTGACTCTACGCCATAGAGAATCTTCAGTTCAAATAGTTGTTGCTTCTTGTATTGACGGAGTAAGTCTGGTGGAAGCGGCTGTCCCTTAATTTTCTCTAAAGCGGTAGCAAGCGATTCACCCGATCTACGACTCTCAGCGAGGGCTTGGTTTAACTGCTCACTGTTGACAAAACCAGACTGAATCAGCTTGTTTCCAAACGGGGAGGAATTATTTTGGACGATCAGAGCACGACGCTGAGAAGAGGAGTTAGTCATAATGGCTGAACGAAGATCTCCTTGTAAAACATTCCCAAAAAACTTTAGAAAGACTCGTCAAATGTTCCACGAACTTGCTGAGAGGAGTGAAGTGGATGCAAACGCTCCTTCAGCCCTGCCAAGCTCTATCGACATTTGCTAAGTGAGATCATGGTAATGGCAAATTTGATAGGGGGACGATCGAAATATAGAAGTTGGTACAGATAATAACGGTTGTAGATAGCTCTCGTCGGAGTTTTTTACGACTATTTTTAGAAGATCTTTTTCTAGTATCTATATTTTTCAGATCCAGCAGTCACTTAACCCCTCATTTTTTAGGTGAAATTCAGTCAGAATGCCTTTGTCAGGATATGATGCTTTACGTTTGGCAGGTCGCAGAAACCTAGCATCCTGTAAACGATTAGGTAGGATGAAGAGAAGCCTTAGCTAAGGTAAGCGATCTTTAATGAGGGGATAAGCGCACGATGATTGACGAAGAAAATCAGCTACAAGAGACTCAAGCTTCAACAACTACTTCAGAAGGGGTGCCGACTCTAAATCCGCAACCGGGGGAAAGCGAGGTGCCTCAGACCGATGTTCAAGCTTCTGACGGGCTGCTAGGAGCCGAGAAAGCCCTACCTAAGAACGCGGTGGAGGATGACACCGACTATGAAGCAGCCTTTATGGATCTCCGCTCAACCTTTGCGACAAAAGAGCGAGAGTTAGAGGCTCTAAAAGCGCAGCTAGAAGACCGCAACAATCAATATTTACGAATTGTGGCGGATTTTGAAAACTTCCGCAGACGAACTCAGAAAGAGAAAGAAGACTTAGAGCAGCAGATCAAATGCTCTACCCTCAATGAGTTGCTGCCTGTGGTCGATAACTTTGAGCGCGCCCGATCGCACATCAAACCCCAAACCGACGGGGAGATGAATATTCACAAAAGCTATCAAAGTGTTTATAAGCAACTCGTCGATTGTCTCAAACGAGTCGGAGTGGCTCCGATGCGATCGGACGGGAAAGAGTTTGACCCCAATCTTCATGAAGCCGTCATGAGAGAGCCAACTAGCGAACATCCAGAAGGCACGGTTATTGAAGAACTAGTGCGAGGATATATGCTGGGCGATCGAGTCTTACGGCATGCCATGGTTAAAGTTGCAGCGCCACCAGAAGACGGAGAAATTCCAGCAACCGCAGGGGCAACTGAGTAAACCTTGCATCAAGAGTTTGTAGTTTCATTGCTGTCAGACGAAAGCCCGTGCTACGCTCGAAGCTAAGTAATCTAAGGCTTACTGTGGGTTTGATTTGCAGCTAGGACGTTACAACTATTTGAAGATAGGGAATAATTCGGATTAAGCGACTGAGCTTGTGAATAACTTTCGTGAATGGCTACGGAAAACTCAGGGTATCAGTTGCATCAATCTCTCAGTTCTGCATTCATCTCGCATAATCTTCACCGACGCTAGCTATGGGAAAAGTCATTGGTATCGACTTAGGCACGACCAACAGTTGCGTTGCTGTCTTAGAAGGCGGTCAGCCCGTTGTCATCTCCAACTCTGAGGGCGGAAGAACCACCCCCAGTATGGTTGGCTTTGGCAAGGCTGGCGATCGTTTAGTCGGTCAATTAGCCAAACGTCAAGCTGTCACTAATGCTGAAAACACAATTTTCAGCATCAAACGCTTTATTGGTCGCCGTTGGGACGATACCCAGACAGAGCGTTCTCGCGTTCCCTATAACTGTGTCAAGGGCAAAGATGACACAGTAGACGTGCAAATTCGGGGACGGAACTATACGCCTCAAGAAATCTCAGCCATGATTCTGCAAAAGCTTAAGCAGGATGCTGAGAATTACTTAGGAGAGGCAGTTACGCAGGCCGTGATTACCGTCCCCGCTTATTTTAGTGATGCTCAACGTCAAGCGACGAAAGATGCAGGAACGATCGCTGGGCTAGAAGTGCTGCGAATTATTAATGAGCCTACGGCTGCCGCCCTTGCTTATGGCTTGGATAAGCAGGATCAGGAACAATGCGTACTGGTGTTTGACTTGGGTGGCGGCACCTTTGACGTGTCCATTCTTCAGCTAGGAGACGGCGTTTTTGAGGTCAAAGCAACCTCTGGTAATAATCACTTGGGCGGCGATGACTTTGATGGCTGCGTTGTGCAGTGGATGATTGAGGCATTTCGGCAGCAGGAAACCATCGATCTGTCGGTGGACAAGATGGCACTGCAACGTCTGCGAGAAGCAGCAGAAAAAGCCAAGATTGAGCTTTCTGGAACGTTGAGTACTTCTATCAACTTACCGTTCATTACGGCTGATGAGACGGGCCCTAAGCATCTAGAGACGGAGTTGACCCGCTCCAAATTTGAAGAACTGACCAGCACCTTGATCCAAAATACGATCGAGCCAATGAAACAGGCGCTCAAGGATGCCGAACTCACGATCGAGGAGATCGATCGAATTATTCTAGTCGGCGGCTCTACTCGCATCCCATCGGTTCAAGATGCTCTGCGAAAATTCTTTAATGGCAAAGCGCCCGATCGTTCTGTCAACCCCGATGAAGCCGTTGCCCTGGGCGCAGCAATCCAAGCAGGTGTGCTAGGTGGGGAAGTCAAAGACCTGCTGCTGCTCGATGTCACCCCCCTCTCATTAGGAATCGAAACCTTGGGAGAAGTCTTCACTAGAGTGATTGAGCGTAACACCACCGTTCCAACCAGCAAAACTCAAGTCTTCTCCACGGCAACTGACGGGCAAACCTCTGTTGAAATCCACGTCCTTCAAGGTGAACGGGCGATGGCGAAAGATAATAAGAGTTTAGGCAAGTTTCAACTGACGGGCATTCCACCAGCGCCGCGAGGAGTTCCTCAAATTGAAGTTGCGTTTGATATTGATGCTAATGGCATTCTCAAGGTTTCTGCCCGTGATAAAGGCACTAACCGTGAACAGAGCGTCGAAATCTCTAACACTGGCGGCTTAAGCGGCAGCGAGATTGAGCGCATGAAGCAAGAGGCAGAAGTCTTTGCTGAAGAAGACACTCGTCGAAAATATCGCGTTGAGCTACGAAACAAGGCAGACAACTTGTTTTCTAGCTACGAGTCTACGATGCGAGACAATGGTGAGTTTATCAGCGACAGCCTCAAGGCTCAGGCAAACGAAAAAGTTGCCGAACTGAAAACTGCGATCGCCGATCCCAAAATCAGCATTGAGGATCTGACTCAAAAAGTAGATGCGCTGCAACAGATTTTGTTTGCGATCGGCGCTGCCGTCTATGGAAGTCTAAACCAAGACCACGAAGACTTTGGCAAGTCATCGAATAATGACGCTCCGAAAACACCTGCTGCATCAAACAGTGATTTTGATTTTGACAACGACGAAACCGTTCCGGCAGATTTTGAGAATGATGCTACGATCACGGCTGACTATGAAGCGGTCGATTGATCAAAAATACTCAGATGTTCGATCGGAGGCTTCGATTTGCCAAAGTTTGTGACCTCATCCTCATCCGTCCGCTAGATTTATTGCATAAATGCTAGATTTAGGTCTGAAGCGTTGATTTTGACTCAACCAAAATCGCGACTTGTGAGAAGTTTGAGAACCTAGCCCCCTCTACCCCTGACACAGCGTTCTATGGCTCGTGACTATTATGAAATTCTGGGTGTCGCTCGCGAAGCAGACAAGGAAGAAATTAAGCAAGCCTACCGCCGTTTAGCTCGCAAATATCATCCCGATGTCAACAAAGAGACGGGAGGCGAGGAGCGGTTTAAAGAAATTAACCTGGCTTATGAGGTGCTTTCAGAACCTGAAACTCGCGCCCGCTACGATCGCTTTGGCGAGGCAGGGGTTGGGTCTGCAGCAGGTACAGGTGGATTTGATGTCGGCGACATGGGAGGCTTTGCAGACATCTTTGAAAGCTTTTTCAACGGCTTTTCGGGAGGCGCTCCGGGTGGTCAGCAAACTGCTCGTCGGCGAGGCGGTCCAGTTAGAGGCGATGATCTGCGGCTCGACCTCAAGCTCGATTTCCGGGAAGCTGTTTTTGGTGGCGAAAAAGAAATTCGCATTAGCCATTTAGAAACTTGTACGAACTGTAGTGGTTCAGGCGCAAAACCTGGGACTCGTCCTCGCACCTGTTCGACCTGTTCTGGGGCGGGACAAGTTCGTCGAGCGACGCGCACCCCTTTTGGTAGCTTTACTCAAGTCTCAGTCTGTCCAACCTGTAATGGAACGGGGCAGGTCGTTGAGGAAAAATGTGAAGTTTGCAGCGGCGATGGACAGCGACAAGAGACTAAGAAGCTCAAAATCACGATCCCGGCGGGGGTAGATAATGGAACTCGTTTGCGGGTTTCAGAGGCGGGAGACGCAGGACAACGAAATGGTCCTCCCGGAGATCTCTACGTTTATCTGTTCATCAACGAGGATGCTGAGTTTCAGCGAGAGGGCATCAACATCCTGTCTGAGATCAAGGTGAGCTACTTGCAGGCAATTTTAGGAAGTCGCATAGAAATCAACACGGTAGACGGCACCGAAGAGCTGACCATTCCTCCAGGAACCCAGCCTGACACGGTTCTAACGCTAGAAAGCCGAGGAGTGCCCAAGTTGGGAAACCCTGTGAGTCGTGGGGATCACCTGATCACGATTTCAGTAGATATCCCAAATCGCATTAGTGTTGAGGAGCGAGAGTTGCTGGAAAAATTGGCAAAAATTCGGGGCGATCGCGTGGGAAAGGGCGGAATTGAAGGTTTTTTCGGTAAGGTGTTTGGCGGATGAGTGCTTCTGATGTCACTTCTGATTCTTCTAATGTGCAGATGGATCTGCGCGGAACCCCTTGCCCAATTAATTTTGTTCGTACCAAACTGCGTTTAGAGCAAATGCAGCCCGGTTCTTTGCTAGAAGTTTGGCTTGATCCAGGTGAGCCGATCGAGCAAGTTCCTGACAGTTTGACGATGGAAGGATATCGCATTGAAGCGATCGAAGATCGATCTGGCTTCTTCGCCGTGAAAGTCCGTTGCTAGTCTCAAAAGGCTCCTGGTTATGAGTTCTGAGTCAGAAAACTTAACCCGTGTGTCTGATGAAGTGACCCTATCACAAAGCCCAGAGTCTCTCTTGGGCAAGGTTCTGGCGGTTCAAGCAAATTATTATTGGGTGCGGGTAGAAGGGGAGCATCTCAAGTCGATGCTGTTGTGTACTCGGCGATCGCTCTTGAAAAAGATTGGTCAACGGGTGATGGTGGGCGATCAGGTGCGAGTCGAAGAGCCGGATTGGATTCAAGGAAGCGGCGCGATCGCAGAGATTTTCCCGCGTCGTTCTGAGTTGGATCGTCCGCCGATCGCCAATGCTGATCAAATTCTTTTAGTATTTGCGCTGGCAGAACCGACGATTGAGCCTTATCAACTCAGCAGATTTTTGATCAAAGCTGAATCGACAGGCTCAGAGGTCTGTCTTTGCTTAAGTAAGAGCGATCTCGCCATCCTAGAGGAAAAACAACATTGGTCGCAGCGATTAGCAGCATGGGGTTACAACCCGCTTTTTATTAGTGTGCGTCAGAGCATTGGGCTATCAGAGATTCACGATCGCCTCAGTCAGAAAATTACAGTGGTTGCAGGCCCTTCTGGGGTTGGCAAGTCGAGTTTGATTAATCAACTGATTCCCGCCGCAAATTTGCGAACGGGAACCGTGTCGGGCAAGTTGGCAAAGGGTCGCCACACGACGCGCCACACAGAGTTATTTGAGTTGCCACTGGGCGGACTTTTAGCCGATACTCCTGGATTTAATCAGCCTGATTTAGACCGCTCTCCAGAGGATTTAGCGAGCTACTTCCCAGAAATTCGGCAGAGATTAGCAGTAGCGAGATGCCAGTTTAATGATTGCACGCACCGCGACGAGCCGGGGTGTGTAGTGCGGGGAGAGTGGGAGCGCTACGAACACTACTTGATTTTTTTGGAAGAGGCGATCGTCTTTCAAGCTCATCTCAATCAGCAGTCTGACCCCGATGCGGTGATGAAGCTAAAAAGCAAGAAGGGTGAGGCGCAATATGAACCCAGACTCGACACGAAAAAGTATCGGCAAGAGTCGCGGCGGACTCGGCAGCAATCACTTAAGCATGACATCGATCGTTGGATGAAAAGTGATGAAGATGAGAGCGACTCAGTGGATTAATGAATCTAGCGAATCAGCAACACCGCAGACTGAAGCAGACCAATCACAAAACCTAGAATGCCGCCCAAATTAACGATCGCTTGCAGCTCACTTTTCACAATGCCATTAATCGCGTTTTCTAAGTCTGCGGGAGACGTGGCTTTGACTCGATCGACAATTACCTGATCAATATTTAAAATCGGAATCGCTTGAGCCACAATATTTTCGAGATCTCGCTCAAGATATCGCTCTAAAATCAACGCTAACTCCTGACTGATCACTTCTAACGAGCCAGTCACCGCATCCGACGTTTGCAGCCGAGTCAGAATTACCGATGCCACGTTTTCCCAATCAACCGACTCACTTAAGCCCTGCAACACTTCAGCCCCTCGGTCTTGCAGATAGTGACGGACGCTTTCACGCATAGTTTTGCGGAGTTGTCTGACGGTCGAAACGGGGAGGTTTTGCAGCGATAGGTTTCGCAACCATTCCTTTAAACGCGACTTAACGCCCAGCGAGAAGACTAACTCTGCGAGAAGGGTGTTGCAGGCTTCTTTCTCGTCTAAACAGAAGGCTCGTAAACGAACCAGCGAGTTACGAACGCCAAAGAGATTAGCGACGACCCAATAAGTGCCACTAGTTTTTTCGCGAAAGCCCTCGTCAATGACCTGGATGTTGCGATCGGTCAAAAAATCAATCAGCACTTGACGAATGCGATCGGGCGGTGCCACTACTTGAGTCACCCAATCAGCCAGTTTCCCCGATTGGTCATCATTGAGCTGAAACTCTAGAATCACTCTATCGAAAATCTGATTAAGCTGCTCTTCTAGAAATTCTTCGCGCCGTGCCAGCACTTTCAGGAGTCGCGGCAACGACTGTCCAAATAGATCTCGCAGAATGTTTGCCAAGATTTTGGCAGTTTTCTGCTCTTTATCTGATTCAAGTTGCTCAAGTGCCAGTTTTAACAACCACAGCAAAGCACTCTGCACTCGCTCAGTTTGCAGCAACCGACGTGCCAGCTTTTGCAACTCATCGGGAGTCAGCAACGACCCCATAATCGTGTCAGAAATCCGCTTGGCGAGGCGTTCTTGGTTGCGAGGAATCAGACCGGGCGTAAATGGAATGCGCTGTTTGCCGAGGTAGAGTGCCCGATAGGGGCGAAACAGCATTTTGATCGCGACATCGTTGGTGAAATAACCAATAATTCCACCAACAACCGGAGGAGCAACAAAGAGCCAGAGTGTAGAGAGATCCAAGGCAGCGTTTTGAGTTTTGAATATTGAAGGTTGAATGTTGAGGTCAAAACTGAGAACTCAACACTCTATTTCTGTATCACTAATACTCCCATCGTACCCCCGGCAGTGGGATAGTGTGTGGCTGACACAAATCCGGCTTGGTTAGCGAGGCTAACTTGCTTCGCTCCGGTCGGAAATTTATCGAGACTGGGTGCGATGTAGGCATATTCTTCGGTGAAGCCCAGTCGATGAGCTGCCGGAACCACCACTTCATCGAGATACCACTTCTGGAACGATCGCACCCACACATTGTTAGGACGGTGCATGTCGAGAATGGCAGCTTTTGCTCCCGGCTTAAGGACTCGATAGATTTCTTTGAGACTGAGCAAAATATCGGTGACGTTTCGTAGACCGTAACCCATTGTGGCGCAATCAAACTGGTTTTCATCGAAGGGGAGCGTCAAAACATCCGATTCGACCCAGTGAATAGGAGGTTTGAGACAGCGGCGATCGGCTCGATCGCGGGCGACTGCCAACTGAACCGAAGAAAAATCAACGCCATAAACCTGCCCCGTTTTGCCCACTTTTTCGGCTAACATTTGGGCAATGTCCCCGCTACCGCAGCAGAGATCGAGGCACACATCTCCGGGTTTAGCACCGCTCCACTTGACCGCCATCTGTTTCCAGATGCGGTGTTGACCGAAACTGAGAACCGTATTTAGCTCGTCGTAGACAGGAGCGATGCGATCGAACAAGGCTTGGATTTGGTCAGAATTCATCAATTTTGGAGTCAAGACTTAATGAAAGAAGCAAGTCTTTAGAATTCTAGATTTTAAAGACCTCCTTTTTGGCTTTAGGCTGCTAAATCGTAAGAATCAGTTCAAAATTGCGATGCCATCCCTGGGGAATAACGGCTACACGTTAGCGCTAGCGCGATCTGTTGGGCAGACAGATGCAACAGCATTAATTCATCGTCTCTGAGAGTGCAAGGCTGTCTCCATTGCAGTGATAACACCGCCAGCACTTCGCCCCGCAGCGTCACCGGAACAATCAGATGTGCTTGAACGCCAGAATTAGCGTAGTGAGCAACTTCTGACAAGCTTGCATCGGCAGGGACATTCACAGAAACCTGGATTTTTTGAGCGACGATCGCTGCTTGCACCATCGGGTCTTTCTCTAACCAATTTTCTAAAGACTCGGCTGAACTGTAGCTTCCTTGAGCCGTGAGCGTTCCTTGCTCAACGAGTTGCAAAATGCAGCCATCTGCCAGAAAATTCTTGCCAAATGCGGCGGCGATCGGTTCCAGTGTGCTTTCTAAGCTAGAAGCATCTTGAGCGACGTAGACAATCGTCGAGAGCAGAGCGGTTTGAGCTTGCGATCGTCGCAGTTCTTCAGTCCGTTGTTTTAGCAACTCGTAAGTTTCGGCGGCTCGCTGCACCACCGCTTTCAGCTCGCTAGGGTCCCAAGGCTTGGTGATGTATTTGTAGACTTGTCCTGAGTTAATCGCTTCAACCAGATCCTCAACGTCGGTAAATCCGGTGAGAATAATCCGCATCGTGTCGGGAAACTGGGGCACGGTACGGCTCAAAAATTCCGTTCCTTTCATTTCGGGCATCCGTTGATCGGAGATAATCACCGCGACTTCTCCTTCAGCAGACAGCACTTCTAAGGCTTGAATTCCGCTTTCGGCTTTGAGAACTTGAAAATCTCGCCGAAAGGTGCGGTAAAGCAAATCAAGATTATCTGGCTCATCGTCAACCACCAGCATTTTGGTCTTTTTAGGACGCTCTAAACTCATCGACTGGCGGCTAACGGGATCAAGCTCTGGAACTGTATATTCCATCAATCACTAACTCCTTCGCAAAGATGGGGAACAACCGATCGCCGACAGTATCCTGTTTTGGGCGTTCAGCAAGGCATTAGGCAAATGACACCTTCTTAGTCTTGCCATTTTGCCCCGATTTTTAACAGGTAGGTATAAAAAGAAATCTGACCGTAATCAGAAGTGATCTGTGGGTATTTATAGAGTGAGGAATTATTTTGACGATCAACAACCCGTATGGATAGTGAGATGTCGGCTAAAGGCAAGAGGCTTGCAGTACTGATTGATGCAGAAAACGCGAGTGCTGACTCGATCGAGGCACTTTTAAAAGAAGCGACCCAGTTCGGAACCGCCCACGTCAAGCGAATCTATGGGGATTGGACAAACGGACAACTCACAAATTGGAAAGCCAAGTTAAACAAACTTGCTATTCAACCGATTCAGCAATTTAGATATACGACGGGCAAAAATGCCACAGACAGCGCTCTGATTATTGACGCGATGGATTTGCTGTATACCCGCAACTTTGACGGATTTTGCATCGTTTCTAGTGACAGTGACTTCACTCGTCTAGCCAGTCGCATTCGAGAATCGGGGCTAGAAGTTTATGGATTCGGTGAGCAAAAAACGCCAGAAGCTTTTGTAAGTGCTTGCGACAAATTCATTTACACCGAAGGATTGAAGTTCTTAGAAAGCTGTGCCGAAAAGCAACAAAAAGAGCCTAAAAGCAGCATCTCTGATCCGATAAACACTAATAAACAACCTGCGAAAGAACTCCAAACTACGACTGAGCAGAGCTTGAAGATTGACAAAAAATTATTGAAGCTTTTGAAGAATGCTTACGAAGCGATCGTCGGAAAAGACGGGTGGGCAAGCTTAGGAACCCTGGGAGCGCAAATCAAAAAGCTTTGTCCAAGTTTCAACCATAAAAGCTACGGCTATAGCCAGCTTGGGAAACTATTGCAGGCAACCCAAGCTTTTGACTTCAAAGAAAATCCAAACCATAAGAATCCGAAAGTTAAGGATTTCCACGTCAGACACCGTACCGCAACTTCTGATTAGTTGAAGCCGATAGAAATTGTTTGAAGACATAAAAAGCGGGGTAGATGAGAACCTACCCCGCTTAAACCAATTAGCTAATCGAAATTAGTAACGGTAGCCACCGCTACCGCTGCTGTTATTGGCACTAGGCTTGTGAACGATAAAGCTCATCACCTGGCACTGCTTGATGTTGTCAAACGCAACGACGCGAATATAGCAACTAGAGTACTCAGAGCGACACTGTTGCACTTCGTTGAGGACTTCTTGAGGGCTGGTTGCATTAAACAGAGGCAACTTCCACATCGTCCAGTAGTAGGTTTCGGGTTCAGACGTTTCGTTGAACTCGATGCAAGGGAAATAACCTTGATCGATCGTGTACTGAATCTGACGCGCAATTTGAGCATCGGTCAGCGCAGGAAGAAACGAAAAAGTCTCGTAACGGCGCTCTTTTGGCAGAGTTTTCATGGATTTCCTCGATCGAAAGTTTTGCGTTTTTAAGGTTAGGGCGACTCGTCGTGAGCCTCTTCAGAATCGGAGGTTTCTAACGAGTCGATAGAAGAACTGGGAGCCGTTAGCTCTAATTGCGTGATCCGTTCTAACTGCTGCCGGCGTTGATCCATGTTGGCTTGCTGAATCGTCGATCGCAGCATTTCTGGCAGAGCCTCAGCGATCTCATTCGCAAGATGCTCTCTCACAGTCAAAATGCGGAATGCAAGATCCTGCCTTTCTCGAAAGAGTGCTTGCAAATAAGCTTCACCATCTTGAATTTTTTCTCGTGCAGAGAATTGATGCAGCCAGTAGGCGCGCTTTGGTTCAGTTTCATCCAACTGGGAAATCACCACCCGTACTGCCTGATAAGTCAGGTAGCTGGTCAGCGTCTTGGTCGTATCTTTCGCAATTCGCTTGAGATCCATGAGCGAAGTATTTTGGGTTCTAGATTTTAGATTTTAGATTAAACTTTAACGCTAAAATCTAAAACCCAAAGTTCAAACAGGTGATCAAACGGTATCGACAGCCTCGAACTCGAACTTGATTTCCTTCCACAGCTCACAAGCAGCGGCCAACTCAGGAGACCAACGGCACGCTTCACGAATGATGTCGCCGCCTTCACGCATCAGGTCACGACCTTCGTTCCGCGCTTGCACACACGCTTCGAGCGCGACGCGGTTTGCGGTTGCGCCAGGTGCATTACCCCAAGGGTGTCCTAGAGTTCCGCCACCAAATTGCAGGACAGAATCATCGCCGAAGATGTCAACCAACGCAGGCATGTGCCATACGTGGATACCACCCGAAGCGACTGCCATCACACCCGGCATTGAAGCCCAGTCTTGGGTGAAGTAGATACCGCGAGAAGGATCGCGCTCAATGTAGTTCTCACGCAGCAGATCGATGAAACCCAAGGTGATCGCTTTGTCGCCTTCGAGCTTACCGACGACAGTTCCGGTGTGAATGTGGTCGCCACCAGACATCCGCAAGCACTTCGCCAGAACGCGGAAGTGGATACCATGATTTTTCTGACGGTCAATCACAGCGTGCATCGCACGGTGAATGTGCAGCAAGACTCCGTTGTCGCGGCACCAGTGCGCCAAGGTTGTGTTGGCGGTGAAGCCAGCCGTCAAGAAGTCGTGCATGATGATGGGCATTTCGAGTTCTTTGGCATACTCGGCCCGCTTCAGCATTTCTTCGCACGTCGCGGCGGTACAGTTCAGGTAGTGACCTTTGATTTCTCCGGTTTCTGCCTGAGACTTGTGAATCGCGTCTGCCACAAACAGGAAGCGATCGCGCCAGCGTTGAAAGGGCTGAGAGTTAATGTTTTCGTCGTCTTTGGTGAAGTCCAAGCCACCGCGCAGACATTCGTAAACCGCACGTCCGTAGTTTTTAGCCGACAAACCAAGCTTCGGCTTGATGGTGCAACCCAGCATGGGGCGACCATATTTGTTGATTTTGTCGCGCTCAACCTGAATGCCGTGAGGAGGACCTTGGAAGGTCTTCAAGTAAGCAACGGGGATGCGAAGATCTTCTAGACGCAGCGCTTTCAGAGCTTTGAAACCAAACACGTTGCCGACGAGTGAGGTCAGCAGGTTGGTGACAGAGCCTTCTTCAAACAAATCTAGCGGATACGCGATGTAGGCAATAAACTGACTATCTTCACCTTTGACGGGTTCGATGTCGTAGCAACGTCCTTTGTAGCGATCGAGGTCGGTCAGCAGGTCTGTCCACACGGTCGTCCAGGTTCCCGTGGAGGATTCTGCGGCAACTGCGGCTGCGGCTTCTTCGGGGGGAACGCCAGGCTGAGGAGTCACCCGGAACGCTGCCAAAATATCCGTATCTTTAGGCGTGTAGTCTGGGGTGTAATAGGTTAGACGGTAATCTTGAACCCCAGCTTTATACCCAGCTTTCGCCTGGGTTTTCGTTTGAGCGTACGACATATCTCCCTTCCTGTTTAAATCGTCAAAATCTCAGCAAGCAGCACCAACAGCGCTCAGACAATCTGCCTGACCTACGTTTGGTAGTCCAACTTATGTACCTTACACCGATGGGGGATCGACTTTTCACATTTGATTCCAAAGTTTGAAATCAAGTTTTCAGCGTTGCCTCAATCGAATGTCTGATGGACATCTTCTTAAGGATGATATCAGGATTTTGATAAGCAATACTTGAGGAATTCTGTAGCACTAGATAAACGATCGTTATAGATTAAGTCTTTAATTATCGTTTTGTAACAGGGCCTTAAGCGAAGGGTTTCTAGAGGGCGATCGCCGAATCTCATCCTCGGCAGATTCAATTCTCATCAGAAACTCAACCCTTGTCGTGATGCAGTTGTGATCAGACAGGGCTGTGAGATGATGGCTAGAACGCATTTTGCGTCTGCTCGTCTCAAGAGGAGTTTCTTGTGAAACCGTCTTCATCTCCGCTGCAAGTCTTTCAGAGCCGCAAGATGGTGGCTCTTTTACTGTTGGGCTTCTCATCTGGGTTGCCGCTATATTTGACGAGCAAAACTTTGCAAGCGTGGATGACCGTCGAAGGCATCAAACTGAGCGCGATCGGGCTATTTAGCCTAGTTGGGTTGCCCTACTCACTTAAATTTCTCTGGTCCCCTTTTGTCGATCGCTTTGTGCCGCCTTTTTTAGGTCGCCGCCGAGGATGGATCGTCATCATGCAAGTCGGGTTGCTGGTGGCGATCGCGGCCATGTCGCTGCAAAATCCCAAACAATCGCTGCAACTGTTAGCGATCAATTCGCTGTTGATTGCTTTTCTCAGTGCCAGTCAAGACATTGCCTTTGATGCTTATCGCACCGATGTGTTAGATCCGCTTGAAATGGGCGCAGGGGCAGCCGTTGCGGTTTTAGGCTATCGAATTGCCCTGCTGGTTACGGGGTCACTGGCGCTGATTCTGGCAGATAAAACTTCTTGGCAAGGGGTTTATCTGTTGCTGTCTCTATTAATGGGAATTGGGATTCTCGCATCTTTCTGGGCACCCGAACCGAAACTGCAAACCCAGCCACCCGATTCCTTGCGCGAAGCAGTCACGCTGCCATTTATCGAATTTTTTCAGCGCTTGGGAAAGTTTCGAGGCAGTGCTGTCTTGGTGTTCATCGTGCTTTATAAACTGGGGGATGCTCTCGTCAACAACATGGCGCTGCCGTTCTTATTGCAGACGGGATTTACCCAAACCGATGTGGGTGCCATTCAGGGAGGCATGGGCTTATTGGCGACGATCGTCGGCGTTTTAGCTGGAGGAGCCGCTCTTAGCAAAATTGGGATCGCACGATCGCTCTGGGTGTTTGGCGGTTTGCAAGCAATTAGCAACCTGACCTACTTAATTTTGGCGCAGCTTGGCAAAAATTATCCGTTCATGGTGATTGCCATTAATATTGAGAACTTTTGTGCAGGATTAGGCACGGCTGCTTTTGTTGCCTTTTTGATGAGTCTTTGCAATCAACGCTTTTCGGCAACCCAATTTGCCCTACTCTCTAGTTTGATGGCGGTGAGTCGAGATATTTTGGTTGCTCCGGCTGGTCGCATCGTAGAAGTGACGGGCTGGACGTGGTTTTTTGTGATCACGATGATCGCTGCGTTGCCAGGGTTAATGCTTTTACCCATCTTTGCGCCTTGGAATGCTGACTCTACGCCTTTAGACGAGGTTTAAATTTTTCCATTTTAGAGGGATCAGGAGCGGTAGGATAAGATTAGAGATTTTTACAAATCTTGAGCTAATTTTTTAGAAAAATCCCTTCGTTGCGATCGCCCGTCCTATGGCTTTTCTTCGTCAGTATGTTGCCCCGCTGCTGGTGGTGCTGGTTTTCTTAGTTGCGTTGGTGGCAGTGAGTGCCCGAATCTTTCTTCCTTCAGATATGGCGGCACCTGCGCCGATCGAAGAAGTCAATCCGACCCGTGACAAGGCTCAGGCTCCCGTCTCAAACACAGTAGCTGGGTTGCCTCCCGCGCTGTCTGCCCTAATTAAAGGGTTGCCTGACGATCTCGCCCCATCTGAAAAGCTCTAATTACTCACTCGTGTCTAATCAGCTATCCCCTGATTATCGGTTGCAAGTGGGTTCGACGCTAGACAGGGCGCTGCTGGTGAAGTTTATGCAGCGCACTTATCAGGAGCTTTATCCAACCAGTGACTCTGCTCATTTGGCAGTGACGATCGAGCAATATTTCTCTAACCAAACGCCGATCTGGTGGGTTGAATCTAGTCACGGTATTGCTGCGGGAGGTCTGCCCTCTTCGCGCTCTGTGCAGCCGATCGCAGGTTTGTGGTTGGGTAATGCGATCGATCAGGCAAGTGGCGATCGCCATGCTCACATTTTTCTGCTTTATGTGATGCCACACCATCGACGCAGAGGCATCGGAGCAGCACTAGTGCGTCATGCTGAAGATTGGGCAAGAGAACGAGGCGATCGGCAGATTGGCTTACAGGTTTTTACCTCCAATCAGCCTGCTCTTCAGCTATACCAAGCATTAGGCTACCAAACTCAATCGTTGTGGATGGTCAAACAGTTAGAACCATGAGAAATTTTGAATTCAAAATTCTCTGGTCGCCTGGTGCGGTAAAGTTACAGATATGTATAGTGATGATGATTTGACCGTCTTGGATATCGACGCTGATTTAGCCGATCCGCTAGATCAGCTTCCTGCGATCGATGAAGATGAGTCAGAGGCACACAAGCCCAACCCCGATTTAATGCTGGCGATCCTTGACTCGCAGGATGTGCAGCAACGAATGCTGGCGACTAGGGCTTTTTGTGAACTGCAAGACGATCGCGCGATTCCTTATTTAATTCGCCTGCTGAATGATCCGTGCCCATTGGTGCGGGTGAGTGCAGCTTATGCTTTAGGGCGCAACCCTAGCGCCGATGCGGTCGAGCCACTCGTCAAGCAGTATGACGAAGATTGGAACGGTTACGTGCGTAAAGGCGTAGTCTGGGCATTGGGAAACTGCCACGATCGCCGTGCCCTGCATACGCTAATCACAGCAGTTAGAACAGACATTCCAGCCGTCAGACTGTGGGCAGCCAGTGCGCTGGCTCAGATGGCATCAGTGGGCTATGAAGCGGTAGTGGCAGCGGTGCCACCGCTGATTGAGTCTCTGAGACAAGATCCGGTGGCAGCAATTCGCAGTAATGCAGCTTGGGCACTGGGGCAACTTTGTCGAGAGCTACCCTCAAACGTAATTTATGCAACGGCGATCGATGCCCTGATTGAGTCATTTGCTGAAGATTCAGATGTGGGCGTGCGTGAAGATGCAAAATCTGCAATGCTCAAAGTGGGAGACACGCGCGGACTGCAAGTGATCGAAGAGTTAGAGCAAGAAGGGTTTCTATAAAGAGCGAACTAGTTAACTATGGTTAGTGAAGTTAAAACAGTCTCAGGACGCGGCATTCCCTTAGTGGGCAATGACATCGACACCGATCGGATCATTCCCGCTCGATTTTTGCGCTGCGTCACCTTTGATGGGCTAGGAGCCGACGTGTTTGCGGACGATCGCGCCCAATCCAATGGTCAACACGCCTTTGATCAACCGCAATATCAGGGTGCTAAAGTTCTCGTCGTCAATGGCAACTTTGGCTGCGGCTCCAGTCGCGAACATGCACCCCAAGCGATCGCTAAATGGGGAATTGGTGCGATCGTCGGTGAAAGCTTTGCTGAAATCTTTTTTGGCAACTGCGTCGTCATGGGCATTCCCTGTGTGACGGCTGACTCTGCCACAACCAAGCAATTGCAGGAAATGGTGACTGCCGATCCTCAAGTTGAGATCACGGTGGATCTGGAAGCAATGCAAGTGCGGTGCGGTGACTTTAGTGCCCCAATTTCGATGGGCCAAGGCTCTCGCATGATGCTGATGGCAGGTACTTGGGACGCGTGTGGTCAACTGGTTGCTCAGGGCGATCGGACTCGTGCCACTGCCGCAAATCTGCCCTATCTATCTTGGAGTAAACTCGCTTCTTAGGGCTTTTGGGAAGTTTATTTAGCGGGGCGATCTCATCAAAAATTGATTGTGCAGAAACTTTTTGATGAAAGGACGAGGACTCATGAGTTAATACAGCATGATTGTTCAATGGTCTGACGAAGATCAGCTTTTCCTGGTTACGATTCCAGAGTTTGCAGAGTATGTGGTGATGCCTTGCACTCATGACAAAACTCGTGAGGAAGCCATTCATAACGGCGAAGAAGTGATCGAAATGTACTTGGAGGCTTGGCAAGCAGAGGGTAAATCTATCCCTGAACCAAGGACGCTTCAGATTGCTTGATGATGGATGCGATCGCGGCAGCACAACATCTGGAAATCGCCGAAAAGCTTTCTGTTTGGTAGTTTTGGCTTACCTACAGGTTGTGACGCATATTGAAAAGCTATCTATCAATATTCAAGATTGATTTATTTTGCAGTACTAGCAGGTTACAGTTCGGCTGTTCTTATAGAGTCACTAAAAAGGCGGCATTTTGCGTCAGAATATTAGGTAGTGGGTTTTATAAACTGGGTTTTACTCATGACTGTCAAACTAAACCCTTCTGGTTGGGATCTTTCAGTCCATAGTCGTAACGGTCAACTCGTTCTTGTTGTTGAAGTTAAAAGTAAACTCAATACATCACCAGAATGGGCAGCAAGGCTTCGGCGAAACATTCTCGCACACGGAACTTTTCCAAAAGCTCCATATTTTCTGATGACTTTTCCTGACCGATTTTATTTATGGACTGATGCTCATCTTCAACTAGATCAGGTTCCACCCACTTACACAATTGATGCCTCCCCCATCCTTCAACCCTACTTTGAGCAGGTAGGGATAACGCCTGAACAAATTAGTGGACAAAGTTTTGAGTTAATCATCTCATCCTGGTTGCGAGAGATCATCTATGGTGAGAAACCTACTGAGACTATAGAACAATCTCAGGGATGGCTCATCGATTCAGGTTTATATGATGCTTTAACTGGAGGCAAGGTTAATGGGGCTGTTGCGTGAATATCTACGTTGAAACCAATTTTGTTTTAGAACTCGCTTTTCAGCAAGAACAATGTGCGAGTTGTGAGCAGATTTTAGAGCTTTGCAACGTAGGACTGGCGAAACTTATCATTCCGGCTTATAGTCTTGCAGAACCCCACGAAAAATTAAGTCGTCAGGCAAAGGGTCGTCGAGAGATACAACAGTTGCTAGATGGTGAGTTACGGCAGCTTTCACGTACAGCGTCCTACCAAAGCCGCATTAGAAGTGTCCAAGATATTGCGAGTTTGCTGGTGCAGAGTAATGAAGAAGAACGACAGCGATTCATTACTTACCGAGAACGGCTCTTGAACATTGGAGAAATTATTCCACTCACTGTTGAGATTCTATCTGAGGCAGCATTGTATGAAGCGCCCTATGACTTGAGGTCACAAGACGCTCTGATTTATGCTTCAGTAATTAGTCATTTACGCCAATATCAACCTCAATCGGCATGTTTTCTAAATCGAAACTCAAAAGACTTTGATAGTCCTGATATTGTGGATGAATTGCAAAGATTTAGTTGCAGAATGATTCCACGCTTTGATCACGGCTATAACTTTCTAAAATCTAACCTGCTAGCGTAGGAAACAGCAGCACAACAACACAGTGGAGCCGACGGTTAAGAGTCTTTTCGTCTATTGTTTCAGTCCACTCGCTGCCGCGCACTTCTATCGTTAATCTGCTTGAGTGGTAGATTGTGGCAGTGGTTGAAAAGTGGTTTGTTGGTATCAAGAATTTTGGTGATGTTAGTCAGCCAAGCAAGAAAATCGCGTAGAGTGAGATCGGTGTTAGCCTGAAAAGCAGCCCAGTTTTCTCAAATTTTTTCCTATGTCGTCCCCCGCGATTCATACCGTCGTCAAAATGCTGGGGTCTCTCCCCGCTGAGATTCAAGAGCGAGTTGCAGAGCATATTCGTGAGTATGTTAGCGATTTGCAAGACGAAGCACGTTGGGACGAATCCTTTCGGAAAACACAGGATAATTTTGTCGCTGCTGCCCGTCACGCAAAACAGGAAATTGCTGAGGGACAGGCAAGCGCGATGGATTATGAGCAGCGGTTCTGGATTGGAAGTCATGATAAGTACGAAAAGTTTTCTTCGTGAGTTGTTGATAGCCTAATCATTCCATTGCACCGATCGGATGGAGTTACAAATAAGATGCGATCGCCCTGAGGATGTCTCTGTCTTTGACGAGATATATTTGGGATATAGAGTAATCGGGCATGACTATATGGAAGACACTCTGACCATCACGCTGACTCCAGAACTCAAGGCAACTCTTGACAATCTCACCCATACTGAGGGCATTTCCCCAGAGACACTTGTTCAAAAAGCCGTTGAAGACTATCTGTTCATTCGTCAATTTCGAGCATTGCGTTCCCAACTGATGCAAAAGGCGCAGACTAACTATACAGATGACGATATTTTCGAGATGGTTTCATGAATTTGGTGCTGGATACCAATGTCCCCATCGCTGCTTTCCTCGCCAAAGGGTTTTGCCACACTCTGGTGGAACAATGTCTGCGTGTGCATTTTGTGATCACTTCAGAGTTTATTCTTAACGAATTGAGAGAAAAACTAATAGAGAAATTCAAGTTCTCTAATGAAGATGCTGCTGCCGTTGAAGCTCTCTTACGATCTAGGATGCAGATTGTTGACCCTACGACGTTAAAAAGTAACGTGTGTCGAGATCCTGACGATGACATGATTCTGGCGACAGCCCTTACAGGCGAAGCTGTTTGTATTATTACAGGCGATAAAGATTTGCTGACTCTGAAAAAGTTTGGCGCGATCGATATTCTGTCCCCTTCAGAATTTGAGGCTTATGAAGAGTTGTCTGGTGCTGACTTGGAGTGATCATTTCTCGTTAGCTCGTGAGATTCGATCGCCAAAGTCAACTTTAAGATGTGGATGCTGGATCTGTCGAATCGAAACCAATCACCATCGGTTAAAGGGATGGGTGACTAGATTGGAATTGTAGTATCGCGAATCGTGAGAAACGTCTTCCCCGATCCAGTCAGGTAGCTCGATCGCTTGGTCAGCATTCTCTAGCTCAACTTCTGCGATCACTAGCCCCTGATTTTCGCCTAAAAATTCGTCAACTTCCCAGGTCAGCCCGTTTAACTCAATCTTGTGGCGATATTTCTCAATCAAAGGCGACACGCAGAGAACGTTTAAGATCTCGTTCGCATCCTCTAGCGGAATTGGGTATTCAAACTCCGATCGGGCAGTTCCCTGAGTGGCTCCTTTGAGGGTAATAAAGGCTCGATCTCCTGCAACTCTGACGCGCACCGTTCGTTCTGGCTGAGTGGAAATGTAGCCCTGACGATAGAGCACTCCGGGGGCAAGATCGTGCCAAGAATCGTGGGTAACTAAAAACTTGCGTTCGATTTCAACGCCCATGTTTAGCCTCCTTGCTGCTGCAAATACAGAAAAGCATCCACTTCGGCGGCGGTGGGTTGGGCATCGATCGCGCCGAGTCTCGTCGTCGTCAACGCTCCCGCAGCACTGGCATAGCTGGCAACCTTTTTAGCCAGGTTAGGGTTCGCCAATTCTTGAATGCCATGCTGACAGAGTTGATGGACAAATCCTGCTACAAAGCTGTCTCCAGCCCCGGTCGTGTCTTCAACCTCGACGTTAAAGGCAGGCACTTTCCCTTCGTTTTCTCCTAAACAGTAAGCGCAACCCTTTTCACCTGCCGTCACTAAGACTCCTTCTAAGGTGCCAAGGCGATGAGCGATCGCGCCGGGGTCAGTGGTGCCAAACAGCCAATCGGCTTCTTCTTCTGCCAGTTTAAGAAAATCGACTCGTTTGATCAGGTCATGAATCATGGGCGAAGCCGCTTGAGAATCTGCCCAAAACACAGGTCGCCAGTTGACATCGAGTACGATTTTGACGAAAAACTGTTCACACAGTTCGAGGGCACGAGCGATCGCGGCTCGACTGTCCAAGTAGGCAAGTTCGAGCGTGCCCAATACCAAAAAATCGGCTGACTCAAACAGCGCTGGAGTTAGCTGCGCTGCTTGTAGATGCGTATCGGCAAACTCCGATGAGGGGCGCTTGCCGCCAAATGCCACAAAGCTCCGATCGCCCGACTCTGATCGCAACACCATCACTGTGCGCGTCGGAGCCGTCGGATGAGATTGAATGCCTGTCGTGTCAACCCCGATCGTTTGCAGCAACTCGACGAGCGATCGTCCAGGGTCGTCTTGCCCGACGCAGCCCACAAATGCTGACGGGGTGCCAAGCTTTGTCAAAGCACACGCCACATTTGCGGGGGCACCACCAGGGTAGGATGTCCACGACTCGACCGTTTCGAGCGATCGACCCGGCTGATCGGCGATGCAGTCAAATAAGATTTCGCCCAGACAAATAACACGAGGATGAGTCACAGTAAATTTCCTTGACTTGCCACTGTTAGTTTATGAGAACCTGCGCCGCGTAAAGTTTAAGATTCAAATCTGCCCGTCTCGACGACCTAATTCATAAATTCCGCAGCCTATACAGGCAAGAATGCCGACGCTGATTGCCCAACTTTTACCCAGGCTCACCTCGACTCCATAGCTGCACAAAGCGCCCACTGCCAGAAATGGAATGATGCTGAAAACAGACGCATAGAAAGCGTTTTGGGCTTCTCTCGCGGGGCGAGTCTTCTCAAATTCTTCCTCTGAGATGTAGAGCGATCGCTCTGCAAAGTTAAACCAGCGGTTGAGTTGCTCGATCACCCAGTCTCCGATCGGTGAAAACCCCAAATAGAGTGCCAGCGACCACAAGCCAACCCCCGCAATCACAGTGGCATCAATCGGAAATCTGAAGGGCCCAAGTTCGATCGACATGAAGGATAAACGTAAAGATACAAACGTAGGGATAGGGCACTGTCGTGTCCGTCAAGATTATTGTCTAGTTATCTTAACCAAAAGCAACGCCTCACGAAAGCCTAAAGCCGTTCAGAAATGGTCACTCTTTGTTAAGGTGACAACCGATCGAGCTTTTCGCTGCGGTTGCAAATCCGAGCTGCCCCCTAAATCCCCCAAAATTGGGGGACTTTGAACCTAAATTCTGGGCTTGAAGTCCCCCAGAATTGGGGGATTTAGGGGGCTGAAGCGCTGAAGAACGCAGCGAAAAAACTCGTCGAACTCACGTTTTGTTAAGGTGACAACCGATCGAGCATCCATTCCCCATTTTGCAACCGATAGCGGAGTCGATCGTGCAAGCGACTCGATCGCCCCTGCCAAAACTCGATCGCGATCGGCTTGACTCGAAACCCTCCCCAGTGTGGCGGACGGGGGATGTCTTGATTTTCGTACTGTGCCTTTAATTCTTCTAAGCGTTGTTCTAAAACATCGCGATTTGGAATCACCTGACTTTGCTCGGATGTCCAGGCACCGAGACGACTTGCGATCGGGCGACTATAAAAATAAGCATCGGATTCTTCGGCAGAAATTTTCTCGACACTGCCCACAATGCGGATTTGTCGCTCTAACTCTGTCCACAAAAACACGAGGGCAGCGTGAGGATTATCGAGCAGTTCTTGAGCTTTGTGGCTGTTGTAATTGGTGTAAAAAACAAACCCACGATCGTCAAAGCCTTTCAATAAGACAATCCTGGCAGACGGAATCCCTTCTTTGGTAGCAGTGGCAACGGTCATAGCATTAGGTTCGGGAAGCTCTGCCTCGACTGCCTGATCAAACCAGCGCTGAAACTGCACAAACGGATTTGGGTCAACCTCCGTTTCGTTGAGTTCTTCTAGGGTGTAGTCTTTTCTTAAGTCAGCGATCGGTGAATTCATGTCATCTTTGCTCAATCTCTTCTTGATTGTATTGGGGTCTGAAGCGCGTTGCAGTCATGTCTGAGGTTCGCTAAATTTCAGTTATTAGAGGAGTCGATTTATGACCATATTGCTGGCGGGAGACATTGGCGGAACGAAGACGATTTTGCGATTGGTCAAATCAGAAGACTCGTTGCATTCACTCTATGAAGTGCGATATCCCAGTCATGATTTTCCTGATTTGGTGCCGATGGTGCAGACCTTTCTGGCGGCTGCCAAGCAGGAATTGGGGCAAACCTTCTCGCCCGAAAAAGCGTGCTTTGCGATCGCTGGGCCTGTGGTTAACAACACCTCAAAGGTGACTAACGTTGGTTGGACTTTAGAAGCCGATCGGATGTCGCAAGTGTTGGCGATTCCTAAAATCTCTTTGATTAATGACTTTGAAGCGGTCGGCTATGGCGTGTTGGGCTTAAGCGAGTCAGATTTGCATGTGCTGCAAGTTGGACATCCTCAAGAAAAAGCCCCGATCGCCGTCTTGGGCGCAGGAACGGGATTAGGACAAGGATATCTCATCCATACGGGTGCTGACTATCAGGTGTTTGGCTCTGAAGGCGGACACGCGGATTTTGCACCGAGATCGGAGCTAGAGTTTCAGCTCTCTCGCTATTTGCTTGACAAACACAATATCGATCGCATTTCAGCCGAGCGAGTGGTATCGGGTCAGGGAGTGGTGGCGATTTATCAGTTTTTGCGCGATCGCCAATTTGCCACTGAGTCTCCTGAAGTGGGTGAAGTCGTCAGAGCGTGGGAATCTCAGGCAGGACGCGAGAAAACTGTTGATCCGGCGGCGGCGATCGCGAAGGCAGCCTTAGAAAATCGCGATCTCTTATCTGAAAAAACGATGCAAATGTTTGTCGAAGCCTACGGCGCTGAAGCGGGAAATTTAGCGCTAAAACTTCTCCCTTATGCAGGTTTATATATTGCAGGTGGCATCGCGGCGAAGATTCTGCCACTCATTCAAGAGGGCGGTTTTCTCAGCGCTTTTATTCACAAAGGTCGGATGGGTTCGATTCTAGAACGCATTCCGGTTCAGATTGTTCTCAATCCCCACGTTGGGCTAATTGGGGCAGGGCTGTGCGCGGCAAAGCTATAGCAGAGTTTGTTAGGCGGAGCCACTCTATTTGAAAATCAAATCTAGCCGTCGCTGTGAGGCGTTAAGCGCTTCTGCTGGAGAGTTTCGACCTAATAGAGTGGCTTCGATCGCGCGTCCCAAATTGTCTGAGATGCGATTATAGCCGGGAAAAATGGGGCGCGATCGTCCATATTTTGCCTGTTGCAAAAACACATCAACGGCAGGCTGTTGAGCTTTGAACTTCAGATAGTCTGGATTTTCACGAGATTTGAGATTGATGGGTAAATAGCCCGTTCCGATCGCCCATTCGGTTTGGAATTCGTCACTTATCACATATTCTGCAAACGTAAATGCAGCTCGTTCTCGCGCTGGAGTCGATTTAAACAAAAACAGATTTTCGCCGCCGATCGCCGTTGCGGGTCGTGCCCCGATCGGAATCGGCAACACTCCAAAATCAACGTTCGTCGATTGCAATTGTCCTAACGTCCACGGGCCGGAGATCTGCATTGCCACCTTTCCGGCAATAAAGCCGTCTAATTCATACCCGCGTTCTGGCTGCGAGAGAATTGCCGAACCATCTTGAATTAAATTTTGCCAGAGTTGAAGAGCGGCGATCGCGCCCTCGTTAACAATGTTTAACGCCTCGGTTCCCGCATTGGGTTGTCCAATCAATTCGCCGCCCCCGCTCCACATAAACGGCAGCCACGTAAACACACTCCATTCTCCTTTGCCGAGCGGAAGCACAATTCCGTGAGTGTCCACACGCCCGTCTCCGTCCGTGTCACGAGTCAGGCGCTTTGCCACTTGCCGAAAGTCTTCCCAGGTTTTAGGTAGTTCAGTGATTCCAGCCGCTTTAAACAGACTGGGACGATAGAAAATTCCGACATTATTGGTGCTGAAGGGAATTGACCAGACGTGTCCCTCAAAAGTCATTGTGTCAAAAAGGGCGCGATCGAGTTGAGGTTTCAACGGCGAAGCGGATAGAAAATCGTCTAGCGATCGGAGAGCATCCAATTCGACGAGTTGCCCGGTCAACATGGGCGCAAACCACAGCATATCAGGGGCGGCGTTGCCCACCACGGCTGAGAGAATTTTAGGCATCTGCTGATCGCCCTGCCCCACATAAAGCGACTCAACCTGAATGTCTGGGTGCTGCTGGTTAAATTTATCGACCAGTTTTTGCAGAACGTCTCGGTTAGGTGGCGGGTTGACTCCTTGCCAGAGCGTTAACTGAGTCACATTGGACGATCGGGCTTGTGGTTGACACCCAATCAGCAAAAGGCTGAGACACAGCGCGATCAACCCAGACAGGCGTTGCCGAAAATTTTGCTTCCTTAAAAACCCTTCTAATCGTTGCAAAATCATTTAGCGTTGCTCCGTCGTCTTTGCGATTCTGGAAGTCATTATCTCAACTTGAAACACTTTTGTTCTAAAGTCTGTCTTATGGGAGTCAGGTTCAGATCTATCAGCCTTGATAATGCTCATTAGACACAATTTTTTAAAGATTTCTATATGAAAAAGCTGCTTTCCAGTTTGGCATTTTCAGCTTTACTTTTGTTAACAACTGCGTGTCGTTCTCGTGATCAAAATGAGGGAACGATCGAGATTACGCTCAGTGGTTGGCAGAGTAACCCGATCGAGTCTCAACTTCTAGAAAAAGTGATTGACCAATTTGAAGCTAAATATCCAAATATTAAGGTTAAGCATGAAGTGATTAACAGCCAATATATGGATGTGATCAAAACTCGCTTAATCGGAGATGTTGCCCCTGATGTGTTTTATTTAGATGCATTTGAGGCTCCTTTATTGATGAAATTTGAAGTACTGGAACCTCTCAATTCATATATTAAGCCTGAGTTTAATATATCTGATTTTGAGCCAACATTAATCAATGCCTTTAAGCGTAATGAAAAAATCTATGGCATTCCAAAAGATTTCTCTACGCTGGCTCTTTTCTATGACCAAACAGCATTCGCCAAAGCAGATATTAAGCAGCCTCCTAAAACCTGGAATGAGTTAATTCAATATTCAAAAAAACTGACGCGATCTGAGCCTGACGGAAAACCAAACCGATATGGATTTGGAATTACCCCAGAGTTGCCTCGGCAGCAGTTTATCATTCAGGCATTTGGCGGAAAATTGGTCGATCGCAATAATTATGCAGCCTTCGCCACGCCAGAAAGTTTAAAGGGTTTACAACTCGTGATTGAGCAATATCGGCGCGATCGCTCATCGGCTCAACCGTCAGATGTGGGGGCAAGCTCAGGTGACGATATGCTGGGGCAAGGCAGAGTGGCGATGCTACTTTCAGGGGCGTGGAGCATTCCTTACTTCAAAGAAACGTTCCCAAATCTGAAGTTTGCCACCGCAGAAGTGCCGACGATTAATGGGCGAAAAGGCACGATGGCTTATACCGTTGCTTATGTGATGAATCGTAAATCAACCCATAAAGAAGCTGCCTGGAAACTGATCGAATATTTAACCAGTGAAGCGGTGATGAAAACATCAGGAAATCAAGGATTTGCTTTACCGTCTCGGCGATCGGTTTTAGCAGAATTGCAGTCCGATCGCACCTCTCTTTATGCTCCATTAATTGCCGGAGCAAAGTATGCAACTACCTGGCAAGCCGGAGAGACACTCCCCACAATTTTGACAAACTTTGATAATCAATTTGTGAGCGCTTTAATCGGTCAGCAATCGCTTAAAGATGCAATGCAAAAAGCTCAAGACACTGCAAATCGAGAAATTTATTTATCCAATTAGTCGATATGCTGAATAAAACGCTTTGGAATAAACGAAGTACACGAGAAACGCTGTCGGGTTATCTATTTATGACTCCGGCGATCGTCGTTCTAGGAATCTTTTTGATTATTCCTGTTATTTTTACGATCGTGCTTGCTTTCTACCGAGTTCAGCTTTTGGGTGAAATCAGCTTTCGATTCGCGGGGTTCAAAAACTTTGTGCGGATGGGATCTGATGAACGAGTTTGGATTGCGCTGCAAAACACCGTTGAATATGTCGCGATCGTAGTCCCCATTCAAACGATTTTAGCGATTGTTTTAGCACTCATTCTTAACACTCAAATCAAAGGAAAAAGCTGGTTTCGAGTCGCGTTTTTTCTCCCTACCGTCACATCATCAGCCGTTCTGACATTGATCTTTATGTGGATCTACAATACAAACGGTTTGCTCAATAGTTTCCTGAGTTTTTTAAGACTTCCTACTTACAATTGGTTGGGCGATCCAGATGTTGCGCTCAAAGGCATCATGCTAATGAATATTTGGGCAACCGCTCCGCTTTTTATGGTGATTTATTTAGCAGCCTTGCAGGATATTCCAGAGAGTTTATATGAGGCAGCCTCGATCGATGGAGCAACCCCGTGGGAGAAATTTTGGTGTATTACGCTCCCATTTCTTAAACCCGTGACATTCTTTGTGATCGTGATGGGAATCATTGGTACTTTTCAGTTATTTGATCAGTCCTATATTTTCTCAGGCGGATCAGGAGGCCCTAATAACGCAACCCTGACAATCGTGCTTCTGATCTATCAATATGCCTTCAAAAATCTTGATATGGGATACGCTCTAGCCTTAACTCTAATGTTGGCACTCGTGATTATGACCGTGACGCTAATTCAACGCAGTTTGTTTAAAGAAGAATCATTTGATTAAAGGTGAAACATGATTGCAAAATCGGCTCGATCGTGGGTATGGCTTCTTTACATAGCGCTTGCTGTCTATGCTTTTATTACGTTTATTCCGTTTGCTTGGGCACTGTCTGCCTCATTCAAATCATTGCCAGAGATTTCATCAGGAGGGACAAATTTTATTCCCAAAGCCTTCACGTTAGATAATTACAAAACCATCTTTTTACAAGAACCTTTATTTGGAAGATGGTTAATCAATAGCATCATCATCGCCGTAACAGTCACCCTTTTTAACTTGCTATTTAACTCAATGGCAGGCTACGCGCTCGCTAGAATCACATTTCCTGGCAAGCAGTTTTTGTTTTTTCTAGTTTTGGCTGTCTTAGTCGTGCCCGGACAAATCACTCTCTTGCCCAAATTCTTAATTCTTAAGTCTTTAGGTTGGCTGAATTCTTATCAAGGTCTAATTGCACCTGCGATCGTAAATGCCACTTTCATCTTTATGATGCGACAATTTTTTCTCAACTTTCCCAAAGAGTTAGAAGAAGCCGCCGCACTGGATGGATTAAATCGATTTGAAACCTTTTTTCAGGTCGTGATGCCGCTAGCAAAACCTGCACTGGCAGCTCAAACAATTTTTATTTTTATGGGTTCTTGGAATGAATTTTTATTGCCCTTAGTGGTTATGTCTAATCCAGAAATGTTTACCCTTCCTTTGGGGCTAAATGCGTTTAAAGGGCAATATGTCACCTACTGGAATTACATCATGGCAGCTTCAATGATTTTTACGCTTCCGGCTTTGGCAATCTACGCCTTTTTTAACCGTTACTTTATTCAAGGAGTCACCTTCACAGGCGGCAAAGGTTGAAAAAACTCTGCGATCGCTTAGATTAAATATTGACGTTGCTGAATGCAAATATGAATTGCCCCCCTAGCCCCCCAAGTTTGAGGGGAACCAGAATCTTAAAGTCCCCCCAATTTTGGGGGATTTAGGGGGCGAAAGGATTCAGCCTTGATAGACAGATTCATACTTCAATTCAGCAACGCCTAAATATCTACAGTTAGCATCTATTCTCATTCCAATATGGCAGGACATAGTAAGTGGGCGAATATTAAGCGCCAAAAAGCACGAGTTGATGCCGTCAAAGGCAAAGTCTTCACCAAAATCTCGCGAGAAATCATCGTTGCGGCTCGAAGTGGCGTTCCCGACCCGGCAGCAAATTTTCAGCTTCGCACCGCGATCGAGAAAGCCAAAGCCGCTAGCATTCCCGCCGACAACATCGATCGAGCGATCGCCAAAGGTGCAGGCAGAGGCGCAGACAACGTTGAGCTAGAAGCCATTCGCTATGAGGGTTATGGCTCTGGCGGAGTGGCGGTCTTAATCGAAGCGCTCACCGACAATCGCAACCGCACCGCCGCCACACTCAGAGAAGCGTTTAGCAAAAACGGCGGCAACTTAGGCGAATCTGGGTGCGTCGGCTGGATGTTTGAGCAAAAGGGCTTGGTTGAAGTGGTGATGACAACTTCACAAGTCAAACGGGGACGCAACCGCACACTGGACGACGCGGTAAACGAAGAAGAATTTCTAGACGTTTGTCTTGAAGGCGGTGCCGAAACCTACGAGCTAATCGACACCGAAGACGGAACAGTTGCCGAAGTTTTGACCGAAGTAGAAAACCTGGAAGCGTTGAGCCAAACGCTCAAAAACAAATATACCGTCAGCTTGGTTGACTTGCGCTGGATTCCGACTACCACGATCGAGGTCGATCACCCCGATCGCGCCCGCTCTATCCTCAAACTCATGGATGCTCTAGAAGATCTCGACGACGTGCAAACCGTCACCGCTAACTTTGAGATGACGGCTGATCTGATGGCTTCCACCTTCGCTTAAAAATTATTGGGTCAGGGTGGTTGCTGTCCAAATCGTCCAGATGTCGATCGTCAAGAGCAACAGCGTCAAGCCCAACAGAATGATATACATCCAAGGTTGAGCCAGCGGTTTCACGTCTCTCATGTCGAGTCCGGTTTCTGCCTCGACTCGTCGGACTAGCCGCGCAAATCCAGCGACGCGCATCGGCAATAGATAGCCCTGCCCTGACTGGCTGAGAAAATAGTAGACCAGTCCGCCCTGACCTGTCGATCGTGGCTTCAGCGCTTTAACTTCTGCCCAAGGCAACTGCCACCCCTTACGAAAAAATTTCGGCACCCATCGCGGATAAGTCACCTGAATTCCTTGCTCATTCACAATGACCCGTTCACACAACACGGCATAGAGTCCGATCGCTCCCAAGGCAATGCCCACCCACAGCAAATTAGGCGGAACTGGAGATTTCGTCACCTCCGAGAGAAACGGCAGCGGAGTCGTTAGCGCTCCATAAAGACTCAGCAACGTGATGCGAATCAGGGGAGAAATCCGAAAGATGTCTTCTTTAATTGCAGCTTCTGAATCAGTTACAGGGTCTAGTGTCATCTAAATTCTCACAAGTGCGGTGGGCAAAAGTCAGGTTGGCAATCCTACATTATTGGGCAACAGAAAAGATTTTAGGCGTTGCAGAATGCGGAAATGAAATAGCTATAGGGGTAGCGCCCCCGTGCCTGACGGAGGGCAACCACGGGGGGATGCCCCTACCCAAATCATCCCGCTATCCAGCAATGCCAATTTTTTCAGACCTGTTTTCAGACCACGATGCAATCCAGTTTAAGATTTCTGGGTTAACTTGCTCAGGCGCTTCATCGTGCAAGCAGTGCCCTGCATTCTCAATTTCTACGACCTTCAAATTAGGATTATAACGACCAAACTGAGCCGCCAGACTGAGCGGGATCATGCGATCGTTCTTTCCCCACAACAGCAACATTGGCACTTGCAGATGAGGCAGCGTCTGCTTGACACTCGGCCCAAATTTAGGCGCGACGATCGCTCTAAAGATCGCACAAAACGCCCGTGCCGATCCCCGATCTTCAGCCGCTCCTAGCAAAATCTCGACTAACTCATCCGTCACTGCGTCAGAATTCGCGTAGGCGATCGAGGCCCAACGTTTCACGCCTCCCGGCTTTCGCACAAACTGAAACAGCAGATTTAGCACCAGCGGCGAAGCCACCCAACTTTTAATCGTCGCCACCACCGGGCGCAACGGCTTAGGGATCATTTCTTCTTCGATCGACGGGTCGGGCAGATTGAGCATTACCAAACCCCGCACCATATCAGGATGGGTTGCCGCCGCCGCCATGCAGACCAAAGAGCCGATCGAGTTGCCAATCAACACGATCGGCTCTCTCACAAACGTTTTCCAAAAATCATAAACCTGCTCAACCCAGAGCGCGACATTGTAAGGCGCGATCGCTTTTTCAGATGCCCCAAAACCAAGCATATCGAGAGCATAAACCGTGTGATGCTCACCTAAGACCGATAGGTTTTGTCGCCAGTGCCCGATCGAGGCCCCAAATCCGTGCAGCAACATTAGCGGCGGGGTTTCCTCAGCGTGTTCCGATCGGATATAGGTATAGCGAGTTTGCCACCCTCTCCAAACCCAGTCTCGCTGGCTGCCCACTCGCTGCCGCCAATGTAAAGAGGTCGTCACAATTTCCTCAGCATTTTCAGTTTCCAGTCTCTGACCTTATTCTATGGGTTTTAACAGGCACTCAGAGCCGATCGCCTGCTGTCTTCTGGTCTTGATAGGTTTGCCCGTCCCCACTCCTGCCTTCCATCGGTTAGAATTTAAGTTAAGAACTAGAGAGAAATTAGACCAGAGTGAGTAGAATGGCAGATACAGTCGTTCTGCGATTGACCTTAGTTCTTGCACCGACAGCTAAACCCGGTCCGCTTCGATCCAACTTCATCTAATTTTATCGATCGACCGCTTCTCTTCGTTGTCAACCTTACCCTCCACAATAATAATTAATGGCTCCACTGATTGAGAAAAGACCTAACCGAGACATTCCCGTCATCAATGAACGCATTCGTTTCCCAACTGTCAGAGTGATTGGCTCAGATGGTGCCCAGCTAGGAATCATGTCTTCTCGTGAAGCGATGCAACTTGCCGACGAGAAGGAACTCGACCTGGTTCTGGTCAGTGACAAAGCCGACCCGCCCGTGTGCAAAATCGTAGATTACGGTAAGCACAAGTTTGAGCAAGAGAAAAAGGCGAAAGAAGCCAAGAAAAAGCAGCACAACGTTGATGTCAAAGAAGTTAAGATGCGCTACAAGATTGAGGAACACGACTATAACGTGCGGATCAGTCAGGCAGAGCGTTTCTTAAAAGCAGGCGACAAAGTAAAAGCAACGATTATGTTCCGGGGTCGCGAGATCCAGCACAGCGATTTGGCAGAAGTGTTGCTCAAACGCATGGCAACTGATCTGCAAGACCTCGCCGAAGTGCAGCAAGCGCCCAAGAAAGAAGGGCGCAACATGATGATGCTGATGGCTCCTAAGAAGTAAGCCAATTTCGCTAATCTTTAGAGCATAAACAGGGTATTGGAGAGGTGAAAAACTCCGATACCTTTTTTGTGGGAGCGATCGTTCCCACAAAAACCCTATCAGCTTACGAAAACTACTGAAAAGCATCAATCCGTTTGCCTTTCACGTCGCCTAGCCACCTGCCACCAAAAACGCACTTGCCCCAAGAACCTGTATCGCAACAGGTAGCGTAGGTTCGCATCTGAATAGATTTGCTTTTGGTAAATTTTTTACAGGGATCGGAAGCGCTAGAGGTGTACATCCAGGTCAGACCTGCCGTGTCGGTCACCAATGCACCTGTGTAAGCTGCTTTGTAGTTCCAGTAAGGGCGGCTCGTGAACTTGTTGAAATCACCGCTTTTGAGAACTTTCGGATGCTTTGCTCCGTCGATCGCCTGACAGCTTTTAACTTTGATTGGCGCGATCGTGCCATCTGCAAAATTCACGCAATTTGCCATTGCAGACCCCGGCACGAAAATTGCAAACAAAGCTAACAGAACGCTTCTAGACAACATTTTTTCAAGATTATTTCCTCACCGAGACGAACGCAATAAATCTGAGTTCCTCAGATGCTTGAATCAGACAAAATAGAGCTTTAACCAACGGGAATCGATCGTGTAGGATTCGTGAACTTTTAAAGACTGCCTGCGAGTTTGGGGCAAGAATTTGGCTCGATTTGGGAATCTTATTAGGGAATGAGGGGCGATCGCCTCGTAAAATTGCGGTGCTATCTCTAAAAGACCTCCAGAATTCTCCCAAAATTCTCACACTGGGTTCGCCGCATACTGAGGTTGTCTGTAAAGTCTTAACAGGGACGCGTCGAAAACACGGTACGGGACACAACGCTTCATGGAATTGATCGACCAGTCAGCAGCCAAAAATGGGATCGGACGGAAACTTCTGCGGGGGATCAATCTCCGACCCGAAGAAAGTAAACGAACGCTACTCATGTTTACCTTTTACACGATCACCTCGATCGGGCTGCTGTGGCTAGAAGTCAGCGCAGTTGGGTTGTTTCTTGAGCAATATGGTGCTGATGCTCTGCCTAAAATTTATATTGCCAGTTCGGCGATCAGCGTCGGCTTAGGATTTCTCTACTCCTGGATGCAGCGTTTTTTGCCTTTGCGACGAGTGATCGTGCTGATCGCGCTGCTGATGGCGCTGCCGCTGCTCCTGTTTTATTACGGACTCGGCTTTTCAGAAGTCGCGGTGATCGGTGGGGTTGCCGTTTTTAAAACGACTGTGCTGCTGCTGCGGCTGTGGTTGGAGGCGATTTATGTCCTCAATGACATCAACACTTCGATCACGGCAAACCAGTTATTTAATATCCGCGAAATTAAGCGCACCTATCCATTAATTAGTAGCGGTGTGCTGCTGGCAGATATCATCAGTGGCTTCTCGCTGCCGATCGTACTCGCGTTCTTGCCGCGATCGCAGGGTTTGCCAATGGTGATTCTATTCTCGTTTGGCATGATGGTGTTAGGTGCAGGGGTTCTAGCTTATTTGAGCCAAACTTATCAGCAGTCGTTTCCCGATCGTCGTCGTCAAGATCGACAGTCAGATGCCAGTTTGAGCCGAGTTCGGGGAGAAATGAAGAGCTATGTGAGACTGCTGATTATCTTCTTTGGAATGGCGCAGGTGCTGCTGCTATTAGTTGATTTTCAGTTTCTCAGCCTGCTAGAACAACAGCCTGGATTTGCCGCTCAGGGAGATAAAATCGCGAGTTTCCTCGCAGTGCTGAATGGCACGTTGGGCATCTGTGAACTTGCCGGACAATGGATGTTTTCAAGCCGAGTCATTGAGCGGGTTGGAGTCTTCAACACGCTGATGGCGCTGCCTGTGGTGCTTATTTTGTTGACGATCGCGATCGTCATTGGCAGCATTGTCACCCAAGGATGGGTTTTGCTCTTCTGGGGCTTGGTCATCCGTAAGTTTTTATACGAATTGCTGCACTACACTCTATTCGCGAGTGTGAGTCCGGTTCTATTTCAGCCGATACCCGAAATGCTGAGAGGCAGTCTGCAAGCAAAAGTGCGCGGCGTTGCAGAGCCGCTAGCGACCGGAGGCACAGGGGTGGCGCTGCTGTTAATGGTCTACGCTCAACCGGGCACTGGCACTCAAGCACAAAACCTCACCATCTTTGCGGTCGTGATTGTGCTGTCGCTATTTTGGCTATGGACGATTCGACGATTGAAGAAAGATTACTTAAATCTGCTCGTGTTTGATGCGGGGCGCGGAAAACTTAGTGGCTCTGATGTCGATCTGCGTGAGCTAAAACGAGCCGTGATTGAGTCATTAGAGAAGCCTGGAGCCGAAGCTGATAAGCGATCGTGCATTGAGCTACTCAGCCAAATTGACCCTCGAAACGTCGGCGAAGTGCTGTCTCCGCTGCTCGATATGCTTTCGCCTAGCTTGCAGCAAAAAAGTTTGGAGGTGATGCTCAACTATCCCAACGCAGCTTATTTAGGTGACGTGCGATCGTTGATTGATCAGAAGCCGACTCCCGAAGTGATGGCGGTTGCCTTGCGCTATGTCTGGCTGACAGACGCAAACCCCGATATGCGGCAACTGCGATCGTATCTGCCTCCAACCGTCGATCCGATCATTCGCGGCACGGCAGCTTCGTTGATGCTGCGTCGCGGAACGCCTACCCAAAAGGCAGAGGCGACGAATTCTCTCAGATTAATGCTGACTCACAAACGGCGACAAGAACGGGTGATGGGCTGTCGAGCGCTGGGTGAAGCCCTCTATCTGCAAGCGCTGCGGCTTTATATTCCCAATCTTTTGCAAGACAAATCGCTGCAAGTCAGATGTGCAGTGTTGGAAGCGATCGGAGCGACCCGACTCGAAGAATACTATCCTGCGCTGCTGCGGGGGTTGGGCTATAAATCGACGCGAGACGCGGCTCAAAAAGCGTTAGTAAAATTAGAGAATGAAGCCTTGCCGATGTTGGTCAGACTGGCAGAAGATGTTCACCAGTCAGATTTGGTGCGCGGCTATGCTTGGGGCGCGATCGGGCAAATTGGCACCTTAGAAGCCATTGATTTGCTGATTTCTCGCTTAAGAACCTCTTGGGGAGAAACTCGCCGCAACATTCTGCGAATTTTGCTCAAAATCCCTCAAGAGCGCGGCATCGATATCGCTTTGGATCGGCTAGGGCGGCGAGGAGTCGAGCAGCTCATTGACCAAGAGATTATGTTGATTGCTCAAGTCTATGCAGCGCTGGTCGATCTTGCTCCAGGGAGAATTCAAGGACAGGAGGCAGACTTGCTGCGACGAGCCTTGCGCGATATGCCTACCGATGCGATCGAGCGCTTATTTCTGCTGATGAAGTTCCTTTACGATCCAGGAACGATTCAGGTCGCCTCGTTTAACTTGCAGTCAGGATCGCTCTCTAATCAAGCGCAAGGGTTAGAAATTTTAGACAACACGCTCGATATTCCGTCTAAACAAGCCCTGCTGGCGTTGCTCGATCGCAATCTTGATCGCGAAAAACTGCAAAATTTGTCTAGCCTGGTTGCCTATGAGCCGATGAACTCTGACGATCGGGTGCGTCACCTTTTAGATCTGCGTCACTTCTTGTCAGATTGGGCACTGGCGTGTTGTTTTCACGTGGCGCGGCATTCTCGCTGTCGGCTGACCAGTGATCAAATTTTGTCTAGCCTCAGCCATCCGAGGGGGTTTGTCAGAGAAGCGGTGTTATCTTACCTACAGCTTGCTTCGCCCAGTACACTAGCTAGAATTTTGCCCACGCTGCAAAATGATCCTGATCGGCTCGTTTTGGTGCAAGTTAAGCAAATGCTCGAAACCTTGGGTCTTGAGCAGATTCCTTTTGCCCACACTGCGCTCGAAGAAGACGATATGCCCAACACTGGAGAACTAAGATCCCTGTAGCGATCGCAGCAACAGCCCGTAAAATTTGGGAGTGACCTCTAACCTATCCAGTCCTTAACCAGTTTCTCACCTGAGAAGTCCGCCCATAAGCCACCATGTTAAACAGTTTTGATCGATTATTGCTGGTTCGAGGAGTCCCGATTTTTCAGGAACTTCGGGATGACTTTTTGGTGAGACTGGCTTCGATCATGGAGGAACATACTTTTAACCCTAAAGAAGTCGTTTTCACACAAGGGCAAGAAGGACGATCGCTTTACGTGGTGGCAGCAGGACAGGTGCGGGTGCATATTGGCGATCAAGATTTAGTTCTCCTCAAAAAGGGCGAGTTTTTTGGAGAAATGTCGTTGTTTGATGCGGAGCCACGATCAGCAACCGTGACCGCTTTAGAAGCCTGTGATTGTCTGGTCTTAACTCAGCAACAACTCTATGAAGCGATCGACGAAACGCCTGAAATCGCGCTCAACATCATCCGCATTCTCTCTCGTCGCATTCGAGAACTCAACGTCAAACTCAATGTCAAAGACAACGAACTGATCAATCTCAAGGTCAAGCTAGAGCAAGAAAGACAGGTGTTGCCACGATCGCAGAGAAACTAAATATACAGGGATCATTAGGGGAGCCGCTACCCAAATCTAGCGACGGCTCCCTAATGTCCTACAGTTGGATCGTGGTTTTGTTGTGTAACTCCTCCACTTGAACGAGTGAACCATTGCCGATCGCAATGTTGAACTTCACTAAAGAACGCTCAACTTGATATCCCGGCAACACTCGAACAATTTGATATTCAGTCATCAAATCACTGGTGCCATCCCACTTGAACAATGCCAGTTGATTGGATGCAATCTCACTCAGTTGTGAAACAAACTCTTCAATGCGATCGCTGACATTCACGAGAATGCCAGACGAAAGGAAGATGTAACGCTCTTGCAAATCCAAAGTCACACTGACTCGATACCGTTTTTCGGTTGAGCAACGCAACTCAACGGTAAACGAAATCGAGCCAGGAACGATCGTCCTAACTCCCATAATATTTTGTCCTCTCGGTTACTTCAAAGAGGACAAGAATGCCGATTTCTCAGAGATTCTAAAGGGATGAAAAACATATGCAGGATCTTGATTCCAGCCTTTCAAGATCCCATAGCAAAGCTGACGGTGTACAATCATGAACGCCTCCTGAGT
>NZ_PVWG01000159.1:0-602 GCF_003003695.1 Phormidesmis priestleyi ULC007
GTTTTGAAGAAGCCTTCAATTGCCCACCGTTGTCGTCCTAATCTCACGAGATAGACCCCGGAATCCGGGTGAGTCGACACCCCGAAGCGCAATTCTCGCTAGCCCTCGCTGCGCTTGAGCCAAAACCAAGAAACGGTCAATGGGGCATCCATGCCCGCTAATCGTACCTGTTGTCCCCGCTTGCCCTGACGGTAAAGCGATTTGAGGGGTTTGCCCGTGTCCATTCGACGAGTGCAGCGCATTCCAACGACCGCTCGCCAGTGGCGTTTTCGCACGGCTGTGAGAAACTCCACGGTGCCAAACTCGGTATCTGCCAAGACAATCACGGGGAACCGTTTCGTCAGGGTCTTAGGGACACGAGCGAGGAGTTTGCAGGCAAGTTGAGACGGACTCGCCGTGCCCTTGCCGTGCCAGATCCAGAAACTCCACGGCACTTGCCACTGCTCCAGCACGAGGTAGAGCATCACGATCTGCAGTCCTCGCTTACCGTTGAGCACCCGCACCCACGGGTTGGGCGTTCCCTCATCCTCGGTCGGGTCGCCCAGGTGCCGAAACTTGCCGCACTTCTCCAAGGTGGTTAAGTCAATCAATACTTTCAGGGG
>NZ_PVWG01000160.1:0-602 GCF_003003695.1 Phormidesmis priestleyi ULC007
TATCTGGAGAAGTGCTGTCTTTTGGTGAGCGCCAACAATTCCTACCAACGCACAGCAGAGGATTTAGCGATGCTCACCCCCGTGAGCATCGCTCACAGCACCCAACAGCGACTAGTCCACCGGCACGACTTTGAACCGGTCGTCGTGGATGAAATCGTGAATACCGTGAGCATTGATGGCGGAAAAGTCAGATTACGCCCCCCACTCGGACAAGAGAGTCTTTGGAATGACTATAAAGCGGTGACCTTAGGGGAGCAAGCAGTGGCTGCCTACTTTCAGCAAAATCAGACTCTGGGAACGTGGGTGAATGCCCAACCGCTAGCGCCAACGCTTTCCTGTTTAGGCGATGGGCATGATGGCATTTGGAATCTGTTTGCCCAGATTGGAAACCCTCACCAACGGCGAGAGGTTCTCGACTGGTTTCATCTGATGGAGAACTTACACAAGGTAGCAGTCCCTGCGACTCGCTGCCATCAAATCAGAGAGTATCTGTGGCAAGGCAACCTCAATCAAGCCATCTGGGCATTGCTGCGCGATGCCACTGACTCAGCCCTCAAATTCATTGCCTACCTGCAAACCCATCGCACCCGAATTCCTGATTA
>NZ_PVWG01000161.1:0-600 GCF_003003695.1 Phormidesmis priestleyi ULC007
CCCCACTTGAGGGAAGAGTGTCGCTAACGCTTTCGCGCTGGCTTCTGCCCAATCGAGGGCACACCAAGCGGGAAGTAGACAAAACATCCAATGGGCTAGTAGATAAGCAATGAGGGACAGCAGCAGCCAGCGATAAATTCCCAACCGCGTCTTCTGCCCAAAGCCATGCAGTCCAAAGCGATGCTTGATGGTTTTGAAGAAGCCCTCAATGGCCCATCGTTGCCGTCCCAACCGCACTAGGTAACGCCAGAGTAGGGATAAGTGGACACGACAAAGCGTAATTCTCGTTTGCCCTCGCTGCGCTTCAGCCAAAACCAGGAAATGGTCAATGAGACATTCATGCCGAGAAGCCGCACTTGCTGTCCTCGCTTGCCAGTGCGATATAGGTGTTTGAGAGTTTTGCCACTCTCCAATCGACGGTTGCAGCGCAATCCCACTACGGCTCGCCAGCGCCGTTTTTGGACGGCTTTGAGAAACTCGATCGTGCCAAACTCAGTGTCCGCCAGCACCAGGACAGTTCGACATCGGGTCAGGGGTTGAGGGACGCGGGCAAGCAGCTTACAGGCTAGTTGGGCTGGACTGGGAGTGCCCTTACCGTGC
>NZ_PVWG01000162.1:0-569 GCF_003003695.1 Phormidesmis priestleyi ULC007
TGCATCTAGTCATGCTGTATCTGGTCATCGGACAGTGGCGAGTGCCCTGGAGCTTCTGCATCTGGCACGGCAAAGGGCACCTTAGTCCCGTTCAATTAGCCTGCAAGCTGCTCGCCCGCGTCCCCAAAACCCTGACCCACCGCTTCCCCGTCATCGTGCTGGCAGATACTGAGTTTGGCACGATCAAGTTTCTCCAGGCTGTGCAAAAGCGACAGTGGCGAGCGGTTGTCGGAATGCCCGGCAACCGTCAGATGGAGAATGGCAAGTCCCTCAAGCAACTTTACCGCACCGGAAGACGCGGGCAACAAGTCCGCTTGGTGGGGATGTCAACGCCCCTAACGGTCTCCTGGTTTTGGCTCAAGCGCTCAGAGCGCAAACGAGAACTGCGCTTTGTCGTCTCTACTTACCCGTATTCTGGAGTCTACTTGGTGCGACTCGGACGACAACGCTGGGCGATTGAGGGCTTTTTCAAAACCATCAAACATCGCTTTAGTTTGCATCGCTTTGGTCAATCCACCTTGCTGGGACTCTACCGCTGGCTCGTGTTGTCTCTGGTCGCCTTTGTACTA
>NZ_PVWG01000163.1:0-558 GCF_003003695.1 Phormidesmis priestleyi ULC007
TTGTACTTCTTTGCAGGCATGGTTCCGTTCTCAGGTAGGGGAACGGTGGGTCTTCATTATCCATCATTCCTGCATTGGCTGTCTACTAGTATAGTTCTAATCCTTCTGGGTTCGATTTTGATTACTTCTGGTGAGCAGACCGTCTTGAAGTGGGAGAAACGTACTACCTATGTTTACTCAGATCTTGCACCATTCCTAATAAGCTGAGGATAGGGGCTTGATGCTAATTTCAAACCCTTGCTCATTAATGAGGTCACGGTGCTTGTGAATCTGACGAAGCAGCTTGACCCAGGCGACGTGCGGCAGCAGTGTTGCAACGGCTTTGACACAGACTTTGCCCCAATCGAGGCGCACCCAAGTGGGAAAGGTTTGAGATACCCAATGTGCCAGGAGGTCAGCGATGAGAGACAGCATTAACCAGCGATAGATTCCTAGCCGAGTCTTCTGACCAAAGCAATCCAAGCCAAAGCGATGTTTGATGGTTTTGAAGAAGCCTTCAATTGCCCACCGTTGTCGTCCTAATCTCACGAGATAGACCCCGGAATCCGGGTGAGTCGA
>NZ_PVWG01000164.1:0-536 GCF_003003695.1 Phormidesmis priestleyi ULC007
CTAAGTACAGGACAAAAGCTTGCAAAAGGGGGTTAGGAAAGGGTTTCATGCAAATAGTGAGTTCACAATATGAAACCCTATGCATCAGATTACCCAATTGCGGCAGACATTGCAGCCCTTGCTAGGCTGGCATGGAGCACGAGTCGCCTTTCTGTCCTTATTTCTGGTTGCCCTGTTCCGGGTGAAGACCGTGAACCTAGCAGAGGTGGCAACCGGGTTTGCGGGAGGTGCGAAGGCAGCCTCAAATTATAAACGCATCCAACGATTCCTGCGGTCGTTTGAGCTTAACTACGACCAGATCGCCCAACTGGTGGTGAGACTGGTCGGGATTCCGAAGCCGTGGGTGTTGAGTGTAGACCGCACCACCTGGGAGTTGGGGTCAGTGACCATCAACATTCTGATGTTAGGGGTCGTGCATCAAGGGGTCGCGTTTCCTCTGTTTTGGCATCTATTAGACAAGCGGGGCAACTCGAACACGCAAGAGCGCTTTGACCAGTTGGTCGAGTTTCTGTGCGTCTTTGCACCTGAAGACATCG
>NZ_PVWG01000165.1:0-534 GCF_003003695.1 Phormidesmis priestleyi ULC007
ACTTCTATTAGATTGTCCAATTGAATGGCGAGGTTGGCACTGAGTATGAATACTCATCGCAAAGGTGGGATGCTCCCCCCCGACCCATCCTCAGTCGGCAAAATAAAATACATCACGGGCTGATGCTCCAGACTGCGGTTGAGATAATGTCCGTAAATCCGATGCTGCCACTCTTTGGATGCTAGATGTAGCGACCCGCAATCATAAATCATCAAACCCGCAATCATCGCGATTTTGAACCCACATTACTGCAACTATGCGGTCGCTCAAACTCGAATTAACTGCAACTAAACCCGAATTAATTGCAACTAACCCACAATCATCTGCTCAAACCCACATTATAGCGGTTTTCAGTTCAATTAAGTACAATAACAGCGGTAGGTAAACCACCCCTCAATATCTTTTAAGGTCACAGCCTTGAGGGCATCCGTAATTCCTTGATCTAGGGCTTCACGAGACCGAGCGTAAAAACGCTTTGACTTTCGACCAGCAGTTCTCAATCGGATTAAAGTCAGGAGAATAGGGTGACAAATA
>NZ_PVWG01000166.1:0-530 GCF_003003695.1 Phormidesmis priestleyi ULC007
TTTGCCGTACCCTGCAACAGTTGAACTTAACGCGAAAAAAAAACGCTGCACGCCAGTCAAGCTGAAACAGAGCGAGTTCAGGGATTACGCCAAGCGTATCGAGACCAGATTCGAGACATTCGTCCAGACGATTTAGTCTTTCTCGATGAGGCAGGGGTGAATTTAATGATGGCGCGGCTCTATGCTCGTGCCCTGCCAGGACACCGGGCGACGGGAGAACGTCCCTACAAAAAAGGACGTAATGTTACCTTAGTGGGAGCGATGAGCTTGAATGGGATGGTGGCAGCACTCACCTTTGAGGGTGGACTCAACGGAGATGTCTTCAAATACTTTGTGGAACAGATGTTAGTGCCTAACTTATGGGTAGGAGCTTGTGTCGTCATGGACAACTTGAGTTCTCATGGGGTAGAGGGAGTTTGAGACCTGATTGAAGCAGCAGGGGCAAAACTGGTGTATTTGTCACCCTATTCTCCTGACTTTAATCCGATTGAGAACTGCTGGTCGAAAGTCAAAGCGTTTTTACGCTCGGT
>NZ_PVWG01000167.1:0-529 GCF_003003695.1 Phormidesmis priestleyi ULC007
CTGGCGTTTGCTCGAAGGGCGCTTGGCGTTTCGCGTCCAGTCGTCGTTGAACTTGTAACGTGATTTGGTTCACGGCATTCACCGATAGAACTCGACCTACTACAAAATACAAGGCTGCTTGCAAATCTCGCAACGACAGTCCCATGACATACAAGCAACACAGCCAATCCAGTAGATTCCCCAAACTCCGCTGATAGCGTTCCAAGATCTGCCAGTGGCGTTCCGGGTTCCGTTCTCGTAACTTCGGCACCTGTAACTTCTCGATGGTTCCATACTGCGTATGCAGTTGCCGCTCATAGTACCCGGAGCGGTACGGTTTCTTGCCCTCCAGGTGCTTCAGAAACTCCGTCACTTCCTCTCGTAACGCCCCTTCCAACACCTGTTTGACCGTGTTCACCACTTCCCTTCGTAATTGCTCTGCAAGTGCTGCTTCCAGTTCCGGATGCACACCTTGCTGTCGAACTCTGAGAATTTGTTGTTCTCGTTCTGCGATCGTCATGGAAGGGCTCCTGCTTCGAGGGGCTTCCCC
>NZ_PVWG01000016.1:0-86087 GCF_003003695.1 Phormidesmis priestleyi ULC007
AGGGACATGGACTGCTACTTTTGTGATGATTGCAGTCCATCCTCATTTTTCTCTCTAGACCTTGAAACCACCCTGCTGATGGAGGGCAACCACGGGGGATTGCCCCTACCCAATCCCTCTACTCTGCAACGCCTAAGATTGTTCGCCTCCGCTTTCTGCAACGGCTTTTAGTTTGCTGTGAAAATCTGACCCATTAGGCGGCGGTGTGAATTGGTGAATGGGGGGCTGTAGCTCTTCGACCTCTACGATCGCCGCCATTAAACTCAAATCCAATGCTTCAAACTCTTCGGTGAGCCGCTTTGAGATATTGAAATTGGCGGCTGTTTGCTCGATCGAGCCATTAACTTCTTCCTCAACTTTTTCAATAAGCGGGTCTGATAATTCTATGTCCTTAAATTCGTTCGCCTCGATCGCGGCAATTTGATCGGAGTTGACTAGCCCTTCAGATCCCAATTCACTCAGCTCGTCTCGTTGAATCTGTTCTGCTAGAGCAGCCCAAGCAGGAATGGGTTCTTCAGCGTTCTCTGGGGTGAGAATGGGTGCTGCCTCGATCGGTTGAGGATTGTTTGACGCGATCGCCAAAACTTGCCTCGGTTTCTGACTCAGATCTCTCGGAAATTTGTTGCAAACCAGCCGCTCAAACTCATAGTTAAAGTGATAGCAAGGCTGGCTGCGGCGCTTCCAGAGCAGCAAAATTTGATCGACCGAAACTGCTTTATAGCGTCCTTGATAAAGTGCTTCGATGACGGCTGATCGAATCCAATTTGCCGAAAAGTCTTTGAGCCAATGCTGGGTAAGCTGGCTGACCGTGCGATCGCCCAAATCAAAACTATAGTGAGTTAGCAGATCGGTGGCATGAACGATCGCGCTTTTTTCGGGTTCTTGAATACTTCTCGCCAGTTCCGTCATAAACGTGAGCCGCAGCAGCAACTCCCTTGATTGGGAATGCACAATAGGTCTGCTTTGAGTTTAGATTAATTTCACAAAACAAGAGCTATTCAGGCGGACGAATCACGCCTCCTTGCACTGGGGTCACGCCACTACCGTTAAAGGGTTCTTCGCCTCCTGTCCAATTAAAGTCGCTGATCCGCAAGCTCACCGAGCCAAGCTGCTGAATGGGGTTATAGCGCAAACCCACGCTATAAGTACGGCGGCTATATTCTAAAATATAGTCGGTGCTGATTTCTCGACCCGTCTGCACGTTATAAACCGTCTGAAAGCCAATGCGGAGCGGCCCATAAAGTTGCTGCGTAATCCCTGCATAAAGAATCTGGTCATCGGCGACCCGATCGAACAAGAAAGGCGACAGACCATCTCGAAGCACCTGCGTATAGGTGAGATTGAACGCGGTGTAGTCTAAAAATGGGCGAGAAAAGTGACCAAACTGTCCAAACAGAGAAACACTGCCGTTCAAATTGTTTTGGTTATCGCCATTGCTATAAGAAGTGCCAACTCCAGTTAAACCGACGGCTGCCGAAACGTAAGGAACCACAGGGTTAGGAGAATAGCGCAGTCCTTCAGTTGGGGTTGCAGGGGCGGGAGTGCCTTGCCACAGCAAAAAGCCGCGACTCAAAGCCGCACTGGCTTGAAACCGCCCCAAACTAACGCGATCGTTGCGACGAATTGGCTCTAAAAGGTCAGCCCGATCGGTATCAGCATTCACAAATTGGTAGCCCACCTGATAGCTGAGGTTAATGCCCGTATTACCGAGTGCGATCGTGGGTGAAAAAAACAGCGCTCCGATGCTGCTTTGAATATTTTGAAAGCCCAGCGAATTATTAAACAAGCGATCGCGATAACTCGCTTCTAAACTTAAGGTGTGGGTTCCGATGAGCTGTTGCGCTCTGACACTCGCCCGCAGATTATTTTCAACTTTGCCGAAATCTAGACTGGTCAGCACCCCAACGGCACGAATTTGGGTTCGAGGAGTGATTTGCGCCACCAATTTACTTCTCAAGCCAAAATTGTCTGGGTCAATCGGGTTGCCGCCGTTGGTGATCGCTCGTTGAATCAGAAATTGCGGAGTGAGCGTAAACTGCACCGGTCCTTGGGGTATGACTTCGATTTCTCGCTCCAGAAACACCCCGCCGCGATCGTCGGTATCAATGCCAAAATTAACCAGAGCGGGCTGGCGCTCATTGCGATCGAAAATGACTCGATTTCGCAATAGCGGCAGTGAAAATCGCTGATCAAACACTAAACGCGGGCGAGTCGCGACCAGTTCGTCCCGCAAGGGCGAGAGACGAGTCAGTTGCGCCCGTTCTGCTCTCACTTCGAGTTCTGGTGGCGAGAAGGGGTCATTGGTGAGGCGAATTTTTTTAGCGCGCCACCCTTCAGGATAAAACTCAATCTCGTCGGCTTCAAACCGCACCCGTCTGACATCTCCTCCCGCCTTCGGCACGACTGCTGCCCCAGCGATGTTGCGCCGCGACCCGATCGTAAAATTGACCCCACCCGGACTAGAAACCTGCTGGGCAGGCTGAACTGCCGTGTTGCGATCGCCGACCGATCTTCCGGGCACGGTGCCTGCGGTGATGTCGGTTGGCAAACTGGGGTTAAAGTCACTGGCGGTGCTGGGCAAAAAGATCTCGCCTGCTGCTTGCTCAATGATGCCTTCTTCTTGAATCAGGTTATAGCGAAATCGCTGACCGCGCAGCACTTGTTGCCCTCGCGTCAGCACCACATTGCCTTCAGCGACGGTGAGCCGATTGAGCAAATTGACTTGAATGCGATCGCCTGTCAGCAATGCGCCTCGAAATTTTAATGAGACGTTGCCCTCGGCGGTAAAGATTTGTCGCTGTGTGTCATAGTCTTGACGATCGGCTTTCAGTTCTAAAAATCCTTCCCTGCCTAATTGATTAACTGGGATATTGGCAGGAGGAACTGAAGTATTCGGTGCAGGTGATGGGGCTGGAGACGGGCTTATCGGCACGTCAGGCTGCGGAACCTGGCTCGGCGGTGGGGGAGTCAGGGGTTGACTCGTAGGGACTTGAGCCGAATTTGATGAATTTGGCGAATTTGATAAATTTGACGAATCGCCCAATTCGCTAAATGCCGCCTCACGCAGAGTTTTTGGAGCGCTTAAATCTGCAAGGGTGGCTTGCGAAACTTCGGGCGGGGCTGGCTTGGCAGATTCTTTGAGGGTCAGTTGAACAGACTCTGTAGAACGGGGAGTGATCACCGTTGGCAGCGTCGGGGAATCAAACCGGGAAGGAGCGGTGATGGACGGTGGTTCGGGTGGCAGAACCGGGAAAGGCATACGCTAAAGCTACTCGATCGAAACGCCTGACAAGCCCCGCACCAGAATCAAAAAGAGGACAGTGATGGACTGCCCTCTGACCTTGCGGGAAAGGTTTGGGGTTATTCCAAATCTCTCCGCTTGGGGTTCCGGGAGGGGTCGCTGGATAAAAATCCAAAGATAAATAGTAGTACAAAGAAGGCAACAACGATATAAACAACGATTTTGAGTGTCACCATGCTGATAACTCCAGAGTGATAAAAGGCGCGAAAAGTTCCGTTAGGGACGGGATCGTCTCTATATATTACCTAAAGAGGGGTTCAATGATTACGAAAGAATGAAGGGGAAGCGTTAAGAACGGCGAGTTAGCAGGTTCCAGAAGGCGGCTAACTGTTTTTCTAGCCAAACAACGCCACTGTCAAGCCATTCTAGAAATTTGGTGAGCGGGGATTTGACATAGCCGATCGGGGTGGCCTGCGTGTCGATATAGTCGGGTCTAGTGGATCGAGGAGATTTCTGAAGGGTTGGAATTGAGTCTCGATCGGTCGAGATAGCAGCCTGAACCTGATCTCTCGACGGGGTTAACGTCTGAGGAGTCGATCGAGTCAGATTACGATGGCTGGGTTTTTGGTGAACAAGGGTCGATCTTGACCGAGCGCGCGAAATTGGCTGAGGTAGAGAACGCTTGACCCAATTTTGCAGCGACTGTCCGATCGTGACTGTTCGTTGAGGCGGGAGTGCAAGCGTTTTGGAGTCTTTCTGAGCAGGCAAATGAGCAAGGGGCGTAAAGGTTTTCTCAATCTGCACGGCTGCCGATTTTCCTTTTAAGTACGAGCGAGGGTTTGCGGCTCCGAGGGTTCCACTACCAAACACCTCTTCAGACGTTAGCCATGAATTGTTTGCTGATGCGATTGAGGTAGTTTGATCATCAAGGCCCGTGTCTAACTGTTTTTTAGGACGCTCTCCAAAAAAATATCGGATAGCTGCCCAAACCAATGATTCCATTTCTCCTAGCGATGGCAGTTGTTGAATCAGCTTTGCCAGATCAGCGACGGTCGGAATGCCAGTAATCAGACCAGACGGGTTAAATTCAGACAGCGTGAGATCAGACGAAAACCAGTCTAGCGGTGCTGGCTCAACGACGAGGGTTGATTCTTGAAAAAGATTTGCCGCGATCGCAATCGGCCCGCTTTGCACCCACGCCATCAGTTGCCGAAAGACCCGCACGGGTGGCAGCAGCGTGGCGCGGTCTTCGGGGGGCTGCAACAGCGTTGGATGGGCTTGAGCGATGTAGTGCCGCCGCCAATATCGCCAATAGTTTGCCATTTCCCAGATGATGCGTTGCTTGAGATGGGTTTGCTGCTCGATCGTCAGAACATCCATCACCTGATTGTCGATCGTGACTAAAACGAGTTTGCCAGTGGGAAGTAGAGAAGCAATGCCCTGAATGGTGACGACAGATCCGGCGACAGATTGAGCGATTGAATCATCAGATTCGAGTTCTGCCAAGTTTGCTGAATTTGCGCCAGCAAGTAGCCAACTATCTTGAATCGCAGTCAACACTCGCTGAATTGGGGTGTCAACAGTGAGCGGTGCCGATGGCGACGAGTTTGATAATTGCGGAATTACTTTACTGAGCCGGAGACGCAAGACCGATCGCTGCACCGTTTGTCTAAGTTTTTGCCCAATCAGCCGAGTCGATTGAAACAAAACATAGACTGGGTAAAGCAAAATTTGCGTTCCCCAAATGGTCGCAACTTTGAGATGGCGCGCTGCCTTTTTAGTCTGGTCAGCTATTTTTTGAGCTTGACGCGAGACAAAATTAAAGAGATGGCTTTGAAAGCGACCAGAGGAAGACATAGACTCAAAGGGGCGGTTTGAACGTCTGTGTAGCGGTTTCAGACTTTGGGCGGTTTGTAGTTTATTGCTGAAAGTCTGTCACTGTTTAGTCTATGCTGTTCGCACCTCTAATGCTATTAAGATAATGAATTCGGCAAACTCTTTTAATCTGCCTGCTGAAAACGATCGTCAACAGATTTCAGAGGGGATTGACCGATTGCGCCAGTTAACACAACTCGATGTGCAAAATGGCTGGCGATCGCATCCCAGCGATCTATCTCAAATCGAATTAGATTGGCAACCCCAGCCGATTTGTAACCTCAACGACAAAGCGCATATTGCCTGGTCAAAGGGCGGTGAGATTTTATGGTTTTATCAGCAATTTGTCTTACCAGAAAGTCTAAAGGGCTATCCGTTAAGGGGTTTGACCTTGCGATTAGCGTTGACTTGGTGGGCAGAGGTTGCCGAGGTTTATGTTAATGGTCAGAAAGTTCAAGAAGGCGATTTATTTGACCATTCAGCCAGAATTCTTCTCAGCCCGTCTGCAAGTTTGGGCGAAATTATTGCCGTGACCATTCGGTTAGTAAGTCCCGGACATGATGATGGAGCATTGGTACGATCGCGCCTCATTTACGAATCGGAGTATGCTGCGATCGATCCAGGTTTTGTCGCTGATGAATTAGCCGTATTGCAAAGTTATCTAGAAGTATTTAAACCAGAAAAATTAGGAGAACTCGCAGCAGCGATTCAGACCATTCAGTGGGAGTTGATTAATCAGCGTGTTCTCTTCGATCGCTCACTGCAAATGCTTCGCGATCGGCTCAAAGGTTTCAGTCCAGATCTTAAACAACACACAATTTATTTAGTCGGTCATGCTCATTTAGATATGGCGTGGCTATGGACGGTTGATGAAACTTGGAAAGCGGCTGAACGCACGTTTAATTCTGTTCTCAACCTTCAAAAAGATTTTCCCGAATTAACTTTTTGTCACTCAACGCCCGCCCTTTATGAATGGATAGAGCAAAACCGCCCGGAACTGTTTGCCCAAATTCAGCAACAAGTACAAGCGGGGGCATGGGAAATCATTGGCGGAATGTGGATTGAGCCAGAGCTAAATTTAATTAGTGGAGAAGCGATCGCGCGTCAGATTCTTTATGGTCAACGCTATTGTCAAGAAAAATTTGGTGACATTAATCGAGTTGCCTGGTTGCCTGATAGTTTTGGGTTTTGTTGGCAGTTACCGCAACTGCTCAAACAAGGCGGAATCGATTATTTTGTGACTCAGAAGTTGTGCTGGAACGATACGACGCAGTTTCCCTACGAGATTTTTGAATGGCGATCGCCCGATGGCACTCAGATTTCTAGTGTGATGTCGGCTCCGATCGGAGAAGGCATCGATCCCCTTAAAATGGCAGCTTACACCTGGGAATGGACGACTAAAACGGGCAAGCTAAATCCGCTTTGGCTGCCAGGTGTAGGCGATCATGGCGGCGGGCCCACTCGCGATATGTTAGAGATTGCGCGACGCTGGCAGACCTCGCCATTTTTCCCAAATTTAGAATTTACGAGCGCGATCGAGTATCTCGACTTAACAGCCACTAACCCACTTCCAATCTGGGATGATGAACTTTATTTAGAATTTCATCGCGGTTGTTACACTACTCATGCTGATCAAAAACAACAAAATCGTGATTGTGAAAAAAACCTCTATCAAGCAGAATTATTTGCATCGTTGGCAACGCTCGTAACAGGACGTTCTTATCCTCAAAAAGCTCTAGAAACAGCGTGGAAAAAAGCACTATTTAATCAATTTCATGACATTCTTCCAGGTTCTTCAATTGCTCAAGTGTTTGTCGATGCCGATCAAGAATGGCAGGAGAGCGATCGTATCTGTTCAAAAGTTATTCAAGAGTCACTGGAAGCGATCGTTCAACAAATTTTATTACCGCCGCCATCCCATGCACAGGCGAAAGCGATCGTCGTCTTTAATCCATCAAATTGGGAACGTTCTTTTATCTGTTCTCAACAGATTGATGGCTGGAAAATTTGTGACTCACAAGAGACTACCATTCCAGCGATTGGATATCGAACCTTCTGGATTATTCCTGATGATAAAGTTAATGAAATTGCAAATTATCTCGAATTAGAGAATCAATTTCTTAAAGTCGTAATTGACCCTCAGACAGGAAATCTATCGAGCATCTTTGATAAAATCAATCGGCGAGAAGTTTTGAGTGCCCCTGGAAACCAGCTTCAAGCCTTTCGCGATGCGGGTCAATATTGGGATGCCTGGAACATCGACCCAGAGTATGCAAAACAGCCGCTATTGCCCGTTGAATGTCTGAAGATTGAAACCTGTGAACGGGGCAGTTTCTCAAATTATCAAATTTGTGTAACTCGCAAAATTGGTGACTCTACATTCAAACAAATCTATCTGCTAGAGCAAGATTCATCGGTTCTGAAAATCAAAAACAAAATCGACTGGCAAGAACGTCATGTCATCGTTAAAGCGGTATTTCCACTTACGATTCATGCTGATTTTGCCACTTATGAAATGCCTTGCGGTGCTATCCAGAGATCGAGCAAACCGATCGCCGAACGCAACCCACGCGAACAAGCTCAATGGGAAGTTCCGGCACTCGGTTGGGCAGATCTCAGCAGCGATGACTATGGTGTCAGCGTCTTAAGCGATTGTAAACACGGCTACGACTGCCAGCAAAATCAAATTCGTCTCACATTATTGCGTGGGTCTGAATTTCCTGATCCAGAAGCCGATCGCGGCGTTCACACTTTCACCTATGCCATTTATCCTCATGCCAAAGACTGGCGATCGGCTCAAACGGTTCGTCAAAGCTGTGAACTAAATCAATCCTTGCGAGTAGTACCTCTCTCTTTTGAGGAACTGCGAAGCGATCGTCCCGATCATCAAAAATTCCTTCCACCCATCAGCTCGTTTCTCGACTTGCAATCAAAAAATCTCATTTTGACTGCATTCAAACAGTCTGAAGACGACCCAGAAAAGTTTGTTTTGCGTTGCTATGAGTGTCATGGAGAATCCGCAGTCTTTAGCTTAAAGAGCGATTTGGATCTGAGGATTAACCACCCTCTCGATTTATTAGAGCGATTTCAGGACGATTCTACCCGTGGTTTGATCGAACCTTGGAAAATCAAAAGCTTCTCAATCTCACAAAACTCCCGATCGGACACAGGAAGCTGAGAAGCCGTTGATGAAGATTCACCGAGATTTACTAATCTTCATGATCTTCAAACGGGTCGTCTAATTCCTTCGCAGGTGGGCCAAACGCCGTGTAGACTGCGTATCCAGTCAAACCGACGATCGTCACCAAGATTGAAATGTTAAGAGCTATTGCAGGTTCCATTTGAGTTTTTAAATGATGAGGTCGTTCCCCTATAATATTACGAAGTATTTACGATTTTTGTCGAGATTATCATAAGGTGAGCTATGGCACAGCGGACGCGGTTGGGTGATGTTTTGAGACCTTTGAACTCCGAATACGGCAAGGTCGTTCCTGGATGGGGCACGACCCCCGTCATGGTAGTGTTCATGGCGCTGTTTTTGGTCTTCTTACTAATCATTCTGCAAATCTATAACTCCTCCCTCATTTTGGATGGGTTCTCTGTAGATTGGAGAAGCTTGGGCAGCTAATTTCAGCTTCTTAAACGTTGAATAGTGCATTCAATTTCCCGGCTCGTCCGGGATTTTTTTGGCGACTGATCGAACGATCGCGAGAGAGCACGACATGTCGTGCCCCTACTACAATGGTGAGAACGTTGCGGGAAACAGGCAAATGAACTTTTTTGGCATTGGTTTACCAGAAATGGTCGTGATCATGGTGGTTGCCCTACTGGTGTTTGGTCCGAAAAAGCTGCCAGAAATTGGGCGCAGTTTAGGAAAAGGAATTCGCAGCTTTCAAGATGCCTCAAAGGAATTTGAAGCAGAATTTAAGCGAGAGGCAGAACAGATTGCAAAAACTCCGAGCCAGCCAATGGAAGCAACTCTAGAGCCGTCTCAGCCAACCCTGGCCCCAGCCGATGAAGTGACTGCTCAACCCTCCGAAGCCGTCGAAAAGGAAGCCTCAACTGGATCATGACTGAAGCAACTCCGCCTAAATTAGTGATTCCTCAGTTGATTGTGGGGCTAGGCAATCCGGGCAGCAACTATGAAAAGACGCGCCACAATGTTGGATTTATGGCGATCGACAAACTAGCAAGAGTTTGGCAAATCTCCTTATCTGAGAATCGCAAATTTCAAGGTATCGTCGGCGAGGGCACCTATTCGGGAGGCAAAATCAGATTGCTGAAGCCGTCAACCTTTATGAACAATTCGGGGCAGTCGATTCGTGCGGTCGTCAATTGGTACAAATTAGCCCCAGAATCGGTGCTGGTGATCTACGACGATATGGATTTGCCTTTGGGAAAAATTCGTCTGCGATTATCGGGGTCGGCAGGGGGACAAAATGGGATGAAATCAGCGATCGCGCACCTCGGCACCCAAACTTTCCCCCGGTTAAGAATTGGCATCGGCAGCCCAAAAACTGCTCCTGGAGATAAAGATGCCGTTTCGCATGTGTTAGGCAGCTTCTCATCTGCTGAAGCAAAATTAATTCCAGACGTGCTCGATCTAACCGTAAGCGCGATCGAACTCAGTCTCAAGCAAGGGGTTGAAAAAGCGATGAGTCTCTACAACAATCGAAGTGTTGAGCAACAAACCGCCTGATATTGTGTCAAAACGTCTTCCCGAAACGACTGCCCACGTCCGCATTACTCGCCAGTCCTGGCAGCAGGGCAGCATTGAAGGCGATGTAAGCGCCAATCAATTTGAGTGGCATTTTCACTGGCAGTTTCGCCAAGGGGAATTGTGCGTTGAACCTTCTCTGGGTCGGGCACTGATCAAAGAGCCGCTGGGACGATTTTTAGAACAGCGAGATTATCAGCTAGAACCAGGCGGAGATTATTCATTTACGATTCGGGCAGAGCTTTAAACATTTTTCTAGCTAACCAATCGTTCTAAATATCGTTCGATTAACAAAATCGCTACGATGTCATCGATCGCCCGTGGAGGCGTTCTCATTCCTTGCGGGATCAGGCGAGTTAGCCCTTTGGGAGGATACATTTGCCAATAGCGATCGCGCGCCTCTAAGCTGCTGTGTCGTTCATCAACGCTCACCACCCGCAGGGGGTCAGCTAACGCTTTTTCAAGGGATTGCTTCCAAGATTTAGACGCAGTTTGATCGCCCATCACTACCAGCGATATGGGAAACTGCTGGCGCAGCGTTTGAATCGTCGCGATCGTCGCCTCTGCGGTCACAACCTGGTGATAATACAACCGACGATCGACCCCCATCACCGCCAAACCGCACTTGTGACTCCCCGGATCAAACCCTAAAATCACTGGCTGATCAAGAAAGGTGGCATCTGCAATCATCGATCTCCTCTCCCGTGCGTCTCATTGCCCACCCTATCATTCTCACCCTTCAAGAAGTTCTCAATACCACTTGTCCATTCTGCACTGCCACTAGCTCGATTTTGAGCGGCCCGACCGTAGAAGTGACTTCTGAAGCCACAACCCGAACCTCAACCGGAGTCTGAAACTGGCGCAGGTTTTCGGCAAAACTCGTCCAAGACTGCAACGACTGCACCCCTTCAATCTGCACTGAATCGCTGAGCACGCCAGCCCGACGGGCCCGAAACCTAGACGCGTCAATCAATTGACTGATGCTTTGACTTAGCTCTGCGTTAGAGAGTTTTGCAGGCTCGATCGACTTGGCTGCGATCACGTCTCCCGCTAAAAATAGCACCTGATTGCGGACTGCATCGGCGAAGATGGCGATCGGCGTTTTTTCGCCCTTAACATAGTTTGCGGCAGACAGAATTCGCACGACATAATCTTGACCATCGTCAATCTGCTCGGTCAGTTGTTGAACTTCGGGTTTGGTGATTTGCACAATCTGATCGGTGGGTTTTGCTCCGATCGGCTGCACTCGTTGCAGAGCCACTCGATTAGCTTCTCGCAAGAGTTGATCGACCGCTTGACTGGCTACCTGTGGGTTGACAATTCTGACGACCGCAGATGCTAACACTTGGTTGCGCTCAACACCAAGAATGCCTAGGCGCACTAATCGAGCTTCTTCGTCCGATCGCTGCACTTCTTGCGCCAAAAAAGCTCGCTGATCTTCAAGTGCTTTCAGTCGCTGCTCTCGCTGGGCAATCACCGTGTCGCGGTCAGCAATATCAAGATCGCGCTGCTTAATCAACTGAGTGCGTTTTGTGATTTCAGCATCTCGTTGAGCAATCTGCGCCTGCACTTGGTTGCGCTCGGCTACTAAAACTTGTCGTTCTGATTGCAGTTGATTAATCTCTGACCGCAGGCTGGTGGCCTGTTGAGAAACGGTACTCAGTTGAAGGCGCACACGATCGCGTTGAGCTTCTGCCAATTGCAGTTGAGCGTCGGTTCTGGCCTGGCGATCGGTGGCCTGCTTTAAATATTGATTGGTGCGATTTAGCTGTGCCTCAACTCTGGACTGTTCTGATTTTGTTTTGCTCAGTTCGGCTTCAACCTGACCTTTTTGCTGAGTTGTGTTTTCTAATTCTTGAGTTGTTTTGCTGAGGGTGGCTCGAAATCCTGAGATCTTTTTTTGAAGTTGCCCTAGCTGCAAGATGCCAATTCTGAGTTGTTCACTGGTCGCCAGCAAGATGCCTAGCGTTGAGGCAGAAATCAGCGTCCCGGTGAGAATGGTGACTAAGACCGCCGTGCGACGCGGGCGCATGTTGAATAAACTGAGACGGGCTTTGCCCACGCGGGTGCCAATGCGATCGCCAACCGTCGCAATCACGCCTCCCAAAATTAGCACCGCAAAAATTAAGATGTACCCGGACATCGACTCTCCAAAACACCAGTTTTGAGGGTTGGCAATTAAACATTACCGTCAACCTCAATCAAAAAGTCTGCCAGAAGTCTTGCGCCTGCACGTCAAGATTATCGTGGTTAAGACCCAGCCTATATTATGCACTTTGGACTGTTGCGTTAGGAAAATCTTGGAGAGCAAAGACTACGAATCAGCTTAAAATTTTAACCTCTAGCCTCCAAAAACAGCGCTGCTTAAGTGAGTTTCAGCAATGGCTTCTTCTCTTTAAAGGTGGTTAAACCCTCACAAAAATTGGTCTATTCCTGATGATTATTTCAGTTATCACCTCTGATAGATAGGTTGAATTCATCTTCCCTGATATCTTAATTTTGTAGGCATAAAGCTTTAGGAGAAAAACGATATGAACATTATTGCTTGGGTGATTTTAGGACTGATTGCGGGCGCGATCGCGAAGGCTATCTACCCTGGTGATCAGGGCGGGGGCATTCTTGGAACCATGGTTCTAGGAATCATTGGTGCATTTGTGGGAGGCAGCTTGTTTAGCCTCTTACAAAATGGAACGTTAGCTCTGACCTCGGCTGGCTTGAGCATCCCTGGAATCTTTGTTGCCGTCTTGGGAGCAATTATCGCTATCTTCTTGTGGGGTCTATTTACTCGTCGTGCCGCTTAAACTGGCGATCAACTTTGGCTGAGAACTCGTGTAATGGTGGTTAGATTGAAAAGGTTCTTGCTGAGAGACAATGGTTCTAGCAAGAACCTTTGACTGTTTAAGGATCGTGAATTAAATCATGTCGGCTACTTGCAAGGTCAAGGGGCACGGCAGCACTACGCCCGTACGTAAGTCTGCGTCTTAATTTCCTCCTCGGCTTTCTTCCTTGGGTTTTGCTTTATTGACTCGCAGTTGTCTCCCCATCCACTCTGCGCCATCTAGTTCAGCGATCGCAGTATTTTCTTGCGCGTCTTCGGTCATTTCTACAAAGGCAAAGCCTCGCATTCGTCCTGTCTCGCGATCGGTCGGCAGAACCACGCGCTTTACCGTGCCATACTCGGCAAACGCGGTTTGCAAGTCATCGACAGTCGCTTGATAAGACAGGTTTCCAACATAGATTGTCATGGGATTGATCGTCCGAACGTAGAGCAAAGAGCAGAGATTTTTGAGCGTTGTAAAAGCATCCACCCACCTATGGGTCATATCGTAAACATATTTTTTGTTCTAAGAGGACATCTAAGTTACAAGCTGATGTTTTTGTTTATAAAGATTTATTGCTTGATGATTTAATTAGCTAGAACAGCGAACTTTGCGATCAATTTAGCTTTGATAAAGTTCTAGCGATTGATGACGGCTATCAGTTAACATCAGAGCGCTGTTTCAAAGATGGTCTGTTGCCATGAACCCTGTCCTCAGTCAACTTGGTGTAGAGATGTCTCGCCTGTCTGGGGTGCGGGCGATCATGAAAGACATTATTGAAACGCTGCGATCGGGCGGCGATCGAGCTTTTATCAATCTAAGTGCTGGAAATCCGGTGGTTTTGCCAGAAGTCGAACAGCTTTGGCGCGACTGTACTGCCGATCTGTTAGCAAGCCCTGATTATGGCGATGTTGTCGGTCGCTATGGGGCAAGTCAAGGCTATCAACCCTTAATTGATGCGATCGTTGAAGATTTTAACCAGCGATATGGGTTAAACCTGACCGATCGCAATGTTTTGATCACCCCTGGCAGTCAAAGTCTCTATTTTTACGCGGCTAATGCTTTTGGTGGCTACACCGCAACCGGAGCGTTACGCCAAATTGTTTTGCCTCTTAGCCCAGACTACACAGGCTATGGCGGGGTGGCGTTGACTCCTGAAGCCTTGATTGCCTACAAGCCAGAACTTGAGATCGATCGGGCGGCTCACCGTTTTAAATATCGTCCTGATTTTAGTCAATTGCAGATTACTGAAACTACGGGCTGTGTGATTTTTTCGCGTCCTTGCAATCCGACTGGCAATGTTTTGAATGACGATGAAGTGAGCAAGATTGTCACGCTGGCGGCAGCTCATGACGTGCCTGTGTTGATCGATTCTGCCTATGCTCCACCGTTTCCGGCACTCAATTTTACTGAGATGACTCCCAAGTTTGGGGGCAACGTGCTGCACTGCATGAGTTTGTCAAAAGCTGGGTTGCCCGGAGAGCGAATTGGCATTGCGATCGGAGATGAATCGCTCGTTCACGTGTTGGAATGTTTTCAGACAAATCTGTGCATTCACTCGTCGAGATATGGGCAAGCGATCGCGGCTCGTGCCATCCGATCGGGTCGATTGGCGGAGATTTCTGAGACGGTGATTCGTCCGTTTTATCAGCAAAAGATCGCGATCGTGGAGGCAACGCTCGATCGTGAAATGCCACCCGATCTGCCCTGGTTTTTGCATCGAGGCGAAGGGGCGATCTTTGCATGGTTATGGCTGCAAGATTTGCCGATTACCGATAGCGAGTTTTATCAAAAGCTCAAAGATGTAGACGTGATTGTAGTTCCAGGCAGCACATTTTTTCCGGGACTGCGAGAAGATTGGTCACACAAGCAACAGTGTTTACGCATCAGTTTAACGGGCAGCGATCGCGATCTCGAAACCGCAATGCAGCGATTAGCACAAGTGGCAAAAGCAGTTTATCGAGCTTAAAACTTGATTGACTGAGCGTGTATTAAACCGATAAGCTGATGATCACCTCCGATTAGAGGGTAGAACGATCGTGGCTCAGGTTGAACTCGAAAACATCTATAAAAGCTTCCAAAAAGAAACGAGACAGGAAACCCCTAGTTTAGTTTTGAGTGCCGAATTAGAGAAACCCTCAAACCTCAAATCTCAAACTTCTTCTGCTGTTTTGCGATCGATTAATTTAACCGTGCAAGACGGCGAATTTATGGTGCTGGTCGGCCCTTCTGGCTGTGGCAAAAGCACGCTGCTGCGCCTGATTGCAGGATTAGAGGAACTGACGGCAGGCACAATTCGGGTCGGCGATCGCGTGGTCAATGATTTGCCACCCAAAGAACGTGATATTGCGATGGTGTTTCAAAACTACGCGCTGTATCCTCACATGACGGTGTATGACAATCTTGCGTTTGGGCTGAGACGAACGACCTTTGCGAGTCAAAATGAGTCTGAAACACCGCTTCCTGATTGGAGTCAAAATCTTTTAGTCGGTGCGACTCGCAAATTGCCGAAGAAATTGCGCTATCAGTCCGATCGAGAGCGAGCGGTCGATCGGCGAGTTCGCATCGTGGCTCAAATGCTGCAAATCGAACCTTTACTAGAACGGTTGCCCAAACAGCTTTCGGGTGGACAAAAACAACGAGTCGCTTTAGGACGAGCGATGGCGCGAAACCCGCAAGTGTTTTTGATGGATGAGCCGCTCTCGAATCTCGATGCCAAACTGCGGGCAGAAACTCGCGCTCAAATTGTCAAACTTCAGCGTCAGTTGGGCACGACCACGATTTACGTCACCCACGATCAAACGGAAGCGATGACGATGGGCGATCGCATTGCCGTGATGAATGCCGGACAAATTCAACAACTTGCCACACCGCTTGACCTCTATAACTATCCGGCAAATCGCTTTGTTGCCGAGTTTATCGGTTCGCCGCCGATGAATTTTTTGCCCGTCCAGGTGAAAAGTCCGCTTCAACTCAGTCATCCTCAGTTTCGTCTGACTCTGCCCGATCGCTGGGCATCGACTCTGCAAGCTTATGATGGCGACACCGTTTTGTTAGGCATTCGCCCTGAACATTTGAGGGTTGATGTGGCGGATTCTAGCAATTTGCGTGTGCAAGTCGAGCTAGTCGAAGCGTTAGGAAATGAGACGTTTTTAGCGGTGAGTTTGGCGGGTGAAATGATGCAAGCGAGAGTGGAACCCGATCGCCGCGTGAGACTTGGTGAGGAACTTTGGTTAGCGATCGCGCTTGAAAAAATTCATCTCTTCAACTTTGAAACTGGGTTAGCCATTCGTCCCCAATAGCTGAATCTGTTCTCTCACCCAGTTCCGAAAGGTTCGTTTTGCTTGAGTTTCGCCCTGTTCAGCGCAGTCTCTTAAAAACCGATAAAGCGTTTCTTTCGGCACCCAAGAAAAAGTGGGGCTGGTCTGCACTTCTTGATAGTTGCCGCCTTGGAGATGATAGAGCGTAAGTGTTCTGCCGTCATAGCGCCAAAATTCGTTGACTCCCATCTGTTGATAGAGGGCTTTTTTGTTGATATCGGTGTGGGTAATATCGATCTCGACGACTAAATCAGGCGGTGGATCGGTTTTTAGATCAACAGTTCGACCTCTGACCAAAGGCTCGTTTTGAATGTAATAACATTTATCGGGTTCGGCTCCGGCTCTTAAGTCGGGTCGGTTGAGTGTGGTTGATCCCAAACTTTTGATGTTCAAATCTGCTTTCTCTACTAAAATCTCAACGAAGTCGCCGATCAATTCGCTTGCAGTTTCATGGAGTTCTGAAAAAGTCGTGATTTCTAAAGTATCTCCGTAGTAAGTTAGGCGGGGAGAACTCCGATCGCCAAGCGCATTTGAGATGGTTTCATAAGTTTGCCAACTGATGTTGTAAAGTGAGATGCGTTTTTCGGCAAGGGCTTGAGGAGCGATCGCGTCGTTGGTGCTAACCATTGAACTTCTCCAAACTGCTTTAGTTTGATCATTAAAGACTCTATTGTGCTTTACGAAGTGATTGCGGAAGATCCAAACTCATCGGGCATGTCATCTAGCGTCCACTTTAGTAAGTGGCAAAGCGCCTTCACTTCACGCGGTGTCATCTTTGGCTCATAAACACCAGTTTCCCAGTTGCTGATCGTTTGGTCTGTTTTGCCCAAAGCTAATGCAATGTCTCGTTGGGTTAGATCTAATTCCTCTCGACGTTTTCTTAGAGGAGAGTCTCTTTGAGAGCGAACTTCTTTCGTCATAGATTATAAGCAAACTTATCCAAGGAAACTTGACTTTTGATTCCAAGAATGCTTGGATAAGAGTAGATAACTAATACTAGGAATTTAGCAAGCGGCAGACCAAACAGTTGAACGCTCTTGGAGGCGCTTGTCTGTATCTTAGTGTCTCATCAATCATGCGATTTGTAGCTATTTCAGGTGAGCGAGACGATCGGAAACGCCCGATCGCTCAATCTCATTCTGTCTAAATGCCATCTCTGCCAACCTTCATGCGACGCTGAGCAGCGATCGCTTACTTCACGATGTCTTACCGCAACCAACTTCATCCCTGGTGTGTTGTTCGTTTTTTGCCCGACGCTCAGACTTTAGTGGTAAGTCGATTTCGTCGATGTGGTGAAGCCGAGGCATACCTGAAAATTATTCGCCGACTCACACCTAGCGCAGTCTACGAGGTCGTCTTTTGTCTTGATGAGCAAAATTTCACGTCTCTACAGGGTTTTGGGTTGATGCAACAACATTTCTGGAACATCACCGTCGCAGTGAAGTGCTAAGATGCCATAGCGAATATTGAGAAGAGTGAGATAGCGACGGAATTTTCGGGTGTGACGATCGAGGTTTTGTCGAGGGTGTTTGGCTTCTATGATCAGTTGCAGATGACTCCGATGCCCAAAGATGTTGACAGCAACCGCCAAAAAGTCGAGACGAATGCTGCCAAACGTGACTTCTTGCCGCCAACTCTGAGGAGAATATCCTAACGCTGAAAGCAAATAGTGAACAATGAATTTGCTTTCAACTTCAGATTCGTTGTGGCAATGTTCTGGGTTATAGAAGCTGGGCACTTCGATCGGCATAACATCGAGAGTAAGTGAATAGTCAACGTTAATGAAATGGCTCAAAACTGAGAATGCCCCGATCGCCATCCAACCAAACCGGAACTCCTACGGGTAAGGCAGCATTTTCGCCATCGTGACCAAAAGGCAAGTCAGAGACGATTGGAATTCCTAAATCACCAAGGCGATCGCATAATACTTCGTGAATAGTAAAACTAGGAATATTGCTAGGCGGATTGCATTGGCTAAAACGCCCCAACGCGATCGCACATACATTTTGAAATGCACCAGTCGATCGCCACTGGGTTAACATGCGATCGATCCGATAAGGGGCTTCACTCACATCCTCAAACGCTAGAATAATATCTGATAAATCAGGTTGTAATGGCGTATTGAGAAGATGAGTGGCAACGGTAAGATTTGCTGGAAGTAACAATCCGGTTGCTTGCCCTCCACCGCAACCTGAGCCTGTGAGCGATCGTAACGGACGACCTTCGACCCAATCAAATAATCGTTCTTTTGACCAATCTGGCTCGGTGGCGATCGTGGTCAACAAAGGCGCGTGAACTCCAGAAATTCCTTGATGGCTAAAGCTCCACAGCAGGCTGGTGATGTCAGAAAACCCAATCAGCCACTTCGGTTCTGTTAAAGGAAACGTCCAATCTTCAAGCAGCCTGGCTCCCCCATATCCACCTCTGGCACACAGAATGCCTTTACATTCGGGATCTTTGAGGGCGATTTCTAGCTGAGTGCGGCGGTTTGCGTCAGTCCCGGCGAGGTAGCCGTATTGATCGTCAAATCCGGGTGTTAACTCGACTCGATAGCCTCGATCGCGCCAAACGTCTACGCCTTGCTGAAAGGCACTCATTTCTCTCAAGGTGCCGCTCGGAGCAATGACTCGTAACAAATCACCGGGTTTAAGCGGGGCTGGAGGTTGGCAACGTTTCATGTCTCAAACTTTTTTCAGGATCGTTTCAAACCAGGCTTCTAGGCGATCGCTCATTGCCTCTAAAGAATATTCAGCTTCGGCTTGGCGACGACAGGCTTGACGATCGAGACGATCTAACTGGGCGATCGCGTTCACCAATCCATCGACGCTATCAGGTTCCACTAACCAACCTGTTTCGCCATCGCGAACAATTTCTGCGGGGCCGCCGCGACGGTAGGCGATAACGGGCACTCCACAAGCAAGGGCTTCGATCGCCACATTTCCAAAGGCTTCGACCCAGCGAGGAGTCATTAATAATGCTTGTGATTGTCCTAACACTTGCTGCAATTCTGAGGTGGGCAAAAATCCGCCGTATGCGATCGCAGCGTCAGGATAATCAGCACAAATCTGATTCCAGTAAACCCTGTCTTGAATCACGCCCCAAATCTTAAGCGGAATTCCAACGATTTGAGCCGCCGCTACCGCATCTTCTAAGCCTTTTTCTGGCGCGATTCGTCCGACCCAGGCGAGTTGTCGTTTAGGTTGAGCGCAAAACTCATAGAGGGACAAGTCAAAGCCGTTTTGAAGGTTGCGACAACGATCTGCAAACTGAAAGGTTTCTGCCTGTGCGCGACTGTGAACTGCGATCGTGCCCGGAAACCCAACAGCAATTTGTTCAATGATCTGATCCATTGCGTCGGTGAGCGAACCCATGCTGACGAGGTGGGCGATCGGACGCTCAAAAAATGGGGTCAGATAGAAGGGCAACCAATCATAGGCAAAGTTAATCAGCAAATTATACTCGTGTTGAACCTGACGAGCATGCGCCCACATATTCCCCAGCACCGCGTTTGGGGGCAGCGTGATTAGGGCATCGCCTCCTTGAGTTTGGGCAGTGATTTGCAAGTTCCCGGCGATCGTCACTAGAGGCACGCCTTCGAGAACAGAATGGGCGGGAGCGACGATCGTAACTTGATGTCCCTGATGCTTTAAGGCTTGAGCAATATTTTTGAGGGTCAATTCTACGCCGCCCCCCAAACCCGACCCTAACGCACCTACCGACGTAGATAGCAGCAATAATTTGAGAGGATGTTGGAATCGCGTCACAAGGTTTGAACGCTAAAGTTTTTTTCTTAACTGAGTTTGTTATAGGACAGCATATCAGGTGAAGCGGTCGAATTGTGTTGTTTTAAAGAAGATAGAACTTATGATCTAATGCGATCTCGGCTTCGAGTTGTGGGGTCATCGTTCAGATCGATCGGTGGAGTGCAGCGATCGTTGGAATAGATTTGTGTACAGTAAAGTAGAAAACCTGGGGGTATTGTACAGTACTTGTACAGTATCGAATTGTTTAGAACACTATCGACTGACTTACAGCAAAAGAAGATGATGGATGAAGCTGCCAGCACAACAATGAGGCGATTGAGCGTAACCTTACCTTCGAGAATTTCCCGTCGCGGGTTCCTCTATTTGATGCTGCTGTCTGCCTGTAGCGCCCCCACACCCACACCTCAACATCGATCGCTGCTAGTTGGGACGGTTAGCTACGACGAGAGTAGTAAATCGCTTGACCAATATGAGCGCTTCAAACGCTACTTAAGCGAAAGAACTCAGTCATTGGTGGAGTTAGAGCCTACCTTAAATGAAAGCAGAGCGCTGGCTCAAATTCAAAGACAAGAGTGGTCACTCGTGTTTGCACCCCCCGGTTTAACCGCGATCGCGATCTCGCAACACCAATATATACCCCTCTTTCCGCTGTTTGGCGTGCAGGGCTTGCGGTCAGTGTTGGTTGTGCGTGACGATAGCCCGATTCAATCGATCGCGGCGATCGCGGGCAAATCTCTGGCGCTGGGCAAACCAGGTTCAGCCACAGGATACTACCTGCCGATTTTCAACCTATATGGTTTAACGCTTTCTGAACTGATATTTCCGCCCACCCCTAAGGCGATTTTAGAAGCGGTTGTTGAAGGTAAAGCAGCAGTAGGTGCAGTATCGCTCGAAGAATTTGCGGCTTACAAAAGTCAGGTGACTCCATTCAATCTACGGATCTTGTTCACCGATGTTCATCCCGTCCCGGCGGGTGCAGTGTTGATCAGCCCGACGATCGAGCGCAATGCTCAAGAGTCCATCCGCAAGATTTTGAGTGAAACGCCTTCTGTGGTCGCCCAAGAAGCGGGATTTGTGACGAATGCTCCGGTTCCAGATTACAAGTATATGATTTCGGTCGTAGAGCGGGTGAGAGCCATTTTTCCAGGCGATAGCAAAGAGACGGCGGCGTTGCTTCAACAAAAACCTGTCCGATTATTCAAGTAGGGGCACGATATGTCGTGTCCTTTAGTTGTCGGTTGAACGATCGCAATTGTTCTTGAAATTAGATTAGACCTCCTGTATGAATCCGGGAACGCCCCCTAAATCCCCCATGAATGGGGGACTTTGAGAAGATCTGCGGGTTCAAAGTCCCCCATTTTGGGGGATTTAGGGGGCACAAGCCGACCCAAACAGCGCGAGATCCGATCGCAGTTTATATCGAGAATTCTATTCATGCAGGAGGTCTATTAACGATCGTGGATTAAAAATATCGGTTACTTGCAACGCCAATGGGCACGGCAGTGCCATGCCCTTACAACGATCCTAAGCCAATAACTTCGCACCAGAACCCATAATTTGTTTAGCGATCGCAGTCACTTCTTGAGTCCAGGGATGATCGGGATATCGCAAGCAGAAGATGCCGCTGCTCCCCAAATCAAACATCTCTTCGCAGACTGGCAAAATGCCTGCCACTGGGGTTTCGTAGGTATTCTGCACCCGTTGCCGCAACTCTTTAAAGTTGAGAGTCGGCAGTGCTTTGTTAATGACGAGCAGCATCTTCGGCACTTCTAGCTTGCGAGCTACATCGATCGCGACGGCTGTACCTTGATAATCTTGCTTGTCTGGGCGAAGAATCAACACCAGCGTATCAGAGAGAATAATAGACAGCAACGTTTCTTCGTTAATGCCGGGATGCGTATCGATCAACAGATAATCTAACTTTAAGCGACGAACTAAATTATGCAACCCGTCATTCAGCAGACGTGCATCATAGCCTTCGCGCAAAACGCGAGAGATATCACTCATGCGAATGCTAGAAGGAAGAAGATGAATGCTGCCCTGACGACCAAAAAAGGATTGTTTTTGCTTCAGAATGGGACTGACATCGTAAACGGCTTCTTCGATCGCGCAACGTCCCCATAAATAATCGTTTAGGGTATAGCGCATTTGATCTTCTTCCAGCCCAAATAAAACGTGAATTCCGGGCGATTGGATGTCGGTGTCAACTACTCCAACTCGGCGACCAGAACGAGCGATCAGCGTAGCGAGGTTACTGGTAACGTTTGATTTACCAGTTCCGCCACGAAACGAATGAACCGAGATTATTTCAGACACGATAAATCCTCAAGGGTGAAACGACTGGTTAGATTAACTTAAACAATAATTATTCATCCACAGCATCGCGCTTGCTTCTCATGGCTCTCGCCTCCTCCTGCAATTTTTGAAACGATTCTGATTCAGCGATTTCAGCAACTTGACGTGCCCGCTTATTGTCGTCAATTTCAAGACGAAGTTTTTGCAACTGTTGTCTGAGTTGTTGCTCACGAGCATAAATTTCCTGCACCATACGTTGAAACACTCGTCCCAATTGTCCTAGCTCATCGTTTCGCTTGACGATCGCCTTAAGTTTTCCATGCTCAAACTCTGCCGCTTCCTCAGCGCTGATTTCATCCATACTGATTTTTTGAGCGAGTTGCGCCATGGGCTTAATCGGTTGCAGCACGTTTCGCTTGAGCAAATAGTTAATCAGTAAAATAACTAGTGCGAAAATACCCACGAATATACTAATGATCAAAAAAGATGCACGATTGGCATCGTCAAAGACTTTGCTAGCAGGAACGTAAATAATTTGGCTGCCTAACACTTCGTTGAGTTTCCATCCAAAGCCATTTTCTGAACCATAGCTGGCGATGTGGCTTTTTGGAGCGGCTTCTGGTGTGCTGTGACAGCGCAAACAGGTCGCATTTTTGACTGAAAATGGACGAGCGCTATAAAACATCTTTTCGCCCACCGAGTCGCGAAATCCAGATATATTTTTCAGCCCTGATTCGCTGTTAAATCGTTTTGTGATACCCGCTTCAAACTCATCGGCTTTATCTCGTAAATTGGTTGGGTTTAGCAGCGCATCTTTATAAAAGAAGTCTTTATAGTCTTCATTTTTGCGAAGACTCTCAAAGACTTCTCTGACGGTGTAACTAGGAATGACTTCGGGAATAAACGTGGCTTGAGTGTCAACCATCGGCATCAAGAGAGGGCTGACGTGAGTGTTTGTGAAAGCGCGTACCGAGTTCATCGTTTCTGCCAAAATTTGGCTGCGGTAGCCGATTTCAGATTCGGCTTTTTGCTCAAGGGCATGAGATAATGCAAAACCACTGATGACGATCGCACCAACAAACACCAGCGATAGAAGTAAAGTAAATTTTGTTGCCAATTTGAATCGATTAAACATGGTCGTTTCCGTTGGTATTTACAACACTGCTGAAAATTTACGGATACTCATAAATCATTGGGCTTAAAATCTCTCGGCAATCATCTTAATAGTCTGTTACCGATCGAGATCAGTTCTAATAATTCATTGACGCTTATACGTTTATTCATACTGCGATATGCACTGAAAGCACCACATTGAGCGTGCATTCATCACTTTAGTTGGAGCGATCGGCGATCGCCTATAACGAAAGTCCGGGGTGTGATTTAACCGTGTGCAGCGAAAGTCAGACCGCCTCTACCTACTTCGCCTTAGACCGAATCCTAGACGTTTTTCAGATGTGCATCCCTAGGTGAAATTCGTATTCTAGGGACATCAAGCAGGAAACGAATGAAGCGATTCACGCAATCACAATTCTGTTTGAGTCAACACACAAACACACAAACCAAGGAGAAACACATCATGTCTGAGAACAACTATTCTATGGAACTGTCTGCTGAAGATCTTGATCTCGTGGCTGGTGGCGCAAGACGATTTGCGGCTGCTGAAACCCAAGAACTCACTGACTTCCAAGCTAGCACCCTGAATTCTAGTCGCGGCGGTGTTAGCAGCACCAACATTCAGGAAACCGACGACTTCAAGGCTGCCATCATCGAAGCGACCGAAACTGGCAACTAGTTCCACTGTTTGATTGCAACTTAGAGAGGTGCTTTCTCAAGGTAAATCCTCTCTGCTCAACTTCCTGACCGATCGTCAACTAACCACACTTTAAGGAGAACAAAAATGAATTCCATCGACCCTATCCAATCTCAAGAATTGTCTGCTGAAGATCTCGATTTAGTGGCTGGTGGCGCAAGACGATTTGCGGCTGCTGAGACTCAAGAACTCACTGACTTCCAAGCTAGCACCCTCAATTCTAGTCGCGGCGGTGTTAGCAGCACCAACATTCAAGAAACCGACGACTTCAAAGCTGCCATCTTTGAAGTGACCGAAACGGGCAACTAAAGTCTGTCTTTTCAACCTTATCTAGTTCACTGATACATCACATACCCATACATCACAAGGAGAATGACCATGACCTCAGAATCACACATCACCGTGGAACTGTCTGCTGAAGATCTCGACCTAGTTGCAGGCGGTGCTCGTCGCGAAGCCGCAGCCTTCACCGCAGAACTACAAGACGTTCAGATCAGCACACTATCAGCCGATCGCAACGGGGTTCGCAGCACCAACATTCAAGAAACCGACGACTTCAAAGCTGCCATCTTTGAAGTGACCGAAACGGGCAACTAACCCCACGATCGGAATCGAGAGATAGTTTTCTAAACAAACTCTCATAGGGGCATGGCAGCGTGCCCCTATGAGACCTCCTGCGTGAATAGGATTTCAGATATAAACTGCTCTCAGGTCTCGCTCCGTTTAGGTCGGCTTGTGCCCCCTAAATCCCCCATTCTGGGGGACTTTGAGAAGACTTACGGTTTCAAAGTCCCCCATTCTGGGGGATTTAGGGGGCGTTCCCGGATTTGTGCAGGAGGTCTATTTAACCGATACCCCCAATAAGGAGAACCCCCTATGTCAGATGACCAAATTAAGCCCACCGATGCTGTCGAGTTGTCCGATGAGGAATTAGAGGACGTGGCAGGCGGTTTCAATCTCCGTTTGAATGCCGCTTTTTTCCGACAGACTAATATCTCAACTTCACAAGAGACTGGAGGATATGGTTCCTCAAAGTCTACGTTTGCGGCAGAAAACATCGAATCTGTCGGTCTTCAAATTCTGATCACCGATGCCAGTGCAGAAGACCTTGATGCTCTGAGTGGGCTGCTAGGAAGTGCGACTGCGATCGACGGTTCAGACTAAACACAACGACTCATAAAATAGCAAAAAATAGCAAGGAGAACAATTCTAATGGACAACAAAAAGCAACCTAAACCACAAGAGCTATCGGCTCAAGAACTTGCAGAAATCGCAGGTGGTGCTGCTGAATATCAACCAGGCAAGTATCCAGCCGATAGTATATACGATACCGCCAAAGAAGCGATTTCAAAAAAGATTACCGATAAGGTGTCTGGTTATTACAACGACGATTCGGGAGTTGTTCCCTCCCCTAATCAATCACCGCCGTTGATTCCATAGTAATCCTGAATGATTTGTGGGATGGGCATCCTGCCCGTACAGGCTAGAAGCTCCACTCTTACCTACCGTGTATACGTAAGTCCTTTCGCTTCGTTATGAGCGGCTTCTGCCCCCTAAATCTCCCCAAATTGGGGGACTTTGAAACTGAAAGTCTGGGGTCAAAGTCCCGCAGGATGGAGGATTTAGGGGGCGACCCCCAGCAATCTAAACTTAAAGCAATTTGTGTATACACGGTAGCCCACTCTTACAAATCAACAACTCCTGTATTACGGACTTCACCACACTCATTCTACAGATGCTTCGTTAAATTGTGCTCTCTTCGTTGAATTTTGACTGCTACTCTCTTCTCTCTCAACAAGCATCTGTAGTTTCATTCTAAAAAATTAGTATCTCCTACACGAGTTGCATAACACAGCAAAACCAATCGTGATCTTTTACTAGCTCCCTTATCCCCTCCGATCGATTCCCTCGTAGCAACACAGAAGGAAGTTAAATTTATGACAGAAGTTCTACTAAAGGAACTGAGTAGCAGTGATGTTGACTGGATCTTGGCAACGGGTCGGAGAGAAGAAGTGACGGCTGGCACGACCCTGATCCGCCAAGGTACATTGGTTAATGCTCTCTACATTCTGCTAGATGGCGCATTGACCGTTTCAGTTGCTCAGGCTGACGATAACCCGATCGGTCGGGCGTTTGCTGCCCTCGAAGGGGGCGAACTGTCAGGGCGAGAAATCGCCAGACTCACCAATGGGGAGGTAGTCGGAGAACTGCCGTTCTTAACCTCCTACCAGTCTTCTACCACCGTCAAAGCACTCAGAAAATCGCTGGTGTTGATGATTCCGCAACAGCAGCTTATGGAGAAATTGCAGACAGACATCACGTTTGCGGCTCATCTCTATCGGGCGATCGCGGTTTTGTTGGCGCACCGACTAGAGCAGATTGTTAGTCAGATTGGACATAGTACGATCGTGTTATGCCAGCCTCAGATTCGAGAAATTTTGTGCACGTTTGCAGAGTTAAACGATAGTGATATTGGTTGGATGATTGCTGCGGGCAATGCTGTGAGGATTGCTGCGGGCGATGTCTTGTTCCATGCTGGCAGACCCGTTGACGCATTTTACATTTTGCTAGATGGGAAAATGGTTACCTCGATCGCTGACGACGAAAGCAATCCTCTAACTCGTGCCTTTTCAAACTTAGAAGAAACCGATCACGTCGAACGAGAGTTTGCAAAACTATCGCGAGGCGACATGGTAGGCGAAACGCCTTTTGTGGAGGCGAGTCCGCCTGCGATGACAATTCGGGCAGTTGAGGATGCGATCGTGCTAGCAATTCCGCGCTGGCGGCTGGCGGCAAAACTGCTGCACGATGTTGGGTTTGCGGCTCGATTTTATCGCGTGTTAGCGATTTTGTTAGCCGACAAACAGCAAGGCATCATCAATCGGTTGGGCTACGGCAGAATCACCTACAGCTCAGGTCGATCTCTCGACGATCGCTTGACCTACGAAGATGAACTGAGTTCGGGCTTTTTGGCTCAGGTAACGCTAGCGGGTACTCGATTTGACTGGATGCTGAAACAGATTCGAGGGTAGGGGCATGGCTATTGCCGTAGCCCTCACCCTAAATCCCTCTCCCCGTGGGAGAGGGACTTTGAATCTGGCTCCCTTCTCCCACGGGGAGAAGGGTTGGGGATGAGGGCGACAAGCCAGGCATCACCACGATTTGAACTCAAGTTGACACCAAGGGGGCACCCCGATGCCGCACCCCGATCGCATGTAAATTTCGACAATTGAATGGAGTCAGTATGGTCACGATCAACAAGAACAACCTATTCCGAAAAGAAGCCCTCGATCGCTTGTCGTCTCCAGAGCGACTCGATCAACTGATGCAAATTGTTCAGCCTAAGAAGTGGATTCCGTTAGCGGCGATGGGATCTTTGATTGCGGTTGGGCTGACCTGGAGCGTTTTCGGTCGCATTCCCATTACTGTTACAGGGCAGGGTGTCGTTGTTTATCCTAGCAAGGTGACGGCGTTTCAGTCTCCCAGTTCTGGGAAGATTCTCACTCTGAATATTCGTCCGGGTGATCAGGTGAAAAAAGGGCAGGTGATTGCCACGATCGACCAGACTGAACTGCAAGAAAAGTTAGACCTAGCTCGTGCCAAAATGGTTCAACTGCAAGAGCAAGATCGCGTTGCAAATTCACTGCAACTCCAGCGAACAGTCTTAGATAAGGGTGCCTTGCAACAACAGCGTCAGGCACTCCAGCAAAGTTTAGAGACAACTCAATCCGTCACACCAATTATTAGAGATAAAGGTCTTAATTCAATTCGGCAAGAGCGGCAGAACTTAGAGCAACGATTGCAGACGACGCGAGATCTTTTACCGACCTTCAAACAGCGATTTGAGTTGCGGCAGCAGCTACGCCAAGAGGGTGCTGTGTCGAGTGATAGCGTGCTTCAGGCACAGCAAGAATTTCTTAACAGCCAAACTAAAATCAACGAAATTCAATCGGAACAGAAACAGCTTGATGTCAAAGAAGCTGATGCTCAACGACAATTTTTAGAGAACGTCAATGCAACCAAAGATTTGCAAGCTCAGTTAGCAACACTAGACACAAAACTCGCAGGTCAAGCAGAACAAGATTTAGCCATTGCAACGAACCGTAAAAAAGAAATTCAAGACACAGAGCGAACGATCGTACAACTGCAATCACAATTAAAAGGCAAAAGCCAGGTAAAAAGTAATTTTGATGGGCGAGTGTTAGAGGTTGTCGCCGTTTTAGGACAAACACTCGAAGAAGGAGGACGAATGGGCACGATCGAAGCTCAAGACTCCTCAAATAAATTGGTCGGGGTGGCATTTTTCCCAGTCAGTGAGGGCAAAAAGATTCAGAAGGGAATGGAGCTACAAGTTACCCCGTCTACGGTCAAACGAGAACGCTTTGGGGGCATTGTGGCAACCGTCACGAATATATCTGAGTTTCCGGTGACAAAAGAGGGTGCAGCGAGCGTGGTCGGCGGAACTGAAGTCTTGCAGAGCCTGCTCACTAAAGAGCCACAAATTCAAGTTTTTGCAGAGCTTCAACCTGACGCTTCGACAAAGAGCCATTTTCGTTGGTCTTCATCTAAGGGTCCCGAAACCCAAGTCACACCAGGTACGACGACCTCAGTGCGCGTCAAAATCGATGAACAATCTCCGATTTCGTTTGTCTTTCCGATTCTGCGATCGTGGAGTGGAGCTTACTGATTATGCGAACTCTTGTTGGACAAATTGGACGTAAATTAAGACCGATTCGGCAGATGATTAGCCCGCCCGATCGTCGCTGTCGAACTCCCACCCTCTTGCAAATGGAGGCAGTAGAATGCGGGGCGGCGGCACTGGGAATTATGTTGGGTTATTACGATCGCATTGTTCCTCTAGCTGAGTTGCGTCAAGCCTGCGGCGTTTCACGAGACGGCAGCAAAGCCTCTAATATTCTCAGCGCGGCGCGTAGCTATGGGTTGCAGGCAAAAGGCTTTAAGATCGAGTTAGAGGCGCTACGCAAACTGAACTGCCCCTACATTGTCTTTTGGAATTTCAATCATTTCCTAGTTGTTGAAGGGTTTAGCAAAGACAAAGTTTATATCAACGATCCGGCGAGTGGGCCTCAAACCATTTCGCTAGAAGAGTTCGATCAAGCGTTTACTGGAGTCGTGCTGGTTGTTGAACCGGGTGCAGAATTTAAGCCAGGAGGACGTAAACCAAGTCTCATTCTCGCGTTGTGGGATCGATTGGAAAGCTCGATCGGGGCGCTGATCTATTGTGTAATCGCAGGATTGCTCTTAGTGATTCCTGGGTTAGCGATTCCAGCATTCTCTCAAGCGTTTGTCGATAATGTATTAATCGAAGGCAGAGACGATTGGTTGCATCCTTTAATCATTGGAATTATAGGCACAGCCGTATTAAGTGGATTTCTGACCTTGCTTCAGCTTCAGTTTCTTCGCCGCATGAAAATTAAGTTAGCTGTGGGCATGTCCAGCCGATTCTTATGGCATATTCTACGACTTCCAGTTAGCTTTTATGATCAGCGATTTGCCGGAGAAATTAGTAGCCGAGTTCGCCTCAACGACAGTCTAGCGAATCTGCTGTCAGGACGATTAGCTACTACCGCCATCTCCGCCTTTACCGTCGTTTTCTATGCTGTGGTGATGCTGCAATATGATGTCGTGTTGACCTCGATCGGCATCGCATTTGTGATAGTAAACGTCACCGTTTGGCGATGGGTTTCTCGTCAGCGCGTCGATGCCAATTTGCGTTTAATGCAAGAACAAGGCAAAGTCAGCGGGGTCTCGATTTCAGGGCTGCAAAGTATGGAAACGCTGAAGGCATCGGGGCTAGAGTCAGAATTCTTTTCCCGCTGGGCAGGCTACTACGCCAAAGCGATCAATGCCCGACAGGAAATGGATACGACGAATCAAACTCTGGGCGTACTGCCCTCGTTTTTGACCTCAATTACATCCATGCTGTTGCTGGTTGTGGGCGGACTGCGCGTCATGGATGGGGTGCTGAGTATTGGCATGCTGATTGCGTTTCAAGCATTGATGCAGCGCTTTTTAGAGCCTGTCAATAATCTCGTCGGTCTCGCGGGTGAACTTCAAGAAATGGAAGGTAATCTCAATCGCCTGGATGATGTGTTGCGTAGCTCGATCGACCCTGCGGTCAAAGAACCCATCAGCGCCCCGCCGTCTGATGCTCTTCCTGCCGCTAATGTTCGGCTGCAAGGCTATATCGAACTTCGTAACATTACCTTTGGCTACAATCGCTCTGCGCCGCCCTTAATCGAAAATCTCAGTCTGTCGCTCAAGCCAGGTCAACGAGTCGCATTAGTTGGGGGCAGTGGTTCAGGTAAGTCAACAGTTGCCAAACTGATTTGTGGTTTATATGAAGCCTGGTCAGGAGACATTTTGTTTGATGATCGATCGAGAAGCCAGATTCCTCGATCGATTCTTACCCATTCGATCGCGCTAATTGAACAAGATATCTCACTGTTTGCTGGAAGTGTTCGGGACAATCTGACGCTATGGGATTCGACTGTTCCCTTTAGCAATTTAGTTCGCGCTTGCAAAGATGCCGCCATTCAGGATGTCGTGTTGTCGCTACCCGGAGGCTACAGCGCTGATCTAGCAGAAGGAGCCACCAATTTAAGTGGCGGACAGCGACAGCGTTTAGAGATTGCTCGTTCCCTGGTGAACAATCCGGCGATTTTGATCATGGATGAAGCAACTAGCGCCCTCGATTCTGAAGCTGAAAGGCTAATTGATCAAAAACTCCGAGAGCGCGGCTGCACCTGTGTAATCGTGGCGCATCGGTTGAGTACGATTCGAGATTGTGACGAGATTATTGTCTTCGATCGCGGCAAGGTAGTGCAACGAGGCACCCATGACGAGTTGCAGCAAATTGAAGGCAAATATTTGCAATTGATTCAGAGCGAAGGCGGAGCACTTCAAGAGGAACAACCATGTTAGATCAGATTCGGATTGTCACCTTGCCCGGAGAGTATTATCAACTTAAAGGCAATGAGCCACTGATTTTAGATGACCCGGAGACGATTTGGGTCGTGAAATCGGGTTCGTTAGCAGTGTTCGCAATGCCCGTCAAAGAAGGGGTTGCTGAAGGAACTCGCCGCTATTTGTTCACAACACGATCGCGGCAAGCTCTGTTCTCGATCTCTAGCGATTTTGAGCCGTTGCCCTATCAGCTTTTTGCAGTATCAATCGAAGAAACCGAACTGCTCAAAGTGTCGATCAAAGATTTTCGCCAATTTATCGCCGAAGGCAATGGCGAAGCTCTGGCTTTAATCAACGGATGGGTTGAACAACTGGGATTAGCGGTGTCTACGATCGTTCCTCCTGGACTGCCGTTTCAAGAAGAAGGGGTGCGTTATTTTTCACTCACCAATGGTCAGATCTTCCAGCCTCAGCGAGAGCTTGTCTCGTGGGTACAGATCCAGCGCGGCTATGCCAACTGGATGGGATTTGAGGAACTGTTGCTCACACCCCAATCGGGACTGTTGCCCGTGAGTGCAGATATGTGGTTTCAAGCCGAAGATACGATCGAGCTTGAAACCCTAACAACAGAACAGGTAGAAGATCCCAACACTTTGTTGATGGGCATCTTCCAGCTTCAAGTTTATGTGCTGCAAACCCTGTACTTTTTAGAACAGCAGGAAACCAGCGACGAATTACAGCGATTTCAACAACGGCAACACCTCAATCATCAGGTGATGGAGGAAACGCTGGGTGAGTTAGCCTCGTTGCTGCAAGCCCAACAAGCCATCCCATCTGCCCAGCTTGGAGACAATGATTTTGATCAGGCTTTGCTGATTGCGGCGGGTGCTGTTGGGCGAGTTTTGGGCGTGACGATTCGACCGCCCGCCAAGTCTGAAGACATGAATCGGGTGCAAGATCCGCTGCAAGCGATCGCGCGGGCTTCTCGGCTGCGAATGCGCTCGATCGCGCTGCAAGGTCAGTGGTGGAAAAAAGATTGCGGTGCCATGCTCGCTTACACAGTTGAGGACAATCATCCAGTAGCGCTGTTGCCGATCTCAGATACTCGCTATGAGATCTTCGACCCAATTAAGAGAACTCACATTCCCATTAATGCTAAGAGCGCTGCCACACTCGCAAACACCGGATACACGTTCTATCGCCCATTGCCCGACAAAGTTCTCAAGACGATCGATCTGCTGAAATTTGCCCTGCAAGGACACTATAAAGAATTGATGGTGGTTTTGACAGCGGGTGCTGCAACAACATTGTTGGGAATGATCACCCCCCAAGCTACCGCAATTTTGGTTGATAGTGCGATTCCAGATGCCGATCGCGGCTTATTAGTGCAAATCGCCTTAGCACTTCTGGCAACCGCTTTTGGCAGCACACTTTTTCAACTCGCTCAAGGTTTTGCGATTATGCGAGTCGAAACCTTTGCCGATGCCTCAACCCAAGCCGCAGTCTGGGATCGGCTGCTCAACTTAAAAGCTTCCTTTTTTCGCCAGTACTCGATCGGAGACTTAAACTCACGGGTGAGCGCGGTGACTCAAATCCGTCAAAAACTCAGCAGCACCGTTCTCAGAAGTATTTTTACTGGCTTGTTTGCATTCCTAAACTTAGGACTTTTGTTTTACTACAACGCTTCATTAGCGTTAATCGCACTCGTTGTAGCGCTGATTAACATTTCCGTTACGCTTTTTTCAGGAATGTCTACGCTCCGCAAGACGCGCCCGTTATTAGAATTGCAGGGGCAGCTATTCGGGGTGATGGTGCAGTTGATTAACGGGGTGCCTAAACTTCGAGTCGCTGGGGCTGAATCTCGTGCCTTTGCGTTTTGGGGAAAACAATATAGTCAACAAATTAAATGGATGTTGAGTACGCAGGGCGTTGAAGATGTACTTGCGGTGGTTAATAAAATCTTGCCTGCATTAACGACCGCAACGCTATTCTGGTTCGCAACGAGCTTAATTCAGCAATCGTCCTCACAAGAGGGAGGATTATCCACAGGTGTATTTTTAGCGTTTAACGCCGCATTTGGCACCTTTATTAGTGGAGCCACCAGTTTGAGTGGCACGATCGTCGATGTTCTGCAAGTGGTGCCGCTCTGGGAACGAGCGCAGCCCATTCTAGAAGCCAAACCCGAAGTAGATTCTGACAAATCAGATCCGGGCAGACTGTCGGGTCGAGTCCTCGTCGATCATGTGATTTTTCGCTATCGGGATGACGGGCCACTGACGCTAGATGATGTCACAATCCGCGCTGAACCGGGCGAGTTTATTGCCTTCGTAGGCGCTTCGGGAAGTGGCAAATCAACGCTATTCCGATTACTACTAGGGTTCGACGCGCCAGAATCGGGCACTGTCTACTACGACGGACAAGATCTCGCGGGTCTGGATGTTCACGCCGTGCGTCGGCAGTTAGGGGTGGTTATGCAAAATAGCCGATTGACCTCCGCATCGATCTTTGAGAATATCGCCAGTGGAGCCATGATCACGATGGATGAGGCATGGGAAGGGGCGGGGATGGCTGGCTTTGCTGAAGATGTAGAATCGATGCCGATGGGCATGCACACGGTAATCAGCGAAGGGGGCACCAACCTTTCTGGCGGGCAACGGCAGCGATTATTGATCGCCCGATCGCTCGTCTTAAAACCCAAAATTCTGCTATTTGACGAAGCCACTAGCGCACTAGATAACCGCACCCAAGCGATCGTCAGTCAAAGCTTAGAGCGCCTCAAAGTCACGCGCATTGCGATCGCGCATCGTCTCAGCACCATTCGGAACGCCGATCGAATTTATGTGTTTCAGAATGGTCGCGTGGTGCAGGAGGGCAATTTTGACCAACTCGCCGAGCAACCAGGACTGTTTGCCCAACTGATGGCACGACAAAAACTTTAAGAGCATTTATTAAGGTGCAACTTCTCGTCCTCACCCTGGGACTCTCCCCATACCGTACACACAAGTCTTTGTCGCTGCGTTCCAGTCCTTTCAGCCCCCTAAATCCCCCACGAGTGAGGGACTTTGAGCTAAGGCTCTAGTTTCAAAGTCCCCCATTTTGGGGGATTTAGGGGGCGAAGATCTCAGCAATGACGAATCGAGACTTGTGTATACACAGTAGCTCCCGCAGGAGAGGGGTTTAGGGTGAGGGTTATTTCACATCGCATAATTCAGTATGACAAAAGTCATTAGAAACCTACTCATCAGATAACGAAAGTCGTAGAGAATCTCCCTAGTTCGTTGAGGTCGATTCATGACATTTTTCAGAGGTTTATTCTGTTTGTAATCCTTACGATGAAGTTATTCAAATTGAAGGTAAACCTATGAACTGTCTAACTTCAACCCACAATAACAACTTACTCTCTTCCATGCGGCAACAGCTTTCATCGATCGAGATTTGTCATCCCAAAGTTGCGCGATTGTTGTGCAAAATGATTCCGGCTCGTTGCCCTTTTGAGCGAGAAATTAAGCTTTTTAATCGCCCGATCGCTCACATTCCACCGTTCTGTAAACTCAACCCTTTCTACGACCAAATTGTTGAAATTCGTTTCAAGTCTCTCTCTTACTTAGCTGATCACTGTGGTGAAGATATTACCCTCTATTGTTAAAGGAACAACGATCATGGTAGCTACTCTTTTTGAAACACTCAAAGTCAACGTTAGCCTCATTTTTGCCCTGCTTGTGTCGAGTCCTTCGAGCATCGGTGCAGAAACGGTTCCTATCCCCAGTAATCTAAACGTTCCTAGTGGTCAACAACTGATTTTAAAAGCCTCTGCCAAAGGCTCTCAGATCTATGTTTGCACTCTGAAGACTCCCTATCCTGCTCAATATGAATGGACGCTAAAGGCTCCCGATGCCATCTTAGTGAATGAGCAAAGGCAATATCTGGCAAAGCATTATGCAGGCCCAACGTGGGAGGCAAAAGACGGCAGCAAAGTGGTAGCGATCGTAAAATCTAAGACAGCCGCACCTCAAGATCGCGCCATTCCCTGGCTGTTGTTAGAGGCACGATCGCACGAGGGCAATGGAATTCTTCGCTCAGTTAATTGGATTCAACGAGTGAATACGATTGGCGGAAAGGCTCCGGCTCAAGGATGTGACGAGTCCTTTCAAGACCGGGAGGTTCGAGTAAATTATACGGCTGATTATCTCTTTTATGGAGACTGACGTTTTAATATGTAGGGACACAATATATCGTGTCCCTACTCCAGGATTAAAAATGATCATTCTCTTAATGGGTGTTTCTGGCTCTGGCAAAACCACGATCGGAAAACTGTTAGCAACCTCTTTAGACTGGCAATTTAGCGATGCTGATGATTTCCATTCTCCAGGAAATGTCGAGAAAATGCGGCAAGGAATCCCGCTCACCGAAGCCGATAGAACGCCCTGGTTACGAGATTTGCAAGCCGCTCTAAAACGCTGGCTGCAAGAAAATAGGAATGTAGTTTTGGCGTGTTCGGCATTAAAAGATAGTTATCGTCAATTTCTGTTGATTGATCACGATCGTATCAAGCTAGTTTATCTCAAAGGATCACATCAGTTAATTGAAAAGCGATTGCAAGAACGACACAATCACTATATGCCAGAACAGCTTTTAGATAGCCAATTCAACACGCTAGAAGAACCACTAGATGCACTGCTGGTTGAAATCGCAGAGCCGCCCCAAGTGATTGTGAAGACCATTCGATCTACGTTGAAGATTTAGCAATTGTGATTGATCGGTTCAATCCGCCGGGGCACGCCGTGCCATGCCCCTACAATGCGAATCTGTCGCATTCGCAAATCAAATTGGTGTCACTCATTAACGTCAGTTCGATAAAAGTGGTTCGCTCCGGTTGTGAATTCGGGTAGCCCCCTAAATCCCCCAAGTTTGGGGACTTTGAAACTGGAGTCTTGGCTCAAAGTCGCTCAGAATGGGGGATTTAGGGGGCTGAAGCCGCTCTTGACGAAGCGAAAAAACTCGTCGAACTGACGTTAATTAGGCTACTGATATCCAGCAGCTTGCAGGGCAAACAAATGGGCGTATCGTCCCTCAGCTTTGACCAAATCTTCGTGGCTTCCCTGCTCTAACACTTTGCCCATTGACAGCACCAAAATTCGGTCTGCCATGCGAACGGTTGAGAAGCGGTGAGAAATCAGAATCGCCATCTGGTTTGAGGTCATCTCGCGAAAGCGATCGAAGATTTGCACTTCCGATTCGGCATCCATTGCCGAGGTTGGCTCGTCTAACACGAGAATGTCGGCTCTGGTTCGCATAAAGGCGCGGGAGAGAGCGATCTTTTGCCACTGTCCACCAGAGAGTTCGCGACCGCTCTTAAACCAGCGACCTAAGCGCGTTTCAAAGCCTTCGGGCATCTGCTCGATGAAGGGCAGCGCGTTGCCTTTTTCCGCCGCCTCAATCCAGCGATCGTGATCTTCTAAATATTTGACATCGCCAACGCCCACGTTTTCACCAACTTTGAACTGATATTGCATAAAGTTCTGAAAAATCACGCCGATGCGCTGCTGCAATATCTCTAAATTCCACAGTTGCAAGTCCAACCCGTCGAGTAAGATGCGTCCAGAATTGGGCGTGTAGAGTCGGGTCAGCAGTTTAATCAGCGTTGTTTTGCCGGAACCATTTTCACCGACGATCGCTAGCTTTTCTCCGGGCTTGAGATGGAATGAGACGTGATTGAGCGCGAGTTGTTCGCTGCCGGGATATTGAAAGGAGACATTCTCAAAGCGCAAGCCATCACCCGGACTGGTGCCGCGATCGGCATAGCCTTGCGGTTGAGGAATCTCTTGTTCTAAAAACTCATACAAGTTAGAGAGATAGAGGCTGTCTTCATACATTCCGCCGATCGCGCTGAGAATCGACGCAAACGCATTTTGACCTTGGCGAAACACGACGAGATACATCGTCAACTCACCGAGGGTAATGGCACCGACAATGGTTTCGACTACGATCCAAATATAGGCGAGATAAAACGCGGCAGTGCTAACGAGACTGAGCAGATAACTCCAGATGCCGCGACGGATGGTGAGGTTGCGGTCTTCGCTGTAGAGTCGATTGAAGATTGTGTTGTAGCGATCGAGCAACGTCTGCCCTAGTTGATAGAGCTTGACCTCCATGGCGGGGGCTTCATTGGCGATCAAAAACTCTAGATAATTTTGTTCGCGGCTTTCGGGAGTGCGCCAGCGAAATAGCCGAAAGGCTTCACCTGCAAAGCGCGTCTCGGCAACAAATGCCGGAACAGCCGCCACCATTAAAACCAGCACCGCCCATACCGAAAAATGAATCAGCAGACCGCCATAGGTGATCAGCGTCAGGCTGTCTTGCACCAATCCAAAGGTGCGCCCCACGAGACTGAGCGGACGGCTAGAGGCTTCTCGTCTCGCCCGCGTCATCTTGTCATAAAATTCTGAATCCTCGAAGTGAGCGAGGTCGAGCGTCAAGGCTTTATCTAAGATCAGCACGTTGACTTTTTGCCCCAATAAAACCCGCAACAGCGATTGACACAGGGCTAATCCTTGTTTGCTGCCTGCCAGAATTGCGACAACCAAGGCTTCTAATCCTAGATATTTTAGAGCAGTCCACTGATCGGCTGGAAGCTTTGATTGGGATGCGATGACCACGCTATCGACAATCAGTTTTCCCACATAGGCGACGACCGCAGGTAATAATCCTGCAATCAGCGTGAGGAATGCCAGAAATAGAGTGAGCCGACGATCGGTACTCCAAACCAGGGCGATCGCGCGTCCGCAATATTGAAAAATCGAGAGGGATTGAGAAACGCTCCGCAGATAGCGTTTTATAGGTGATGTCTGATTCATTATTCAACGATAACGTTCAGGGCGAATGAATCGCATCTTTCCTTTGAGTCGTCTGCTTTGTAGGGTTGCCTAGCTATGAGGCGAAATTGGGGTTGAGGAGCGATCGGAATCGATCGTCTTGCCGAATGCCATCAAAATCTGAGTCTGTCTTTGCCATCTCTCGGTACTCGGAATCTAGGTTAATGGCTTGTTGTAAGGTGGCAATGGCTAAATCAACATTCTTCTGCAATCCATAAAAGCAGGCTTTGTTGTACCAGGCTTCGTGATAGTCCGGTTTGAATTCCAGGGCTTTGTCATAGCTGGTGATCGCCTCCTCTTTGCGTCCTAAGGCAGACAGCGCATTGCCGCAGTTGTACCAAGCTTCGTGATAGTCCGGTTTGAATTCTAGGGCTTTGTCATAGCTGGTGATCGCCTCCTCTTTGTGTCCTAAGGCAGACAGCGCATTGCCGCGGTTGTTCCAGGCTTCGCGATAGTCCGGTTTGAATTCTAGGGCTTTGTCATAGCTGGTGATCGCCTCCTCTTTGCGTCCTAAGGCAGACAGCGCATTGCCGCGGCTGTACCAGGCTTCGTGATAGTCCGGTTTGAATTCCAGGGCTTTGTCATAGCTGGTGATCGCTTCCTCCTTACGCCCTAAGTCAGACAACGCATTGCCACGGTTGTTCCAGGCTTCGTGATAGTCCGGTTTGAATTCCAGGGCTTTGTCATAGCTGGTGATCGCCGCTTCATAGTTTCGATCAGCCGAGAGGATATTGCCTTTTTCAATCCACAAACTGGCTTGTTGATCTGGGGTCTGCTGATCCTCCTCCAAAATGGCTTGAATGTCCCGGATGCGATCGAGCCGCTGGGTATGACTCCATGCGAGGTATTCATCATAATCTCCCTGGAGTTCCTGCGTCAGTTTGCCGACGGTTTCGGAATCGGGGACAAACTCAAAGATGCCCGATCGCCAGTCAAAGAAGTCCGGCGCACGACGCGCAATGTATTTAATGCCAAAGGCGTTCAGAAAGAACACAAAACAAAACGAAAAATCATCGCGAAAGCGCTCTCGCTGCAAATTTAGATGCCCCAACACGCGCGGCACAGTGTCAAGCTTGTAGTAGTCGCCCTGACCGCCATAGCCCGACTTGACATAGGGGTCTAAAGACTTTTCTAACCCAGAAATAAACAGCACGTTAATGGATTGGAGATTGGGCAACGTCGCCACCCGTTGGTATAAGTTGCCATCGACCAATTCTTCTTTTAGCTCCAACCGCTGCATGAGCAACGCTGGCAAATCCGCCTGGAGCCGCTGCACCAAATCTGCCTGATCGCCCGGTACACAGCGGACAAAAAATAAGCTAAACCCTTCCGTGCGCTGGAGCGATCGCACCAGAGACTGATACGACTCTTCGGGATCAGCAACCACATCCGCATCCCAATCGATCTCCGTCGTCGCACCCATTTCACTCACTTCTACTGGCTCCCCCTTCATATCGGTCTAATGCCCGCTTAAAGCCATCCAACCCCCGCACCAGCGGATGCACATCATGCCAAACCTGCACCTCGCCCTCTCCATCAATGTAGCGATATTCTAAAATGCAGCGTCGAAACAGCAAACTGCGAAATTGATCATCATTCTCGGTAATCAGCTTATCTTGAGACACCCGCACCAACGCCTCCCACTCGTGCCCATCAATCACTTTCCGATAGGTATCGCGCAACTCCGAAATTGCCCGCTGCACCGATCGCGTCGAAATCGGCAACTCCCGCGTGTTCTGCAACGCCGCCTTCATCAAATTCATCAAGTTGCGAACGTGCCCGCCACTCATTTCACACAGCTTATTCAACGCCTCGATCGACTCAAACGCCGCCTCCAATTCCCCCTCCATGTGGGCAAACCGAAACCGTTGGCGAATCAATTCCTTCAGCGTTGCCATCCCGATTTCACTAATCTCCCCGTCTGGGGTTTTGAGCATCACCATCGGCAGCACCTCCACGGGCTTATAGCGCTCTTCCATTGCCGTCAGATGCACCGAATATGCCAAAGAAATCGGCACCGTGTAAATCACATGACAGTTGAGCGCCCGCAGTTGATCGCTGTGGTTGACAAAAATTTGTTCATAATTGCTTGGCTGATTTTCACCGTCAGAGCGCTCGATGATGCGATCGAGATTATCCACAATCAGGACGAGATCCTGAGGCTTGCGATCGCCCAAGGCACTCCCAATAAAGTCATTCAAAATGTCAATCAATGATTCTGCCTGTTGTTCCACCTGACGGCGAATCACTTGCTGCTTGCTGACATTGGTTTTGATCGTGGTAGAGACTTTCCCCAGCGGTGTCTCCGGTGTTTCATAACTCAACTCATCTAGCGATAACTCCGTCACCCCCAAATCTCGCAGATCTCTTAGCAGACGATTCACCCACTCCCGAAACTTGTCATCTTGACCGGGCTGCGATCGCAGTTTGCTGATCAACTGTCGGGCACAGGCTAGCAAAATATCGCTGTATTGGGTGTTTTCCGGTTCTAAATCACCATCATCGGCGGCAAAATAAACCACCCGAAAGCCTTGGCGCTGTAGGTGATCCTGAAGTCGCAATAATTCGGTAGATTTGCCCGCACCCCGATGTCCGGCATAGAGTTGACAGGTGACTTTTTCCGATCGGGCAATCTCCAACCCCAGCCCCGCCAAAATATCTTCCTCGCCCCGCACCGATGCACAATCGACCCAAGCCGGATCATTCGCAGGTAGTGGTCGAAAAGGATCGAAGGCGGTGTAAAGCTTTTTCCAAAAATCTGGGCTGGCGGTCATGCAACGAACCTAAAGCGGCACTTCGGTTTCATTGTCCCACGTAAAGCCTATGCAGTGGTTCTACTGCGCTGGCGTGGGTATTTTCCCATCCTTGAAAACTCGTGTCTACCGACAGGTTTATAATCGTCCCTCAGCCCGTATCCGAGCCAGGAAGCGAGAAGGAGTTGCGTTCGTGCGAAGTTGCTGGACTTGTAAAAATTCCTGTTGGATTTCTGTTTCGATTTCAGCCGGATGATCGAAGTAATAGGTCATGGCAGCATGAGCTTCGGCAGGGTGAAGGTAAGGGTGCTGATGACAGATTTCATCAACCGACCAACCATGAGTGAGATAGTCCATGACTATCTGGGCGACCCGAATCCGAGGTAATCGTTTGAGATGGGCGGGGCGATCGCCGCTTTTTTCTAAATGGGGATAGGAGATGGGGAGCAGCATAAGCAAATTGCGATTGCAACAGGTTAGTGAGGGCTAATACTTTCCTACCTTGGTTTCGCTTCCGTAACGCCTATTTCACTGGCGAGGAATAGAGTGAGACGACGATCGGTACTCCAAACCAGCGCGATCGCGCGTCCGCAATATTGAAAAATTGAGAGAGATTGAGAAACGCCCCGCAGATAGCGTTTAAGTGGCGATGTCTGATTCATCTTTTCACGATAGCTTTAAGACGAATTCATCGCATCTTTCCTTTGAGTCGTCTGCTTTGGTGGGTTGCCTAGCTATTAACTTGGCAATCAAAGACCCAACGTAAAGCGGTAGGGTATGCCCACAAGTCCTTTGATTTGTCATCGCTGAGATCTTTGCCTCCTAAATCCCCCACGAGTGGGAGACTTTGAAACTAGAGTCTTAGCTCAAAGTCCCCCAGAATGGGGGATTTAGGGGGCTGAAGCCGACTGAAACGAAGCGACGAACGGACTTCTCCTAGGAGTCTTTCATCATCTCCTACAAGCCGTTTATGGTCGATCGTGGGTCTTTGATGATCGCTTCCGACTCTTGGCATTTGGGTCGTGAGGGGTTGCACTGAGTTCACGAGTCTCTACGCCTCATCGACGAGTCTTTGCATCTCGATCGCGGACGATTGCATTTCTCCCACGAGTCTTTTGGTGTCCTCTTCGCAGTGATGAATGTTGGGCGTTCCTGAATGCAAATATGAATTGCCCCCCTAGCCCCCAAGTTTGAGGGGAACCAGAATCTTAAAGTCCCCCAGAATTGGAGGATTTAGGGTTGGCGAGGGCTTTGCCCCACTTCGTGAGGAGGGCTTTAACTATTCGTGCAGGAGGTCTAAACTTAAGATCCTTAGGATCGTGGATTAAATAACCCGTAAAAGTCCTCTGATTTGTCATCGCCGAGACTTTTGCCCCCTAAATCCCCCACGAGTGAGGGACTTTGAAACCAGAGTCTTAGCTCAAAGTCCCCCAGAATGGGGGATTTAGGGGGCAAAAGCCGACCCAAACGCAGCGACAAAGATTGGTGTACACCGTAACTCCTGAGGGAGAGGGCGAGAAGTTACACCTTAATAAATCCACGTTCCTTAGAGTTTCTCTAGCTGGTGGCGCAGGTGGCTGCTGAGAAAGTCAATGCTGGTCACGACGAGCAGCAGCAAGAGCATCATGGTTGTCGCTTTAGAGTATTCAAACCCACGAATATAGTTGACCAACTCAAAGCCGATTCCCCCCGCACCAACAACGCCTAAAACCGAGGCAGAGCGGATATTGTACTCAAACATATAAAGGGTATATCCTAATCCGAGCGGCAGCACTTGCGGCAAGATGCCATACTGAGCAACTTGGCTCCATGAGGCACCGCCCACTTGCAGCGCTTTGATGGATTCTGGATCAACTGCTTCGATCGCTTCTTGATAAAATTTTGCTAAATAGCCAATCGTATAGATTGACAGCGCTAATGTTCCAGCAGTCGCTCCTAGCCCGGTAGCCGACACAAAGAAGAGTCCCAATACAATTGAGGGAACAGTTCGCACAGCATTTTGCAGCAAGGTTGCACTCCAGCGCAGCCAATCAGGGGTAAGATTTTGAGCCGACAAAACCGCGATCGGAACTGACAAAACTGCGCCGATCGTCGTTCCCCAAAGCGACATTTGCACCGTCTCAATCAGCGCTCGAATCGCCACATCAGTGACGCTTAAGTCGGGCGGAAACAGACGATAAATAAAGTCGATCATATGAGGAACGCTTTTTTGCAGCAGCGTTCCATTAATTTTTAATCCTTGCAGTGCCCATCCATACACTAGAACCAGTGCCGCAAGGATCATAAAGAGCTTGCTTTTAGACACAATCCAGCGAAACTTTACCCGAACGTCTTTCATCGCTCAACCTGTTCAGCAGTTTTAAAGTGGACAGCCAGGTTGTGACAGTCGCCGTCATAAAGAATTCGTCCTGCTTCAAAAATTAAGGCACGTCGGGCATAAGTTTGAGCGATCGCGAGGTCGTGCAAGACACTAATTATGGTCATGCCTTGATGATTCAATTGGGCCAACAGTTCCATTACGTGCCGCGTGGCTAACACATCAAGTCCGGCGGTTGGTTCATCTAGCAAAAGAATCGAGGGAGACTGCATCAGCAGGCGGGCGATCGCCACTCGTTGCCGTTGTCCGCCGCTCAATCGGCGCGTAATTTGATGGGCAGAGTCGCGCAGTCCAAACTGATGCAGAAGTTGGGATGCTTGGGCGCGATCGCGCGAATCAAATCCAAATAGTGTTTGCCACGACGATCGTTGCCCCAATCGCCCGCACAGCACATTGTCAAGCGCCGTCAGTTGAGGCACAAGTCCACCTCCTTGAAACAATATGCCAATCTCTCGTCGAATTTGAGGAATCGTTGCCGCTTGAATTGGAGTGTAATGCACATGAGCCGATCCTGATTGAATCGGCACTAGACCCAGGAGAGATTGTAGCCAGGTTGACTTGCCTGCGCCATTTAAGCCCAAAACCGCAACAAATTCTCCTGGCTGAATGGTGCAAGTGACACCTTGCAGAGCCGATCGGCGCAAAGACGGCAAATAAGCCGTTTGGAGATCAACGCACACGATCGCAGGATGGACTGAAGCGGTATAGGACGGCTGAGAACGTTGATGCATGATTGACCGACTGACGATTATTTGGCGTTGCAGAATGGGGATGAAACGACGGTAGGGGCCTGGCCCCTACCCAAATCATTCCTCTACTCAGTGATGCTGATGGCTTTAAGGCTCCATTCCTGCTTGTTTTAGCGCATTTTGCATCGGAGCCAAATGACGCGTATGGTCAATGCTCACTAACTCAGTTGAGTTATACAGATCTTTTAGCAACGCATTGTTAGCTGGCTCATTGAGTTTTTGTAACGCACTCATCACACGACCGCGCAGATCGGCGGGAACTCGATCGTCGATCGCAACTCCATGCGCCGGAACTCCTGAAATCGCATGAAGAATTCTAAGCTGCTGACTTTCCGCAGGCGTGATATAGGGAGCCTTGAGCGCATATTCCGATACAGCGGCGACCTCTGCTTGTCCTTTCAAAACGGCTTGCAGCGCTCCCGCGTAGTTGTTGCCATAAGTGACTTCGCCAAAAAATTCTTTGACGCGATCGCGGTTTTCAACCAGCCCTTGTTTCACCAAATCACCGACCGGAAAAATGAAGCCCGATCCAGAAGTCGGCGAGGTGAAGGCGATTTTCTTACCGCGCAGTTGCTCTAGATTTTGCTTGGCATCGTCTTTGCTTTGCAGGGGGCTGTCATTTCGCACGACGAACACCGATCGGTAGGTATGTCCTCCAGAATAATCGGGGCGCACTTCAGCTAAATAAAGCCGAGAACCTGCTAACTGTTCCGCTTTGAGCGCCGAACGGCTGCTGAGAAATGCCACTTCCGCTTGCTCGGCTTTCAGCGCTTCGACGGCGGCAGTATCATCACCAATCACGGCGATCACAGGCATTTTCAGTTCAGTTGATAAGAGAGCGGCGATCGCGTTGGCTTTGGTTTGTACCTCGGTTGCCCCAGACCGACTTGGAAAGACAACTCGCAACTGATTCAAGGAGTTAGCAGAGGCAGTTTGTCCTTGAGTTGCAGCCACTGGGTTTGAGGAGGTCGGAGGCTGAGTACTGCACGCGCTAATAAAGGTGGTAGTCAAGGCTAGAAATGCAGCACTGAGGTTAAAACTTGCAGTTCGATTTGATTTCATTACACGAGTCCGAGTTTAAGTGAAAAACGCCTTTATTAGAAGCAATTATCAGTAAGTCAAAGAGATTGTAAAGGCTTATGAGAACCAAAGTCAATAAGTTGTTGCAGACAGATTTACCAAAGTCATGCGGGTTATATCAAACGCTGGCTATGAGCTTTGAGCAACGAGACGCAGATTGCCATCACTCGATCGACAGAAATCTCGTCCAAGCACGTATTCCACTGCTCAAAGGGGCACGTCCCGTCATACCAACAGCGCTGCATCGTAAAGTTTTGAATCACCCGCTCTGGGCACTCTGGGTAGCCCTGCACGTTAATATGCGGCGCGGGTTGACCATACCAGGAAGGCCCAAATAAAGTAATAGACCTCCTGCACGAATCCGGGAACGCCCCCTAAGATCGCAGGGTGGGTTACGTCGAGAATTTTATTCATGCAGGAGGTCTAATGGTCGGGGTGCCGACTGCGGCTGCGATCCGAGCCGAACCCGTGTCTGAGGCAATCGTCAAATCTGACTGAGACAGCATCGCAGCAAGTTCTGTCAGTGTCCCCGGTTGCCAGATCTGGGCAGTTCCTCCGATCGATTCCACCAGTTCTGTCACCTGATTAGAATCTGAGCCGATCGGCACCACGATCGCGGCGTTCAATGTTTTCTGTAACTCTTGCCCTAATCGAATAAACTTCTCAGTTGACCATTGCTTGATCTGCATCCCCGAATCGCGATAGAGAACAACGATCTGGCGTTTAAAGTCCCCTAATTTTTCTTGTGCGTCCTGCTGTTCTTGTTGGGTTATATACAACTGAGGAGCCGCGATCGCATCGGCACAAATCAATCCTTCACTCAACAGAATTTTAATAAAGCGATCGCTGACAAATTGATCATCAGATGGCGATCGCCATAAATTTGTGACGACGCGAGTAGCACCACTCTGATGAATGATCTGATCAACGCGATCGTAATTAGTATCAGAAACAATCAAATCATACTTTTGTTAGCTGTGAAGTGTTGCGATCGCCTGCTTTAATTGACCCTTTTGAGCAATCTCAACATACTCAATCAACGGGTCAGCTTTGAGCAGATCTCCCCCTGGTGAAAACGTCAGAACGGTTAAAGTTGCATCGGGGTACGATCGTCCCAAGGCTTGAATAGCAGGTAAAGCGATTAAAACGTCGCCAATCCTCCCAATAGTTCAACAAACAGAATGCGATTCATGCAGCCTCTCTCAAATCCACGAACGCAAAGACCTCCGACTTCTTTAAAGAGTCGGAGGTCTGGATGGCTCAAAACCTAGCTAGGCTTAGGTGCCAGAAGTCCAGGAGTTGACATACTGGATTTGATCGGCGTTGAGCGCATCGATCGTGAAGCCCATCGCTTGCAGCTTCAACCGCGCAATTTCTTGATCCGCTTCTACCGGAATCGAATAGACACCGGGTTCGAGCTTGCCTTTGTTTTTGACCAGATATTCAGCGCCCATCGCCTGGTTGGCAAAGCTCATGTCCATCACCGCGCTGGGGTGCCCTTCAGCCGCCGCCAAGTTGACGAGGCGACCTTCACCCAAAACGATCACAGATTTGCCGCTCTTGAGCTTATATTCTTCGGTAAAGGTGCGAACAGTCTTAACTTCGCTAGCGCGTCCCTTTAAGGCTTCCAGGTCAATCTCGATGTCAAAGTGACCAGAGTTGCAGACGATCGCGCCATCTTTCATCGAGTCAAAGTGTTCGCCGCGAATCACGCCTTTATTGCCCGTGACGGTGACGAAAATATCGCCTCGCTTTGCCGCTTCATCCATCGGCATGACTTGGAAGCCATCCATTACGGCTTCGATCGCTGCCACCGGGTTGATCTCAGTGACAATCACATTTGCGCCCATGCCCCGCGCCCGCATTGACGTTCCTTTACCACACCAGCCATAGCCAGCAACCACAATGGTTTTGCCTGCTAATAGAATGTTAGTGGCGCGGATGATGCCATCCAAAGTCGATTGACCCGTGCCGTAGCGGTTATCAAAAAAGTGCTTGGTTTCAGCATCGTTGACGTTGATCGCCGGGAAGGTCAGCGCACCATCTCGGAGCATGGCACGCAAACGCACAATTCCGGTGGTGGTTTCTTCGGTGGTGCCAATCAGGTCAGGGAGTTGATGTTTACGTTGCTGAACCAAGGTTGCAACGACATCGCAGCCGTCATCAATGATGATGTTGGGACGGTGATCCAAGGCGATTTGAACGTGGCGGTGATAGGTATCGTTATCTTCGCCTTTGACCGCGTAAACGGGAATTCCATAATCAGCGACTAAGCTTGCCGCCACATCATCTTGAGTAGACAGCGGGTTGCTGGCAATCAGAATCGCATCAGCCCCACCTGCTTTCAGCGCGATCGCCAAATGAGCCGTTTCAGTCGTTACGTGGCAGCAAGCAGAAATCTTGATGCCCGCAAATGGCTGCTCTTTGGCGAAGCGATCGCGAATTTGAGCCAACACAGGCATTTCGCGCCCAGCCCACTCAATGCGCTGTTTGCCCATAGGCGCAAGTGCTAGATCTTTGACTTCGTACTTCAACCGAACGGGAGTTGCAGTCATGAACGTGTTTCCTCAGAGTAAATCAATAGTGGACTGAGAGAGATTTTTGATCTCTCCAAAAAAGTAACGTGCAATCTTCAGACCAATTCCACCCAAGTTCAAACAGTTTTCATTCCTGCAGAGGCTTCTGTTACCAATCCAACTGTGATTGAGCTGAGGGATAGCGGCGAGTTTATTCACGGCTATAGACTCTCTTGGCTAGGACGATCGCTTTCAACCTGACTAGTCCGTATGCTAGCCCGTATGAAAGCTGCCCTTACTGAGAGAGTGTCTTTGCTCTTAGGTTTACCGAGTTTTCGCAATAAGTCAAGTCAAGCCGGGAAATTTTGCTCGGTTATTCACGCTCACCTCATAAATTCTTCGTAAATATTAAGCTTTCTTCACACCGACAGGAGCCACACGGACGCAGGTACAAATTTACTATAATTAGATCAACGGATTTAGATGCTTTAGACCGATCGGGTAGACGATTTCACTCCCCAGAATGACCACAACCGTAGTGACAATCAACTACAATAGAGTTAAGAGATTTATCCCCTCAGCATTCAAAACTCAAACGTCAATATACACCATGCAAACGGGTCGATTCTTTTCACTGGGTAAAGGACGAGTCGGTCAATATCTTTCTCCTAGAGTTTTAGTGGTCAGAACGCCGTTTCAAAAAGCTGCAAAGCTTCGAGAGACTTGCTATTTTGGCTTTGAAAAAATCAGCCAAGCTCAAAAATTTGCCCATTCTTTGGCGAGTTCTGGCTATTTATTTCAATTGCAGCAGAGCGAAATGCTGACTCAGTTTCCTCACGAAATCAAACTCTCTGGAAACCCTGGTATTGCCAAGACCCTCGCTTATTGGGATCGATTAGACCAGAAGCAAATCGCCTCTGACAAAGCTCATTCTAGCCCTAGTCGCAATCAAAATCAGCGATCGCTCACCCGTCTCGTCGCCTAATGATTTCCCTGATTTTCAGGTTGCAACTGTCGTGGATTTTCACTACAATAGTACAAATGATTCAAGTTCTTACCCTATGACGAAACACTACATTCTGCACCTTGACCCTGCTGCCAAATATGAGTGGGATCGATGTTCGCTGCGTGACCCGATCACCGCCGATCGACCCGCCTTTGCTGACTTAATTGCTGAAGCTGTCGGTGAGCAACCTGGCTCTTATCTGGTTGCCGTCAATCTCGAAGTCACCGTTTTAGAGCAAACAGGCCCTCAATCTCAATCGGCTCCTGCCCACGAGTTGCCCACCCGAACCGCTCTGCCCCAACTGCAAGAACTGGTTGCCTAAGGTTCTCGTGCGGTTCCCATTTTGTCGTTCGTAGTCTCAGTCTGGGGTGACTGATTTGGCTACTGGCTACTCCACCGTCTTCAAGGAATGTCAGATATGAAACTGCGTTTAGGTCAATATCCCGCCGCGATCGCGCAAGCTGCCCAACACGTCAATGAGCTAGAGCAAAACATTGCTGAGATTCGTCAGCACCTGGCTCGACTCGAAGGCAATGCCGATATGGTCGTCGCCTTTGAAACCGCCCTTAAAAATGACAACCAGCGCAAAGCCCGCCGTTTTGAGGTTTTGCAAGTCAACCACGAATATTCTCACGCGATCGATGCCCTCAACCGGGCCGCCACCGAAAAAGCCAACGCCCTGGCTCATCTAGAACACTTGCGAAATGAGTTTAGCGTCGCCAAGCTAGAAACCCGACTGACGATCGCTCAACAACTTACAGGTCTAGAGTCTCGTGAACTCGTTGGGTTATAGTGACTCACGACTAAATCACTAAAAGCAGTAGAGCAAATCGGTTCTACTGCTTTTTTGTAGAGAGATGATCTACAAAAAAAATGACCCCCACCCAAGGTGCTTGGGTGGACGCACAAATCTCTCGATTCGTCATTGCCGAGATCTTCGCCCCCTAAATCCCCCAACTTTGGGGGACTTTAAGCCCAAAACTCTGATTCAAAGTCCCCCAGAATGGGGGATTTAGGGGGCAGAAGCCGCTGACAACGAAGCGAAAAACTCGTCGAACTGACATTTTTTATTTATAGAGAGATGATCTACAAAAAAATGACCCCCGCTCAAGGTGAAGGTCACTTAATTGATTCAAGTTCTTAATGAAGACTAGTAGAAATTGGCACATTTATGCAAGAACAAATGGTAGATGTGATTCGCGAGTTAATGAAAACGCAGGGAATGAGCATTCGCAAAATCTCTGCTGAAATTGCTAAAGAACATGGCGGAAGTGCCTTGGGTTACACTCAGCAAATCAGTCGCATCTTAAACGATCCGTCTTATGACCCAAACTTCTCAACGGTTGAGAAAATTCTAACCGCTCTGAAATGCTCTCTATGGCAAACCAATCAAACCACTGATCTCAAAATCGTAGAAACTCGATTAGATCAGTTAGGCGGCGATGTGGCAGAGATGAAATCGACGATCGCAGATCTCTCCTCAGCCTTGGCAGAAATTAGCGATCGATTAGACCTTTCTGATTAACTCGCTTGCATTTTGAGCAAGAGTGCTAAAATTTCCCCTATTGACCATTGCAGCCCTGATGAGAATTATTATTACGCCCCAAGAGCTTGAGCAATATCGAGCCGAACTTTTTGATCACGCGGCGGCTCTAGATGCCCTGAGAGTCATTGAAGACTGTGATGGCGATTTAGAAGACGCTGCGATCGCTCTAGCTATTCGCTCAGGGCAAGAGCCTGACACCAACGATCGCTGGATCGAAGGATTAGCAAAACGCTGGCGACATGTGCTTTGCCACGCTGATTTGCAGGAGAGTTTAGAAGATGGGCTAAGTGGAGCGGTTGTGGATGCGATCTCGGCAAGCACCGAAATTCCTGCTAAGTTGGTGACTCCCGTCGCGCTCTATGTTTTAAAGTCAGGAGTGCAAAACTTTTGTCAGCCTCTAGCAGAAAAGGTTTAAATCTTAGTTACAATCTCAGAAAATAGTTGCCTTCTACAATTTCGCCGCTACAATGAGTCACAAAACAGGGCGAAAATTCTGAGATGCGTCAGAGCGCTGCATCTCTAAGACTTTTGTGAGTGGTTTGAGGCGACTATGAAAAGAGAACTGAGACGAATCGAAGAGACACTGCACCAGATCGATCGCACCGCAACGGTGTTGGCTCCGAGCGATAATCCTGCTTCGACTCGTTCTGGCTCATCCGCTTCAGCGATTAAGTCAGTGTCTTTTGAATTGCAGCCCAAGACTGCAAAAGTCAGTTCTGCAAAAGTTGTTGCTTCGCCTCAACCTGCGACGATCGATGACTCTCAGATCGTTAGGCAGCTTGCTCCCGCCGTGACTGATCCGGCTCCAGCGATGCCAGCCCCGACCCTAGAGCCATTGAAAGTTTTTGTCCAACCTTTTTCGGTCGAAGAAACTGAGGCAAAAATTCCCAATCTGCCTAAACTCAAAGCACCTAGTTTTAGCAGCCATCGAAATGGGGCAAACCCAGCTCTAGCGACCAATCTGCTGATTGAAATTCAAACGATCGTGGAAGGGTGGCAAACTGAGTTACACCAGATTTTGCGGCAAATTCAAGATTTATATCTAGAAGGGCCGATCGTTGATGGCTGGCTAGAATCTCACTCCCGCGAACCAGAGGTTGACTCGTCGGTGTTGCGACACGCCGAAGTCGATCGGTTGATGGACTATGTTGAAGAAATTTGCTCGACTCAAGATCCCCAAAACCAGCCCGTCGCTTGTGAATCACCCCGCACTGGCTATCGGCTCTGTGGTCTTAACCCGGATGGACAGTTGTGGTCTTGTCCCTGCCCTTCTGAGCAAGTGGCAAGTCTAGGTCTGGCGATCGCTCGTCATCAAAAACTCCGCCAACTCTTAGGGCGCAAGCAAGACTTAGAAACGCGGCTCAATCATCTAGCGCAAACCCTTGTCGTTATGCACAGCCACCTCAAGGAATAACTCCACTTATTATTAATCCTTGTCAGATAAGGATTGGTATAAAGATAGTGCTTTGCCGGACTGATTGATGCGATCGCACATCGTTGATTAATTGGGTATTGCAGAATAGAGGGATGATTTGGGTAGGGGCAATCCCCCCGTGGTTGCCCGACCTCAGGGGTAGGCACGGGGGCGCTACCCCTACAACCATTTCATTCCTGATTCTGCAACACCGTTAATCACCCTAAAATTGTTCTAGCCCCAGAAACTGGGTTGAACTTTCGGCAGTCGCGGCTCTGCAACTACTAGAAATGACGCGCGCGTCGAACACTTCAATGCGACAGGTGCCAGTTGTGTTGTTCAGCACTCGCAGGTTGGCGGAAGAGGTGTAACTCCTGACGCGACCATCTAATGTAAAGCTATTGGGAACCGAACCATTGGTGCGTCGAATCACTGCACCCCGATATTGAACTCGCGCTCTAGGGGCATCCGTTCGTCCTCCTGGCTCTGTGAGTTCAAAGCCAAAATTATCTCGATCGATGGTCAGGACAGTCGTTGCAGTTCGTCCTCTCGTAAAAGCAGAACCCTGAGCCACTCCTCTGCCCTGGAAAGTTCCTTGCACAGCAGGAGGAGTTGGATTCCCTGGATTGGTGTTTTGAGAGAGATAGCGTAGAGTGCCCGACTCGCGATCGGTTCGATAAAAGATAGTCAATTGACCTGGGTTAGCTACCTCATACCGTTGAGCACCTTGTAATGCTTTCAGATATCGCGACTCCTGGGTCATGAGAGGCTCCTCACAAGCCTTAAACGTGGTGGCAAGCGGGCCAATCTTCAATTGATTACCCCGCGTTTGGAAGCCCCCATTAAAGCGATTGCATCCACCTGTACCCGTGACGCGATCGCCCGCAAAGTCTGCGGTTAAGTCAGTCGAGGGAACCATCGGAGTCGGAGCGCTTGATTCTGTCATGTTTGACAGTCGCCAATTTCCGATGATTAAGGAAGAGGATTGAGCCGTTTGAAAAGGCAGTTTTTTGGGGAAGGGCTGTGCCATTACGGGGCTTGCCGCCGTAACACCAACTGATCCAACTATCAGAGTGGCGATGCAACCCGCTAATGGTTGACTGTATGCAGTTTTATAGTTCATTTTGTACTCCAGATTAAAATTGTTCTAGCCCCAGAAACTGGGTTGAACTCTCGGCAGTCGCAGCTCTGCAACTACTAGAGAGCACGAGGGAGTTGAATACTTCAATCCGACAAGTGCCCGTTGTGTTGTTAAGCACTCGCAGGTTGGCAGAAGAGGTGTAACTCCTGACGCGACCGTCTAATGTAAAGCCGCCGGAGGTCGCACTGGTTGTTTTGTTTGTCTGCCGAATGATTGCACCCCGATATTGAACTCGTGCTCTGGGTGCATCCGTTCGTCCTCCTGGCTCTGCCAGTTCAAAGACAAAATTATCTCGGTCAATGGTCAGGACAGTCGTTGCAGTCCGTCCTCTCGTAAAAGCAGAACCCTGAGCCACTCCTCGGCCCTGGAAATTTGTTTGAACAGCAGGACGGGGTGAATTCCCTGGAGTTGCTTGTCCCACTATAGGGACATTAGAAGGGGCAAGTTTCGACTGAAATTTCTGGTCAGTGATTTGAGCATTCGCGCCGGAAAGCAACGATGACCCCAGGGCTGCTATGAGGGCCGTGACTCCAGTCAAACAACAAATCTGCTTAAACATCATGCATCTCCTCAATTATGGAATGGGGTTTTCTGTAAAAATTTTGCTGGGGTGATACCCATTAACATCACCTCAAATTAGACGGTACGATCGCTGCATTTGAGCCTGTAATTGTAATTTAATTCGGCAGTGCTTTTTACCACAAGCCGCTGACGATTTGAGAAGTGAAGCGTAAAAACTCCGACTCTTGAGCAGTTTTATAAAAGATCTGTAACCGCTGGTTACTCACCCTGAATAAAGGCTTGCAGTTCACCCTATGCACCGCAATGGTAGATCAATTCTCAACTTACTCTATAAAGATAAGAAACTTATAGGACGCACGAAGTTTGATCCCCAACCCGATTAGAAAGGGGATTTTCGGAATTAAGACCAGAATTTATGTAGGGGCATGGCACTGCCGTGCCTATTGACATTGCAAGTCACCGAGGGTGCGACCTCTACCTGATACTAAAGTGGCTCAAGCCTCCTGCTGATAAGGTTTTTGAACGATTTCACAGTAGTCTTTTTGATTATTCATTGATCAATTTTACAGGCACTCAAAACCCTTATGGAGCAAAAGGTAATCGGTTTTTTCCAATGTATCGGATGGAGGTCGCACCCGTCACCGACATGATTTAATTCACGATCCTAAGTGTGATGACCACCGTTGACTTGAAGAACAGTGCCAGTGACGAAACTACTGGCGATCGGTGACAGCAAAAAACCGACTGCCCAAGCAACCTCTTCTGGTTTGCCGAAGCGCCGAAACGGAATCTCTGCCGTGATTTCTTCCTTGACTTTATCTGGAATTGCTCCAGTCATTTCAGTCTCGATAAATCCCGGTGCCACAGCATTGGCTCGGACTCCGTAGCGTGCCGCTTCTAATGCGAGAGATTTGGTCAGACCGATCGCGCCTGCTTTAGATGCGGCGTAGTTTGTCTGTCCAATGTTTCCTCGCTCACCCGAAATCGAACTGATACAGACGATCGAGCCTTCTCGTCGGTCATACATTTTGGGGATCACAGGTTTCAGCGTGTTGTAGATTCCCTTCAAGTTTGTATCGATGACCGCATCCCAATCATCGATCGCTAATTTAGGAAAAAAGTTATCACGCGTAATTCCAGCATTTGCAACAATTCCGTAAATCGGCCCTAATTTCTGTTCTACAACTTCTGCCATCAAGTCGGGATCGGTAACATCGGCTTGAATTGCCAGAACATCATTAGGAACACTTACTAACTAGCTTTTTTGTCTGCTGTCCCATCTTCTGCGTTGTTTGGAAGTAGTCATCCCAAAGTTACTTCTGGGTTTCAATGGTTAAACGTGCTGCCACCTGTTGAGCATTGATCACAGAATTGATCAGTTCTCGTTGAAAATTTAGAGTTTTATCTAAAGTTTCAGAAGAACTTACCTGAGTTGCCGCTTTAGGAAGGCTTTGAGTCCAGGTGTCAGCAAGCTTTTTCTGCGACTCCATCAGTTGCTCTTGGGACTCTTCCAGAGTTCTGTAAGTTTTTTCTGCGACTCATTAAGCTGTGCTTGAGAATCTGTAAAATAGTCACTAATAGCAACCATTGAACTTTCACCTCCAGTATTTAGCGTTTTTTGAGATGAATCTGCTTTGATTAATTTAGTTTGATCTTACAGAACGTTTCAATTAAAAACAAGATTCAGTCGATCGCAAATTGGGTAATGGTCTAGACCTGTAGTAGATCCGCGAAACTCTGCATCTCTATTAGGATTTACAGGTTACGCAGCACATGTCTAGAACATCACATCCACTGGGGCAAAATCGTCAGTGCTTACTTAAGCAACCCAACAAGAATATAACGAAATAAAAAAAACTTCAGAAATCCCAGGAATTGTATATTACTCTAATTTCAGATAATAAAGTTCCAGGAAGTCTGAATTAGCGTATCGCACTTGTGCTTTAGTGTACTAAGCTGACATAGTAAAGCAATTGCATTACAGACACAGTTGTCACTTCAAACAGGTCAATTTTCTGGCTCATGCTTCTTTCTTTGTAATTTACCGTACTTCGTTTTTTGCACTGGTTGAGTCTATGGTGAACAAGGTAGTTGTACAAAATCAATTACCCAGTCGATCACCTGACAATCCCAAACTGGAACGAGCCAGTGTGAAAAGTATCTTGTCCACCTAATCTATGTCCAAGGCGAAGGAGTCAACTGATGACTGTCTTTCTAATTACTGTAGTGGTGACTGCACTGAGTTTATTGATTATCTCTAAATTGCCCACTGGCGTTGAAATTGATAATCCATTCATTGCGCTGATTGCGGGTGCGATCATTGGGGTATTCAGTGGAATCTATAGTTTGTTTCCCACCTGGCTGAGGGCAATTCCAGCGGTTCTCAGTCTGGGCTTAATTCCTCTCATTGGCAGCATCATTGTTTTTGGTTTGTCTGCCTGGTTAGTAGAAGGGTTCCGATTGCGATGGGGCATTGGCAGCGCTATTCTGGGCGCGATCGCTCTAGCAATCGTCAACTCCATCCTGTTTTTCATTCTGCGTCAGATTGGCTTAGTGCCCGTTTGAGAGATCCGATCCCAAGTTTCAGATATGGGGTAATAGTTCAACTGCGATCGGACTTTCTATTGCAACATTGAACTTTACCCAAGCTGGTTCTAGTATTCATTTTGCATGTTCATCATCAGTGAGGATCGACTTATGGTATCCACCTTTCCGCGCCAACAACCTCAATTGACACCGATGAAAAGGTTGTCAGGCATTAAGCTTCTGAGTTCAAGCCTTCTTTTGGCTGTAGGAGCCAGCGTTGCTTTCAGCACCAGTGCCAGCGCGATCGAAACCGTCACCCTGGTATTCAACGAATCACGAGTCTCTGTTCCGTTCAGCGATTTCCAGAATTTTGTCAAAACGGGTGAAACGCAAAGGACAAATTTGCAAGAATTTTTTGCCAAGATCCCCAACACTTCACAGGCAACCCGCACAGTGCTAACCCGTGAGATTGCGATTACTCGCCCTTTTAGTGAGCGAAACTTCAACAATCCGATCGCTGACTTTGTGCTGCTTCAACTGAACAATGTCCTGACTTCCAGCACCGTGCCAGATAACCTAGAACCCTTGCGAACTGCACTGGTTGCTTCCCATAAAGACGACCAACGGATTTCCATGCTGGAAGTAATTGGAAATTATCCCGTGAATGAAGTTGTGGTGCAGCTTCCCCGTGTGGAACGAGCATATAACCGGGTGAGTGCGTTTATTGAGAGGGTGCAGCCAGCCCTAGAAACGGCAAAGCTATTTTTGCAAGACCTGGTGTGTGATTGCCCAACCGCTTCTACAAAATCAGATACGAAGTCAGAAGTCGGTAAACCTAATCAGGTTGCAAAAGACAGTTCTGCATCTTCGGTCAAGGCAGTGAAGTGCAAGTAAGTGTTTTGACATCAACTCCTAAGCCAACAACTGTCGAATTAGAAGGCACCGATCGTTAGTTGTTGTGACTTACACTCGCTCCCAATCCCTTATTTTAATAAAGTTTATGCTGTCTCCCCAGTTCTTTCAGCGATCACTCACTCAGGGTGTATCAAAGTTTGCGTGGCTTTGTGGTGGCTTGCTGCTAGGAGCCAATGTCGGAATATTGGGGAATGTGACTCCAACTCTGGCGGCTGAACGAGTGGTGATCACTTATGGCATCTTCCAGGAAACGTTCTTGGTTAAGGATATGACGACTTTTGCTGAAACAGGTGAGCTAAGTCGTCTACGGCAGTTTCAGCTAAGAGTTGCCAGAACAGATCCAGAAGTTCTGCGCGCATTTTTGAATAAGAAACTACGGGTAGATTTTCTATTTCTGGATAGAGCTTCAAACTCCCTGGTCGGAGAGTTTGTACTGTATCAAATGGGCAAGGTTATTTATAATCGCCACCGTGTTGCTCCCATTCAATCGCTAAGATCCTCTCTTGTTCTATCAGCCAGGGAAGACAACTACGTTTCTCTGCTGGAATTTCTGCAAAACTACCCGCTCCCGGTCGTGTACATAGACGGTAAAAAAATTGCCGAAGTTGGTCAAAAGGTTGGGAACACCCGCGAGAAGGTTGAAGGCTATCTAGAAGCAATGTCAGCCGTTGTTCAGCAGATTTTAAGTGAGCCACTTTGTAACTGCGAAGCTGGAGCGATCGAGGATAGCAGCACCCCAAGCAAGTAGTTTTCAATATGACTGTAGGGGTAGTGCCCCCGTGCCTACCCCAGACTCTGGGCAACCACGAGGGATTGCCCCTACAAATCCCTTGAAGAATCCAGAAATGGCTGAGTAGGCATTCCGATCGAATGGGTTGAAAAGCGAAACAAATCACCTGCGTTGAATCCCTGTTGAATTTCAGTTTGGCTTAACCCCACGGATGCAGAGGTAACATATAGGTCGGTCAGATCGGTGCCCCCAAACGCAACACTAGTGGGACACTGAACCGATACGCTGACGCGCAAAATTTCCTGCCCGGTTGGGTTGAAGCAAGCAACACACCAGCCATTCCAGAGAGCAGACCAGAGATTGCCTTGCTTGTCGATCGCGAGTCCATCCGGTTCTACGCCTTCATCAGTCAGGTTAATCAATACGCGGCGATCGCGAATGGCTCCCGTTTCTACCTCAAAGTCATAGGCATAAATTTTGTGTTGAGCAGAGTCGGTTAAATAAAACGTTGATTCATCGGGACTCCAGCCTGAGCCGTTGGAAATCGTTAGCCCGGTTTCCATGACGTGCAGTGAACCATCGAGATCATAGCGATAGAGCGCCGCCTGTCCTAGTGCTTCGCTGATCGAGCCGATCCAAAAGCGCCCCTGAGAATCACATTTACCGTCATTAAAACGGGTGTTGGGATGGGGAAATTCAATCTGGTAGAAGGGAACAATTTCGCCTGTTTGGGTGTTGAGAAACGCAAGACGATCGCGCAGAGCAATCAGTAATCGATCGTTGCCTGCTAGCGCGATCGCGCTCACCAAATCACCCACATCAAAGTAGCGATCGTTCCCAGTAGCGGGGTCAAACTGGTGGACTCGGTGATTATAAACATCAACCCAGAAAAGCTGTTGGTGAGCAGCATCCCACACAGGACATTCTCCCAGTCGGGCGCGGGCTGTGAGTACATTTTGAACTGACGACTGACTCATGAAACTGTTACCTATGCGAACTATTAACCTTTGACCCTCACTCTAAATCCCTCTCCCAGGGCGGGAGAGGGACTTTGAATCTTGCTCCCTTTCTCCCCAAGGAGAAGGAAGTTAGAGTTTCTAGTTCCCTCTCCTGGGGAAGAGGGCTAGAAGTGGCACCTTAATAAATCCACGTTCCTTAATACTTTGTCAGTTCTCCGGGCGTGACGGTATTCATCACTGTTTCTGGAGTAAAGTAGCCCAAAGCCTGGATAATCCGAGCAACACAGCCAGTCCATCCAGTCTGGTGACTGGCACCAATTCCTGCCCCGTTATCTCCGTTGAAATATTCGTAGAACAAAATCAGATCGCGCCAGTGAGGGTCTGTCTGAAACTTCTCGGCAGCACCATAGACCGGGCGGCGACCCGATTCATCCTTGAGGAAAATGCTCGCAATTCGTTCGCTGATTTGTTGGGTGACAGCAAACAGCGATAGGTGTTCACCCGACCCAGTGGGGTATTCAATGGTAAAGTCATCGCCGTAGTAGCTATAGAGTTGCAGCAGCGATCGGATTAACAATAAGTTGACAGGCATCCAAATGGGGCCGCGCCAGTTAGAATTGCCGCCGAACATACCTGAAGTAGAGTCACCCGGAACATATCCGACTTTGAACTCTTGCCCTTCGTGATAGTAGTAGGGGTTTTCTAAGTGATGGCGAGAAAGGGAGCGAATCCCATAATCGCTGAGGAACTCGGATTCATCCAGCATTCTGGAGAGAACGCGGCGCAATTTATCTTCGTTCAAGATAGACAGCATCAGCCGATTTCGCTGACCGGGTTTAATCGGTAGATGGGTATTTTGAGTTAACTCAGGATGACGCATAATGAACAGTTGTGCCCGTTCTTTGAGGCGCGGCAGCTTTTCAAAGGCTTCACTAGGGAAGACGGCAACTGCCATGAGTGACAACAAACCGACCAACGATCGCACCTTCAAGCGGGTAGAGTTGCCATCGGGCAAGCGCAGCACGTCGTAGAAGAAGCCATCTTCTTCGTCCCATAGTTCGTCTTGGTGGTCACCAATCCGATCCATAGCTCCCGCAATCCACATCGTGTGTTCAAAAAACTTGATGGCAAGGTCTTCGTAGATTGAATCGTGGAGTGCCAGCTCAATGGCAATCTGGAACATCCGCTGACTGAAGAACGCCATCCAGGCAGTGCCGTCTGCTTGTTCGAGATGCCCGCCCGTCGGTAAAGTCGAACTGCGATCGAACACGCTAATGTTATCCAGCCCCAGGAAGCCACCTTGAAACAAATTGTTGCCGCCTTCATCTTTGCGGTTGATCCACCAGGTGAAGTTGATCAGCAGTTTGGAAAAGGCGTATTTGAGGAATTCAGTATCCCCCCCACCGTTGTTCCGTTCGCGATCGCGGGTGTAAATTTCCCAGGCAGCAAACGCATGCACAGGCGGATTCACATCGCCAAAGTTCCATTCATAGGCAGGAATTTGACCGTTGGGATGCAGGTAATCTTCCCGCAGCATCAGCATCAGTTGATCTTTGGCAAAGTCGGGATCAATGAGACTAATCGGAATCACATGGAATGCTAGATCCCAGGCAGCATACCAGGGATATTCCCATTTATCTGGCATGGAAACGATATCGTCGTTATACATGTGAAACCAATCGCTGTTCCGCACGTGCTTCCGATTGCCGGGGGCTGACCAGGGAGTCACATTGCGCTCTCTCAGCCATTGATCCACGTCGTAGTAGAAGTATTGTTTCGTCCACATCATTCCAGCTAGTGCCTGCCGCATGACGTTGGCGCGATCGCGATCTGCCAAAACTGCTGGCGGAGTCACAGCCGCATAGAACTCATCTGCTTCCTTAAGACGCGCTGCAAACTGTTGATCAAAGTAGGCACTAAACGGATCACCGATCTGATCGGGAGCCTGTTTTGAAAGGCGCAATCGGATCACCTTCGTCTCTCCAGCCCCGACTGTGATTTCATAATGGGGCGAAACTTTGGTGCCAACATCGCTGGGATTAACGGCATCCTGCTGTCCATGCACAATTGCGTTGTTGATGCCATCTTTGACAAAAGGACTGGCATTCAGCGTCCCAGACAGCCGCTGATTGTTCGTCTCATTTTCTGTGAACAGCAGCGGAGCTACGCCATCGCAGTAGAAATAATAATCACTGATGTATTGATTCAGCAAGGTATCGTTAATATGGGCATGCACAACACTGTTACCAGTTCCTTCGATCTTCGTGAGTGCGGGCTTGGCTCCACCCACCGTCCAAGACCAAGTGTTACGAAACCACAAAGTTGGCAATACATGAATCGGAGCCGCTTCGGAACCCCGATTGGCAATGCTGATTTGAATCAAAACATCTTCAGCATCTGCTTTGGCATATTCCACAAACACGTCAAAATAGCGATCGTCGTCAAAGATGCCCGTATCTAGTAACTCATATTCCAATTCATAACGGTTGCGGTTGCGGTTGGTTTCAACCAAATCATCGTAAGGAAACTCAGCTTGAGGATATTTATAGAGGTACTTCATATACGAGTGAGTGGGCGTGCTGTCGATGTAGAAGTAGTACTCTTTCACATCTTCGCCGTGATTGCCCTCGCTGTTGGTCAATCCAAACAACCGCTCTTTAATAATGGGGTCTTTGCCATTCCAGAGTGCTACCGCAAAGCAGAGCAGGTTATGGCTGTCGGTGATCCCGCCCAGTCCGTCTTCGCCCCAGCGATAGGCCCGCGATCGCGCATGGTCGTGCGGGAAATAATTCCAGGCATTTCCGTCAGAACTGTAGTCTTCGCGCACCGTTCCCCACTGGCGTTCGCTGATATATGGCCCCCATTTATACCAATCGACTTCGCCAATGCGGGTTTTTTTAAGCCGTTGCTCTTCTGCGGTCATGGATGTCTCCTGAATATCTGACATTTGTATTAGAATTCAATCTAGGTGATGCTGCATTACATCCTATGCTGACCAGGCTTCTCGGAAGTCGGCGTAGAGCGTCAGCCCGCCATCAATGAATAGGGTTTGTCCAGTAATATAAGCGGCTTCATCTGATGCCAGAAAAGCAACCGCAGCCGCCATCTCATCAGAGGTTCCCGATCGTCCCATCGGGATATGACTCTCAACGATCGCTTTTTTTTCTAAATCGGTTGTCCAGCTTTCATTGATCGGTGTTTCGGTGGCTCCGGGCGCGATCGCATTCACTCGGATTCCCCGATTTGCATACTCCAAAGCTAGTGTTTTGGTTAAGCTTCCCATTCCCCCTTTGCTAATGGCGTAGCTGAGATACATCGGGCGAGGAATGACTTCGTGAACGCTAGAAACATTGATAATCACACCAGAACGCTGTTGTGCCAGTAGATGCTTGATGGTTTCTCGCGCACACAGATAAGCGCCTCGCAGATTAACCGCAATGACTTGATCAAACTGATCCGTTGGGACATCGTGCGAGACACCCTCTGTTTGAATTCCGGCACTGTTCACTAAAATGTCGAGGCTGCCAAATTTTTGAACCACAGAGTTCACAACACGAATAATGTCCTCTTCTTGAGAGACATCTCCCTGCACTAATAGGGATTGCACACTGCTCTCTTTCCCAGCTTCACGGGCACTTTGCAGGGCCATTTTTTCTGTGTGCTCCGCTTCCTCTAACTTCCGGCGGTAGTTGATCGCAATATTGCAGCCTTCTTGGGCAAGACGAATAGCGATCGCCTGTCCAATTCCAGAATTCGCACCCGTAATCAGGGCATTTTTACCTTTCAAATTTTTCATAGTGTCTTCCCAAAGAGACCCTAACTTCTTCACCCGGAAACATTAAGATACTTCAAGCTCTAAGGAAGAGGATAAGTAACTCAGTTATCTCAAGGGTTGCATCAAATTTCTGAAGACTTTGTTCCATTCGTTACGTATTTTCGATAATTGCCGCTTGCATCCCAAGTAATACGACTTTGCATTCAAAAAACAGCAGTTTCAAACCAGAAAATATGAGGAAGCCGTAACGATTCAGTTCGCCTTTTAAAGGGGTAGGGACGCATCATTGAGACATGCTAAACCTGATGAAAACTACTTATGTTACAAAATATGATTCGTTCTTTAGATTAGAACAAGAAAATATGAAACTGATATGAAAGGACGTTCGTATACACCCCAATATTCCTGATTTGACAGAGGATGGATGATGGATGATTCGGCATCCCGCCAAAAAAGTCGGCGTTGTTGCAGAATGAGGGGGTGAAATGACTGTAGGAGTAGATATATGGAGGGCAACCGCAGGGGGATTGCCCCTACAAGTCATCTCTTGTTTTTGTAGTTCGTTTTTCGCGCTTCTTTGAGAGTCGTGCCATCAACAACATAGGCACGATCGATGACCTCTGTTGCCGTCAAAAGGGGCACTGTAATGCGGTTGTTATCAATAGTGAGTGCGTTGTCGAGTATAATTCGCTCCCCTAGTTTGACTGGGGTTAGCACCTGCGCTTTTCCGTCAACATCCAGCACAGCAGCATCTTTTTTGCCATCGTTGTTGAGATCCCCAAAAGCAATCCATCCCTTCTAGTTCACAAGTTCGACAATGAACTTTCCATCTTCCCGTTGATAGCGCCCATTCTTTAGGGTGACAGGGTTGCATTTAGGGTTTGGGTCAAGACTCGTAGGCACTGTGAAAGTGCCATTTTGCAAAGTCTGCCAGCGATCGCACCAGGCTTTCTTGTCAAGAGTAAACACTTCACGGTTACATCAATACCGCAAAGTTAGTGCAATTCGATGATGATTGGAGAGCGCTCCATCGTCCACAATAGCGACGTTTCCTCCCTTCGCCAATACAGCTTCGATCACTTCATCCACGGCATCATCCATCACTTCGGTGCCGCCTGCCTGTTCTACTAACTCTAGATCGCCGTTTTCGGTTAGGATCGCCGGAATATGATAATTCTTTTCAACCAAAAGCAGTTTTCCTCGACCTTCTTGCGCCAACCGCCACGCTTCTTCGATCGTAGAAACAACCGCTTGAGCGCTCATCGCGTTATCTAATACTTGGAGTGCATCGACTCGCTGCGCCTCCCGAACAGTCTGCACGATTGACCACACCTCAGGGGTTATTTCGGAGATAGTTGCTTTGTCAAAGTTGCCGCCAAGAGTGCCTGCGATCGCTGGAGTATGTTGCGAAACTTCTTGAAAGAAGGAGACTTGACGAACCACTCCGCCAACAATCAGTGGCAGCGCCTCGTCCTGCATATAGAATGTCAACGCCCTGTCTACTTGCTGAAAAAATCGGCGATGCCTGTCGTCCATATAGCTAGAATCCGAATCATAGGGAAGCGCAGTAGTGGCTCCGGGACCGGTCATTTGCATCAGAAAGTTTTCATCGCTCACTTCCTCAAGAGTTTCTCCTGTTCCGGCTAACAAGCGAGTAGATGCCTGGCTCAACAGCAAAACCCAATAGCGCTGGGCCCGATGCATACCATAAACCAGATCGCGGGTTGCAAAGGTTTGATCAATCACAACCCGTGCAGGGACAGCAAACGGGAGATAATAGAGCTTGGCAAAGTCATGACCGACATAGAGTGCCAAACCATCTAGCGTGTGGGGATAGTCAATTTCGCCCACAAGGGTTTCGAGCTGTTTGAGTAACGGCTCTAACTCGCGGCTAGAAAATTCTTCGGCCAGCCGCCCTGTTGCCTCATCTACGAGATTTTTGACTCGAATGGGGTCTTGTTTGTTATCGGGCGATGTCCGATGGGTGGGCAACAAAATGGAAAGCGCAGGCACCTTGATCAAAGACTGTAATTGCTTCAGATCTTGACGAGTAATCATGAGTATTTCCTATCAAGTTTTAAGTGGTTATAGCAGTCTTACAGTAGTGAGGTATGCTGACCCTTTGGTTATCACGCTTTCCAGTTTTGCGTCTGGATCTGATCCGATCGGTATCCTGATTAAGGACAACTCACCCTCGATTTCATTTGGGCTTCAGCCGCTTGCACTGCCGCAACTTTAGGAGTAACCATCGCATTCGCTTGACTGAGCGTTGCGTTATCAGGCATCCCTGTAATTGCTGTGTCCAGGTTCGCGTACGCCTTATCTAAATCGGCAATTTTTGAATCTTGGACAGTTGCAGCCGTGGCTTTAACAGCACTGTACGCTGTTTTAACCTGATCTCGCGCCTTTCTAAAATCACCGACTGTGGAACTAGGACTCATGCTTTTGAGAGCGGCGACTGCTGTGTCGAATCGCGCCAAATCGGTACAGAGTTGAGCTTTATTGTCTTGAGTTGATACGGTGGATTGGGTTGGTTGGGGTGATTGGGTTGAAGAGCCACCCGTGCAGCTTACTAGTAAAAGCAGTGGTAGTGCAGCCAGAAAGAAATTAGACACACGATTAGAAATCATAGAAAACCTCGGTTTCTGAAACAAAGTGGACAAACAGCGAATCTTTGGAAAGCTAGTATAGCGGATTATAGTCAACAATTATATGAAACTAATAGGAATGTAGATAGGTATCTCAACGTTAAGTTAGCAGGCGACTAAAAGTAGCAGGAACAATCTTGCCAAGATCCACCACTATAGCTTCTGAGCAGAAGCAGGACAACTTTAGTTATTTTTATGGATCGGCTCTTATCACTTTCATATATTTTCTCTGTATACTTACGATTTCATATCAATGATTTCTTATTGCAGTTGAAACTTTTAAGTATTGTGTAGATCAGGGATTGAATGATGAAGCAGCAATATTTTTCAGATAGCGAGTGGGCAACTCTGTTGCAAACTCCTAAGCAAGCCATCTTGACGATCGTCCTTGCAGACAAAGCTGACCCAGTTTCCCTCTTAAAAGAAATGCAGGCAGCCGTTCAAATCATGGCAGCCGAACTACAGCGGGGGGATGTTTCTAGTGATCTAGTCAGGTCAGTGATTGCTTCCCTAAGAGAGGTTGTTGCCCAAGAGCCACTTCAGGGAGAGCAGTTGTTATTGAAGCAGCAGTCTGATTTGCTGGCAACGATTCAAACCTTTAACAGTGCGTCTGATGGGCAAAAACAGGCGATCGCTCACTTCAATGAAGTAGGAGCTATTCTGGTATCGAAAGTCCCGATCGGGCAGGCGGAAGAATTTAAGCAATGGATTTTAGCAATCGCTACTCAGGTCGCTCAAGCGGTTAAAGAGGAAGGTCTGTTTGGCATCGGCGGTGAACGGGTGAGCCGCCCGGAATCTGGGGCATTGTCATCCATTGATAATGCGTTAAGCTTTAAGCCCTAGAGACGAGATTACAGTTTGTGTGTTCTATAACTAAGAGACAAGGAGCCAACTAATGACAGGCTTTCTGATTGCTATCGTTGTGACCGCAGTGAGTTTGTTGATTATCTCTAAGCTACCCCTGGGTGTTGAGATTGATAGCCCAGTTAAAGCACTCATTGCGGGCGCAATTATTGGTGCATTTAATGGGCTTTATAGTTTGATTCCTGGTTGGCTGAGGGCAATCCCGGCGGTTTTTAGTTTGGGGCTAATTCCTCTCATTGGCAGCATTATTGTTTTTGGTTTAGCTGCCTGGTTAGTAGAAGGGTTCCGATTGCGGTGGGGGATTGGCAGTGCCATTCTGGGTGCGATCGCTCTAACAATTATTAACTCCATCCTATTTTTCATTTTGAATCAAATTCGCTTAGTCGCTGCTTGAGAACTGACTAGAGAACTCGCCTTTCTCGATTAATCTTGAGGCCTAACACCAAACCACTTGCGATAAATCTCCGCATAGGTGCCATTTTCCTTTAGGGTCAAGATCGCTTGATTAATGGGTTTGCGGTAAGGACTATCTCTCGGCATGACGATCGAATAAAACTGATCTCGAAACGGTGTTCCCACAATCTGAACCCTATCTCGCCTTTCATGGGAGGCATAGTAGAGCAATAAAGGACGGGGTGCCACGAGAGCATCGACTTTTTTAGCCAACAATGCTTCATAAGCCTGTTCGGGTTGAGGGAACTCTATCACTTGAAGGTTTTGCTTTTGCAAATAATCAAGGGCTTCGCTGTCTGCAACTACAGCAACAGGACGGTTTTGTAAATCACTTAATCCTTGAATACTGCCTTGAAGTTCTTGAACTGTTAACTCGGCGGTCATAATAGCCGTGAAATAGGCGACAAAAACAATGCCGACAAAGACCCAAAATAATGCTATAACCCTGGCCACAGCTCTTTTGGGCATTTCTTCTGCTTGCCCTACGAGGGCTAACATTGTCCACCAAAGCGCTTGAAAGATGCCGGGCAAATAGGATGGATTGTCAATCAATTCCTTGTTATTGCGTTCAAAATACCAGACGATATGCACGGGTATTAGCATCAAGAGGGTGACAATACCAAATAACCTGAGGAGACTGGGATCAAGCAATCTCTGCAATAACTTCCGCTCAGAGTGTCTAGTTTGTTCATCTCGATCGAGCACCATAATTTGCAACCCTCCAGAGAGAATCGGATGGGAGAAATCGAAATCCTGTTCTCGTTGTCTGGTAATGGCGATCGCGGCGATGCCCAAGTCAGCCTGCCCCAAACTAATCGCGTTCAGAATTTCGGGCACATTTGTATAGGTCTTCAGTTCCGCCTTTCTTTGCAATTGCTCTAGAATACTCCGTCCCAGATCGGCGCTAAACCCGACGATTTGTCCGTCTTTCTCAAAGACATCTGGTTTGATGAAGCGGGTTGCAATTCGCAGCGGTTGAGCGCTATTTGCCGCAGGGGGAAGTTCGGGAGAAGGGGATGGAGATTGAGTATGTGCAGGGGATGCCACGAATAATACCGTCAATAACAACAGAGCGATCAGTGCTCTTCGGGCCTTGTCTTGCCATCTTTTTGCACAGGATTGAGGGCGATCGCTGATTGCGCTGAGTGGTGTGCGATCGTTCCTTTGGATCAAGCAAGAAATGAGATAGCGCTTTGCTTTCACAGTCTGCCAAAGTGAAACTAATATATTATATCCTGTGTTCCTAAACCGTTGTCGTGGAGAAAAGCGTTGGCGCATCACGATCGGGTTGCAGGATACTTGGGCAGGGTTGTAGCGAACAGAAAACAAATTCCTGTGAACATCAGTGCAATCAACAGTGAAGTTTTCATGCCTGAATTGACCGCCTCAAGGTTAATCGATCGCAGCATAGGATAAATTGATGGCGGCACTTTGTTAACCAAGACTGTTCTGATTTCTTCTCTAGAAAGCGTTTGAATCATTTCTTGTAATTCAGCAATGACCAGACCGCGTTGAGCTGGCTCTAATGTTTTGCCAAGCTGTTGTAAGATGCCATCCACAATGTCGCGAGAGGCAAAAAATACTAGCAATGTACCGAGAATTGCTCTTCCCAATGAGCTACCCAAATTTTGAGCCGGATTATAAATTCCAGAGCCTTCCGGTTTCTCATCTACTGAAGCAGTTGAGTAAGTGAGACCCGTAATATACGACACAAATAACCCTGAACCTACACCCATAATAATTAACCCCGGCATCAGTTCAAGTGAGGTGACTTGAAGATGTAAGCTGATGTAGAGTGTCCAAATGCCACCCGCAAGCAGAGCAATCCCAGTATGCAGGACGTACTTGGGCACGAAGCGACCGCTCAAAGGCAAATACTTCAAAACGGCAACGACCACAATGATCATGGTCAGGTTATAGGGAATCACCGTCAGCGCAGTTCTAAATGGATTCAGCGATAGCGCAACAGGCACAAACTGATAGAGATTAAACTGCACCCCTGTTGTAATCAGCACATGCAGCATTGAAGTGAGTACTCCTAGTACAAATCCTCGCTTCCGCAAGAGTCCGGCTCGGAGTAAAGAAGCCCCACATCGGTCTGCCTGCCGTCGCTGCCAAAAGACGAAGAACCCTAGAGTAATCATCCCCACAGCCATTAATGTGGGCACGATCGAGAGCTGAAACGGTGGAATGACTAAACCTGCAACTGAAAACACGCGCTTCGGTTCCCACCAGCCAAATTCTCCTGCTAGGCTAACGCCTAGTAAAATAGAACCAAGTCCTAAAAATGAGAGCAATCCGCCGACCCAATCAATCGGCTGCTGACTGAGAACTGCCAGCTTTGGCAGCGATCGCCGCAACACCAAGATGACAAGAAGCACGCCGAGCGAGGGCAAAAATGCCCAACGCCAACTAAAGTTTGAGGCGAGATAGCCGCCCAGCAACCCACCAGACAAGCCGCCCAGCGACGAAGCCACAATTAGCACTAAGATTGCCCGCTCTGCCGCTTTGCCCTGGCAGAATAGATCCGCGATCGTCCAGGGGGCGCTAATTAAAGGAGTGGCAGCTAGACCCGTCAACAGCGCAAAACTGACCGTCAGCCCTGCGATCGTAGGGCTTAGGGAGGTCAGAACAATCCCGATGCCATAGACGATCAAGCCAATGACGAAGACGCGAGTTCGACCATAAAAGCGGCACAGGTTTTCTGTTGTGGGTGCGAAGGAAGCCGTGACCAGCGAGAAAAGTACGAGAATACTCTGAATATAGCCAACGCTCGAATCGAGATCTTGCACAATCGAGGGCATAATGGCGGGCACAACACTGACGTTATAGGCAATCATAAATAAGGTGAGACTAATTGCCCAAAAGCCCCGCCGCCCAAGTTGAACCGTCTGCGCTTGCTCCATGGAACACCTCTCAATCCTTTAGCCGCTATCAGGAATGAACAATCTTAAGAATGTTCCTTAAGATTGTAAAGAAGCAGATTGCTTTGTGTCCGATGGCGATGAACTCTTTTGAGCAATCATTACATAGTTGATCCACGTCGCCACTCTAAATTTTTCTTACTATTCTTTAAGTTTTATTATGCAATCACCTTTTGTAAATAATGGAACGATCGTAGCCATACAGCTTGATCTGACTAAAACTGAACTTTTCCCTTAAATTGTGTTGAACTGTTGGGAACGGAGGTATTGCAAGAACTTGAAATCACTCGTGAATCAAATACTTCAATGAAACACTTGCCAGAAGTGTTGATCACCCGCAAACCGTTGGCAGAAGAGGCAAAAGCTCGGACTTGACCTTCTAATGTAAAGCCATTAGAACCCATTGAGTTGCCTGCGCGACGGCGAGTGATTGCGCCATTATAGTTCACCTCTGCTGGGTTGCCTGCTGGTACGGCGAGGCTCAGAAGAAACTGAGATAATTTACCTTTTATATTAGAACAAGAAAATATGAAATTGATATGAAGGGACGTTTCTGCTTTAAGGGTAGTGTTGTAAGGACAATTGTGACTGATCGTTCAATCTGGCGGGGCCCGGCAGTGCCGTGTCCTCATCGTAAATTTTGGGTTTTCAAGTAAGTTTAATAAAGTCCTTAACGCTGAGTTGAACGCCGCTCGATCGGACGCAAAACCAGATAAGTGATTGCAGCGAACAACACGCCTAACCCGAAACCGATATCCATTCCATAAGGCGGATTAAACAGACCTGCGATCGGGCCCACAAAAGCGACTTGAGCCACTCCTAAGTAAACCCCAAATAATCCCAACGCCATCGCCACGATCGCTGCCCATCCACTGGGTAAGCGATCGGGATTGTTCCAGTCTTCAACATTATATTGTCCACGTCGGAAGCAGTGTTCGCTCACTAAAATAATTGCCCAAGGACCCAACCAATAGGCGATCAAGAGCAAGAAGGTTTCCAACGTTTGGTCAAAATTTCTAGAGGCACTAATAGCGATTACGGCATAGACAACTGACCCTGCCAGCGTCCAGATCCAGCGCTTAATTCGTTGAAAAACGCCGCCTAACACTTGAATTGAAAGCGCCAGACTATAATCGTTTGGAATATTGTTGGCAACCACACTCAGCGCCAACAACAGCATCATCACGGTTCCTAAACTGCCAAGTGGATTCAGTGCGGCTGCAACTAATTCTCCGCCACTCTTGCCGTTTAATGCGGGAACAGTCGTCAATAATACGCCGAGTGATTCTAACAAAACACACGGAATCCAGATGCCTAAAAAGGTCAGCCCAAACACTTTGGATGAGGGGGTTGTTTCTGGTTGTTTCGCGCTATAGTCTGCGGCATAAGGGCCCCAACCTGCGGCAGCACCATAAATTACGCCGCTAAATGACAGCAGGGACGCGACATAGGCTAGACCGCTCGATTTTGCCGTTACGATCGTGGCTTGAGGCACATTGATGACTGCGATTGCCAGAAAAATTAGCCCCATCGGCATCCAAGCATATCGCCCATAACGATGCACATAGCGATAGCCGTAAAGACTCACGCTCGTGGTCAGCGCTGTGATGCCTAAAATTCCTAACCAGCTTGGAACTATACCCCCACTCAACGCTTGTACTAACTGTCCGCCCACAATCACATTTACCACTGACCAGCCGAGGCAGGTAATGACATTGAACATTGCCATCACACTCGCACCTACCCAACCGAACGAAAAGCGCGCGATCGTCATTTGGCGTAAGCCGAGCTTCGGGCCCAAGGTCGCAAAAAATGCAACCGATGAAACGCCAAGGAGATTGAACACGACAATTACACCGATGCTGTCCCACACGCCCAGTCCAAATACATTGATTGCTAACGCGCCTAACACGATCGTGGAAAGCACGGTGTTTGCTGCCAGCCACAGGGTAAAGTTATCCAAAATCCGCACATGCGATCGTGCTGTCGGTAAAACGCGCTCGATCCCTTGCGCCTCAATGCCCTGCTTTGGACGAACATTTCTCTGTTCAACAACTCGGCTCATTGTTTTGTGATTTGGGGATGACTTTCCAATCGAAAAGTTTAACATTATTAATTTGATCAATCTGCGATCGCATCACCGACAATGTAAGATCTGCTCTCTCTATCTATTCATTAAGGAACAGCAATCTTATGGATGTGATTCCCGCGATCGACCTGCTAAATGGCAAGTGTGTGCGCCTCTATCAGGGCGATTATGATCAAGCCGAAGTCTTTAACGAAGATCCGGTTGCAATGGCGCAACAGTGGGTCAACCAAGGCGCAACCCGACTGCACCTCGTCGATCTAGACGGAGCCAAAGCTGGATATCCTGTGAATCTAGAGGCAATTTCAGCGATCGTGCGGGCCCTTGAGATCCCCATTCAGGTGGGGGGCGGCTTGCGCGATCGTCAAAGCGTCGCCGATTTGTTATCAACTGGCGTTCAACGTGCCATTATAGGAACCGTTGCCGTCGAAAAACCCGAATTAGTCGCAGCGCTCTGCCGCGAGTTTCCTGGACAGATCATCGTCGGCATCGATGCCCGAAACGGACGGGTTGCCACCAAAGGCTGGCTCGAAACCTCAGAAGTTGTCGCCACCGAGTTAGCCGAACGAATGGCACAATTAGGGGTAGCAGCAATTATTTACACTGACATTCATCGGGACGGCACCCTTCAAGGACCCAACTTAGAGGCACTGCGAGAACTAGCCTCCGTCGTTGCAATTCCGGTAATCGCGTCAGGAGGCGTGAGTTCGGTGACTGATTTGTTGAGCTTGTTGGCACTCGAATCTCAGGGGGTGACAGGGGCGATCGTTGGTCGTGCCCTCTATACAGGCGACGTATCGCTTAAAGAAGCCGTCCGCGCCGTTGGTCAGGGTCGCTGGCAAGACGTTCCGACCGATCTTGGCTCATCTGCCTTTGCTTAATTGAGACAGATCTCAAAAACTAGCCAGGTGAATAAATTCTAATCTGTCAACCTGTGATAGCAGTAGGGGCAATCCCGGCGAGATGCCCTCCGTCAGGGGTAGGCACGGGGCCGCTACCCCTACAGTTATTTCATCTCATTCAGTAGCGCCAAATTTGGCGCTCTTTGGTATTTTTTCAGCAATTTCTGACCAATTTCTAAAAACCGAAGGAAAATAGAACCGTAGCAACTCTCATTCTTCATCATCAGTAAAAAAACATGGCTAACACTAGTAACTTCCGGCAATCAGTCCAGGATGCAAAAAGTCAATCGATCGTCGGCTCAAATGTCATTTCCAAAGCCCTACCCGTGCTGGGTGGCGGGCTTATATTGACCGCAGTTGGCACATTTGGCGGCTTGCAGGTGATGGAAAACAGTCCTCAAATCTTTATGCCCACATTTATTGGGGCAGTGATTTTACAACTGATTTTATTCTTCGTCGCTTCCAGCGTAGCTCAAAAAGGCAACAACGGCGTTGCGCTACCCCTGCTTGCGACCTATAGCTTGCTGACAGGCTACACCCTGAGCGGAATTGTGTCTTTGGCACTGCAAACTCCAGGAGTTGGCATCAATGGAGTCGGGATTGCTGCACTCGGCTGTGGCGTGACGTTTATTGCAGCTCGATCGATCGGCTCTAATCTGTCTGAGAAAGACGGCATGGCGCTAACCAAAACCGTGCAGCTTGGAGTCATTGCACTGTTTGTAGTGTTGATGGGTCAGCTATTGCTTCATCTGTTTGGAATTCATACACCCAGCTTTTTAGAAGTTGCGATTTCCGGCATTGGCGTATTGCTGTTTGTCGGTGCAGCGGTGGTTGACTTCTTTGTTCTGCCTCGCACTTACCGCGATGATCAATATATTTCTGCTGCTCTGTCAATGTATCTAACCTACATCAATTTGTTTGTGTTTATTCTGAGATTTATGATCGCAATCGGCGGTCGTGATTAGTTCTGATTCTCGATCTGTTTAGTCAATGATTAAAGGAGACGTAAATATTTCGTCTCCTCTTTTATTGAGGAAAGACTCTAGACAATTCTAAAATGAGAGGCAATGTGATGGGCGACTGACAGCGTATTGTTGCCCGATCGGACACGAGCTTAAGCAACTCGCGGATTAGCTTAGTTAAACAAACCTCATGAGGTCTTCCCTTGGCTGCCATTTCAAAAAGTTCTCCTCGAATTAACTCAACGCGATCGTGCTCCCCAAAAAAACCGAGTTCACCCAAGCGGTGATAGTCTTCTAGGGTAAAGCGCTTAACAGTTGGGACGTTAGGACGTTTGAGCGCAGGGAGATTCATAGTTGTCACATTAAAATCATCTCGTTGATCGAATTGTAGCGGACTGTCCTTTAGAATAAGCATCTAGTCTATTGTTCAAAGGGTATGCAGATTCAGATTCAGACCTTCACTGTTCATAAGCGGTTTGCCCTCACTATCAGTCGCGGCACCACTGCTCAGACAACAAACATCTGGGTCAGAATTGAGCATGACGGCATCGAAGGCTGGGGAGAAGCCGCACCGTTTTCAGTCGGAGAAAAGCCCCAGACCACCGAAGCGATCGCCCGTTCTCTACAAGCGATCGCGCCGCTACTCAAAGCCTTGAACCCGCTCGAACGTCAGCGCATCGATCGCTTAATGGCAGAAACTCGCCTCCCATCAGCCGCCCGTGCTGCCTTAGATGTGGCGCTTCATGACTGGGTGGGCAAACAGGCAAATCTACCGCTCTGGCAACTGTGGGGGTTAGAGCGCGATCGCATTGTTCCAACTTCGGTGACGATCGGCATCAGTTCGCCCGAAGATGCCAAGCAGCGCGTGTGGGATTGGTTGGGCAAAGGCACGATCGCGGCACCACTCCAAGGCATTCAGGCGCTAAAAATCAAACTCGGCAACCCTGATGGTATGGAAGCCGATCAAGCAATGCTGTTAGCCGTCAAAGCAGCCGCGCCGCACATTTCGCAAATTAGTGTCGATGCTAACGGGGGCTGGAATGTAAACACGGCGCTCAAAATGTCGTTCTGGCTGGCAGATCAGGGCATCACTTATATCGAGCAACCGTTACTCAAAGGTCAAGAAGCCGACCTCGCAAAGCTTTATTACCAGTCTCCTCTGCCCATTTTTGTCGATGAAAGCTGTTTTACTAGTCGAGATATTCCTTTGTTGGTCGATCGAGTGCATGGCATCAATATCAAATTGCTCAAGTCAGGCGGTTTGTCAGAAGCGTTACGAATGATTCACACTGCAAAAGCGTTTGGGCTAAAGGTGATGCTTGGCTGCTATTCAGACAGCTCACTTTTGAATACAGCATTGGCGCATCTCTCTCCATTAGCCGATCACTTGGATTTAGATAGTCATTTAAACTTGTTGGATGATCCGTTTGTGGGTGCGGTGTTTCAAAACGGACGAGTCGTGCCCAACAATCAACCGGGGTTAGGCGTACGATTTAGAAATTAGCTGTGGAATGAACAAGCCTAAAACTTCTGCTATCAGGTTTCAGGAATTTTGGGAAACTGACATTTCACATTGATTTCCAGGTTGCAGCCACCTTTCGCGTTGGCAATATAAGGCACTCCCGCTTCGCTGCTGATGTTGATGCCAAATTTGAGGGTGACTTCGCTGACTTCTGCCATCGCGACACCTTTGAAAGCATTCAGCGTGTAGAGGGTGTAGGCTCGGATAGTGTGTTCGATCGCTTGAAAATTTTGTGTAATTTGCTTCTGCGGTTCGTCTGTAAACAAGCCTCGTTTAGGATCACCTGTGCCAATGGGCTTATCGGGTACAAGAACGCCAGAAGCTGTATTTTCGATCGCTTCGATGTAGATCGTGGTTCCGTCGTCGAGAGTAATTGGGGTGAGTCGTCCCATTGATGTTTAACCGTTGCAGTTTGTCTACAGTTTAGCTTTGATAGGTGCTGTTCCTACACCTGAATTGTTGCACTTTATATTAGCTGGGCAACATTTTCGTAGAGGGCTTCGATCGCGCAAGCAAAGCCAATGCTGGCAAATTCAACGGTGTCTCCGGCTCGATAAATTTGGGGCATCCACAAGTTGTCATTGCGCTGAAATCGTTCGACCAGAATTTGTTTTTGGTGGATCAGAGCATATTCTTCAAATTCTGAGATTGATTTGTAATCGGCGAATTTATCGCCTCGGTCAAAGGCTTCTGTTGAATCGGATAGCACTTCAATGATCAGCTTGGGATGCAGGATGAAGTCTTCGTCGGAGCGACGATCTCGCTCGTCGCAAGTAACCGCTAAATCGGGATAGTAGAAAAGATTTAAGGTAGGCAGGCGAACCTTCATATCTGTAGCATAGGAAATACAGCCTGTACTGCGTAGATAATTGACGAGTAAAGCAGAGAGATTGCCTGTGATGATGACATGAGCTTTGCTTGCCCCTGCCATTGCCACGATTTGTCCCTGAAGGTATTCGTGTTTGATAGGGCTGATGCGCTCAATCTCTAAATAGTCTTCGGGGGCGAAGTAGGCATGGTTTTTACTAACGGTCATCACCTGTGTTCCCTAGAGACTGATCTTGACTATATTGCACTGCGGCTTCAACATTGCTGCTGGATGGCGACGATCGCCCTGGTCAAGCAAAGCAGTAATACCGCTCGTGTCTGCTAAAACATCTAAGCTTCTTGCCATAGTAACGCTTCATCCTGCTCTGACAAGTCCGATCGTCCTCTTGTACCTCATACTCCGTTTTTGGCTTCTTCCCAAGAAATCGTCTGCCCCTGTTGAGCTTGAGTAATGCTCTGGCAGTTTTGCAATGAAGTCGCTGTCTGTAAGGATGTCGAGGGTTTCGAGGAGGGCAGTCAGGTGGGCATAGCTCAGGGCTGCCATCGCCGGAATGCCGTCTTGGGAATGATCACGGGTTCGTGGGTGAGTTGGTTAGGTAGGCTAGGAAGCTGCTGTTGGGCTTGGGCGATCGTCAGTCGTTTTGGCATGGTAAAGGGGAACCAGTCGGTGTATTTAATGTAGCACTGTCCGCTTTTCAGTTTCGTTGCAGCGATCGCTCCTCTCTCTATCACTCCAGACCGAGCGCACCCGCAATTCTGACTGGTGATGCGGTACATTGCGATCGCAAAATTCTACTTTGCAGAAGAGGTGCGATGGACTGTTAGCGATCGCCGCATCATAATGGGAAAATCTGACCCGATCGCCCTATTCAACCTCTCCTAATTCAACAACATCTGATCCCAGTTTATGCCTCGCATTTATCTCGATGTTTGCTGCTTTAACCGCCTGTTTGATGACCAATCTCAAGCTCGAATTCGCATCGAAACGGAAGCAGTTTTGGGGATTTTGGAACGTTGCGAGGTGGGTGAGTGGGAACTGATTGGAAGTGAGATGATTGAGACTGAAGTGTCTCAGATTGCTGATCAAGAGCGGCGGCAGCGAATTGAAAGTGCTTTAGAAATGGCTCGATCGCGCATCATAGTAGATGATAGGATTGAAAATCGAGGCAATGAGCTTCAAAGCTTGGGGTTTCAAGGATTTGATGCGATCCATGTTGCCTGTGCTGAGATGGCTCAAGCGGATGTTTTTTTATCAACCGACGATCGGTTGTTGAGAAGAGCCGTTCGATATCGTGAACGGCTTACCGTTACAGTCAATAATCCTGCGATATGGTTTATTGCAATGGTTCAAGCAGGAGGCGCTGAAGATGACCCCAATGGAACTTAGACAACAAGGTTTGGCGGTGTTGCATAAGGAACTAGGCTATGTTGGTATGGTGCGGTTCCTCCAGCAGTTTGAGGCTGGAAGTGGTGACTATGCGAAGGATCGTCATCAGTGGCAGGATGGGCTGACTGTTGCAGAAATCACGGCGCAAGTTAAGCACCGTCGCGATCGCACGTAGCTTTGAAAATGCTGGATGTTCCTGCAATGCACCTTTTCTCTAGTGCGATCGCGCCTGCTATAGAGAGGCGATCGTAACGATCATCCATTTGTGGGGATACGATCGCTGTCATAACGGAGGGGTGGGATCGGCGAGGAGTAGGGCAATCGTTCTTCTCCCTCTATCACTTTATCCCGATCGCGCCCTCACTTCTGATGGGTGATGCGGCACAGGTTGCGATCGCTTTCACTTGCTTTCCTTACAGAAAGCTTTCGACTCTAGCAGTAATTTCTTGTAAAACGTCTAAAAGCGTTGGAGCAGAAGAGGTGGTCACATTCTCCTCACTGCCATCATGCTTGTGATTTGGATAAGTGGGTAGATTCAGTTTTTTATGATGTGGAGTGTTGTCATAACGAAAAATTAAACTATTCGTGGCATCCATATACTGATAAGCATACATATCTCGATCGACACTAATCTCTACACTGACGAACTCTCGAACACGAAGTATGGAACCATCAGTAAATTTAATTTCGGCTCGAATGAATCCTTCATAGGTGTCTCGTTTTTCGCCGTCTAATGTAAAAGAAGTTAATTGTGAGCAAGTTGAAATAGCCGTTTCAATCTGTTGAAAATAAGCTTCAAGTGGCAAATTCAATTCCTCGCAATCTTTCCACTTTCTCTTGTAAACGTTGAAGTAAGCGGAATTCTCCAATCCATTCGTCAAGTTCTAGAGTTTCCTGAAACTCATCGTTCTCGTAGCGATGCAAAAATTCCTTAGTAGAAAGTTGATATTTCTCCTCGAAGTCTCGAAGCCGTTGGGCAGTCTGCTGAATTCCGGCTTCAGTAGAATGTAGAGCTTCAGCGATCGCACCCTCGATTAGGGGTTGCAGTGAGCCTGAATGTTTAGAGATGAGTTTGAGTTCAGTCATAGAACTTGCTAAAGGGTTTGAACGGCTGCTTTACGCTAGCGCTTTCATTTTAGCGGAGCGGTACGATCGGGAAGGAGTGGCGCGATCTCGTCACGGCAAGCAATCGTGTCCTTACCTTTTGCTGGTAATGCCGCAGATTTGGCGATCGCTGAAAAAGAGTGGTCATTCATTCACTGGCGGCAGAAGCAGTGGTTCTAGTAGTGGTAAAAGTTTAGGTAGTTTGGTCTGAACTACGTCCCACACAATATCAAGATCAACCTGATCATACTCATGAACAATTACATTTCGCATTCCCGCGATTTCTCGCCAGGAAATCTCTGGATGCTGCTGACGAAAATCAGAGGATAGACGTTTGGTTGCTTCACCAATGATTGTAATTTGATACAGCAGGGCTGAAACTTTTTCATCGTTTGTTTCCAAATCTATCCGATTGACTCCGGCTGCATAGCGCAGAGTGCGTCGAATGGCTCTTTCAATATCAATTAAAGATTCATTGTCGCGTGGCATAAATAACCTGTGCAGAAGTCAAAATATTGTTACGTCGTAACCAGTTTTGGCTACGCTCGATCGCAGTCTTGACGATTAGATCAACCTTGCGACCAAAGAGAGTTTGCAGTTCATCCTGCATCTGAATCGTTTCGGTTAGACCCCGTTTGGCATCTGGAGCAAACGTGACTAAGACATCAATATCACTGTTCTGGTTAAAGTCATCGCGCAACACGGAGCCAAACAGAGCAAATTCGGTAATTTGCCAGCGATCGCAAAATGCCTGAATTTCTGCCATTGGTAACTCAAAGTGTTTAAAGTCTCCTGGTTCCATAGTTGAAATCATCTCGTGAAACGGAGTGTTGAAGCGTTAGTGAGCTTGAGTAATGCTCTGACGCAGTTTTGCAACGAATTCGCTGTCTGTGAGGATGTCGAGGGTTTCGAGGAGGGCAGTCAGGTGGGCATAGCTCAGGGCTGCCATCACCGGAATGCCCTCCTGGGTAATGATTACGGGTTCTTGGGTGAGTTCGTTAGGTAGGCTAGGAAGCTGCTGTTGGGCTTGGGCGATCGTCAGTCGTTTTAGCATAGTAAAGATGAACCAGTGGGTGTATTGAATGTAGCACTGTCCGCTTTTCAGTTTCATTGCAGCGATCGCGCCTCTCTATCACTCCAGCCCGATCGCGCGTAGCTTTGAAAATGCTGGATGTTTCTGCAATGCACTTTTTCTCTAGTGCGATCGCTCCTGCCTGGACAGGTGATCGTAACCCATCATCCATTTGTGGGGGTACGATCGCTGTTATGGCGAAGAGGCACGATCGAGGAACATTAGCCTGATCGCATCAGAGAAGACGATCGCTGTCACGTTGCTTCTCTTCAGATTTTTGACTTTAACAGCGTTGAGTGCGGTGTTTGTACTCTAATCATGCGGCGATCGCGACGGCAGAGTGCTGTTGCTTGAATTCATGCAGGAGTTGAAAGAAGTGGTCAAACCCTGTTTTTTCGTCATGGCAGGTGAGCATGATCAGCTTTGCCCAGGAGGTGACGCTGGTGACACCAAGTTTTTGCTGAAGCCACGGCTGGAACTCGTCGTAGAACTGGGCTTCGGCAACTGTGAGTTCAATTGCGAGCTGGGTGCGGGCAAATTCGTAGCCGTTGAGAAACATGAGTAGGTCGCTGACGGAGGGGCGACCGAGATACAGCCCAGGATTGGTGTGGATTTGTTCTAAAACCTCGAAGAGTCCTAGCATGGGGGTCTCCTAGTCTGGTTTTGACTGCTGTAGTGAGTCTAATTCTTCCAGAAGGAACTGTCCACTCCGGCAGTGGAAGTCATTTAGCCAGTTCTCGCGTGACATTCCCTCTGGGGATAGGTTATCAAAAACTTTGCCCAAGACTTCCACGCCATAGTGAGTTCCATTTTCTGTGATGGATTGATTAGAGGTGATGCGATCGCTAACAATATAAAGGTCACTACGACGTTTGGTTTTAAGCTTGAGGATTTTGCCAGGGATGTTCTGACTGATAAATATTCTTGACGATATCAGCTTTAATTGATCGAACTCTCACTTTTCACAAAGGATACCGCACCTGAATCGATACGCTCTCATTTTAGCGGAGAGGCACGATCGAGGAGAAATAGCACAATCTCATTATGGTTAGAAAGCGATCGGACGCTTACTTTTCGCGGGTGATGTTGCACAGTTGGCGATCGCTTTTTCGACAACTTTCTTATTTTTACGTCTCCAAAGCAATGATTTTCTCTAACTCTGCTACTAGCGGCGGCAAATCGTTTGTGACAACTTCCCAAACAATATCCAGGTCGATTTCAAAATAGGCATGGGTTAGGCGGTTTCGCATTCCAATCATTTGCAACCAGGGCACTTGAGGATATTTGGCTTTACAATCAGCCGAAACCCTGCCCGCTGCTTCGCCAATAATTTCGATGTCTTTAACCAGCGCTAGTGTTAGCATACGATCGCTGTCTAAATCTTTTCGAGTGCAGTTTTCGACAAAGCTCATGGCTTCGATCGCGGAATCTTGCATGTGGCGCAGTCGAGTCGGGTCGTCAATCCTGGACATATTGCACTAAGGCTTCACTAAGGACACGATCTCGGATGTAGCGGCTGAGTTCTTGGGGGGTTCGCAAATCGACGGTGCGATCGCCCAGTAGATGGGAGAGTTCTTGCTGCATGGTGACGATCGCAAAGCCAGGTGTTGATCCTGGCTCGAATTCAACTAAGACATCGACATCGCTGTCGGGGCTGAAATCGTCTCTGAGAACGGAGCCAAATAGAGAGAGGCGACGGATTTGGTGTCGCTGGCAAAATTCAGCAATTTTAGCTTGAGAAATTTGAATGGGAAGTGTGGGTTGCATAATTCATCCATTTTTTGCTGATAATGCCGCACATTTGGCGATCGCTTTATTTTTCCACTCATCTAGCAGTTTTCCCAGTAAAGTGTAAATGTCTTGGTGAGTGGGTTAGGTAGGCTAGGAAGCTGCTGTTGAGCTTGGGCGATCGTCAGTCGTTTTAGCATAGTACAAGATGAACCAGTGGGTGTATTGAATGTAGCACTGTCCGCTTTTCAGTTTCATTGCAGCGATCGCGCCTCTCTCTCTATCACTCCAGCCCGATCGCGCGTAGCTTTGAAAATGCTGGATGTTCCTGCAATGCACTTTTTCTCTAGTGCGATCGCTCTTGCCTAAATGGGCGATCGTAAGTTCCTATTATCCATCTGCGGAGGTACGATCGAGGAGAAATAGATATAGCCCGCACTATGGCAGAGAAGACGATCGGGCGCTTACTTTTTGCGGGTGATGTTGCACAGTTGGCGATCGCTCTACTGGGCAAGAAACTATACTGGAAATAACTTTGCTCAACACTTGCAAAAGTATGCAGACCTATGAAGAAATTCTAACCCTGGTGCAAAAACTTAATCTTGACGATCGGTTTCGGTTGTTGGAAGATCTGAGGCTTTTGATTTACGAGCCAGTTATGGTTGAGGGTACAGATGAGGTGATGCCTGCTGAGGTGATCGCCGAAAGCGACGCAGCTTTACGAGATTATCAAGCCGGACGAGATCCCGGATTAGCTTCAGCCGCGTTGAAAAAAAAGTTGTTTGGTAGAGACGTTGGCTGATTGGGATTATATTCTGCTGAAGCCTGCTCAAAAATATTTGGAGCGGATGCAACCCGATGATCAGATTTGAGTCATTAGCGCTTTGGATTCGCTGATTACCGATTTAAGTGTGCTTGATGTAAAACCTCTGCAAGGCAGACCTGAGTTTTGCTTGCGAGTGGGCAAATATCGGATTTTGTTTGTTGAGGACTCAGAGAACAAAGTCTATGTCGTTACGACGATCGGCTCTCGCGAGAATGTTCACAAGTAGAGTGGGGCGATCGCTTTCACTTGTTTTCCTTACAGAAAGCCTTCATTTTAGCGGAGAGGCACGATCGAGGAGAAATAGCTCGATCGCGTCATGGCTAGGAAGCGATCGGACGCTCAATTCCGATCGATCATGTCGTACGTCTAGCCAATAAAGTTGATTGAGTCAACGAAAATTACTGGTTTTTTAAGCTTTCAAGTTCTTTGGGAGTGAAGGGATTTTGACCGGAACGAAGGGCATCGATCCAGCGTTGCCGTTGGGCTTTCTGCTCGTCGGAGATTTCTGACTTGAGATAGGCTTGAAAGTCGGCAATGGCTCCTGCTGAATTGCCCGTTAGCGCTCTAGCCAACCCTCGACTATTCCGATATTCAGCATCATTACCAGGGGCGAGACTAACTGCATTTTCACAGGCAAACAAAACTTGCTTGGCAGACCCGTTGAGGCTACCAAACCAGCAAAGTGTATCCCAACTCTTAGCCGAGATCTTGAGATCTGGAAGTAGCTCTTGAGCTTTTGCATAACTTGACAGGGCTGCCTCAATTGCTCCTGCTTTGGCTAGTTCTTTTCCTCTATCAACAAAGGCTGGAGCAGCAAATGTAATAGCTTCAGTCTGAGGATTTAGCTTTAAGTTAGGGTCACGTTTTACGGCTTCCTGCAACATCTGAATTGCACCTTCGACATCTTTAGCTTTTGCTAATTCTCTGGCTGGGGGCACCAGCGTTGCGGCGTTCGCGTTTAGGAAAGACTGATTCTGACAGATTTCTAATCCTGGTTGTGCTTCAGCGTGAATGGGTAAGTAATCTCGCAGCCAGTAACAGCCGAGGGTGGCTAAACTGTCTAAGTTCAAATTCCACAGCTTGATGGTGTTATCGACACTGCCCGAGGCGATCGTTTGTCCATCCGGGCTGAAATTAATACTAAGCACAGGATCATTGTGTCCATTCAACGTAGTGATCAGCGCCCCATCTCGCTTCCACAGCTTGATGGTGTCAAAACCGCCAGAGGCGATCGTTTGTCCATCCGGGCTGAAGCTGACACTGTACACAGAATCATTGTGTCCATTCAGCGTAGTGATCAGCGCCCCATCTCGCTTCCACAGCTTGATAGTGCTATCCCCACTGCCAGAGGCGATCGTTTGTCCATCCGGGCTGAAGCTAACACTGCTCACAAAAGCATTGTGTCCACTCAGCGTAGTGATCAGCGTCCCGTCTCGCTTCCACAGCTTGATGGTTTTATCATTACTGCCAGAGGCGATCGTTTGCCCATCTGGGCTGAAGCTGACACTGTACACAGAATCACTGTGTCCATTCAGCGTAGTGATCAGCGTTCCGTCTCGCTTCCACAGCTTGATGGTTTTATCATTACTGCCAGAGGCGATTGTTTGTCCATCCGGGCTGAAGCTGACACTGCCCACAACAGCGTTGTGTCCATTCAGCGTGGTGATCAGCGTTCCGTCTCGCTTCCATAGCTTGATGGTTTTATCATCACTGCCAGAGGCGATGGTTTGTCCATCCCGGCTGAAGCTGACACTCCTCACAACAGCATTGTGTCCATTCAGCGTGGTGATCAGCGTTCCGTCTCGCTTCCATAGCTTGATGGTTTTATCATCACTGCCAGAGGCGATGGTTTGTCCATCCCGGCTGAAGCTGACACTCCTCACAACAGCATTGTGTCCATTCAGCGTGGTGATCAGCGTTCCGTCTCGCTTCCATAGCTTGATGGTTTTATCATCACTGCCAGAGGCGATCGTTTGTTCATCCGGGCTGAAGCTGACACTCCTCACAACAGCATTGTGTCCACTCAGCGTGGTGGTTGGCGTTCCGTCTCGCTTCCACAGCTTGATAGTGCTATCCCCACTGCCAGAGGCGATCGTTTGTTCATCTGGGCTGAAGCTGACACTGAACAAAACAGCATTATGTCCACTCAGGGTGGTGATCAGCGTCCCGTCTCGCTTCCACAGCTTGATGGTCTTATCGAAACTGCCTGAGGCGATTGTTTGTCCATCCGGGCTGAAGCTGACACTTCTCACAGCAGCATTGTGTCCACTCAGCGTGGTGGTTGGCGTTCCGTCTCGCTTCCACAGCTTGATAGTGCTATCCCCACTGCCAGAGGCGATCGTTTGTTCATCTGGGCTGAAGCTGACACTGAACAAAACAGCATTATGTCCACTCAGGGTGGTGATCAGCGTCCCGTCTCGCTTCCACAGCTTGATGGTCTTATCGAAACTGCCTGAGGCGATTGTTTGTCCATCCGGGCTGAAGCTGACACTTCTCACAGCAGCATTGTGTCCACTCAGCGTGGTGGTTGGCGTTCCGTCTCGCTTCCACAGCTTGATAGTGCTATCCCCACTGCCAGAGGCGATTGTTTGTCCATCCGGGCTGAAGCTGACACTCCACACAGAATTATTATGTCCATTCAGGGTGGTGATCAGCGTCCCGTCTCGCTTCCACAGCTTGATGGTCTTGTCGGCACTGCCTGAGGCGATTGTTTGTCCGTCGGGGCTAAAGCTGACATTGTACACAGAATCATTGTGTCCATTCAGCGTAGTGATCAGCGTCCCGTCTCGCTTCCACAGCTTGATAGTCTTATCTAAACTGCCCGAGGCGATCGTTTGTCCATCCGGGCTGAAGCTAACACTGCTCACAAAAGCATTGTGTCCACTCAGCGTAGTGATCAGCGTTCCGTCTCGCTTCCACAGCTTGATGGTCTTATCGGCACTGCCCGAGGCGATGGTTTGTCCATCCGGGCTGAAGCTGACACTCAACACAGACTCATTGTGTCCATTCAGCGTAGTGATCAGCGTCCCGTCTCGCTTCCACAGCTTGATAGTATTATCTAGACTGCCCGAGGCGATGGTTTGTCCATCCGGGCTGAAGCTGACACTGTAGACATAAGCAGTGTGCGGCATGCTGTTCTGTTCCTTCACCCTGTAAACTGCTTGCTGAAGGGCTGCTACCGTCTGCATCTGCGTGTAGTCTTTTGCCCAAACAGAGCGATCAAGCTGTCTGAGTTGTTGCGCTGCTCTTAATCCTGTCAGTAACGCCTTAAACGGTTCACCAGAGAGAAACTCTTCTTTAGAAGAGGCACTTTTGAGTCTGACATCGGCTGCTGCAATCATCAAACTCGCTAAATTCACTTTTGTCAAAATCTGTTGTCTTTCTGCTCTGGCTGTGCTTAATTCTCTGTTTGCCACCTGCACGTTTTGCTCTGCTTTGTCAGATGCCGCCTGTGCCGATCGATATTCTCGCTGGATTTCCGTTAATTCCGTTTTTGTTTTTGCAACATTCTGTTGCAGCTTCTGCTGTGCTTGCTGCGCTCTCTGCCTTGCTTGCTGTGCTTGCTGCTGTGACTGCGCCAAATTCCGGCTGGCAACTCTAACATTTTGCTCAGACTTTTTTGACTGGTCTAGTAAAGTCTGATTTTCCTGCGAGATCTGCTGATTGTCCTGACGGGCTGTTTTAACCGCTGCAACCGCTTGATCTCGTTCGCTATTGGCAGCAATCACTGTTTGCGTACTTTGCCAAGCCGAAAACCCTGCTGCGATCGCGCCTGTCAGCATCACCCCCAACGCAACCGCCCCCAACCGAATCCGCTGATTAGCTTTGCGGTTCGCCTCTGAAAGCACCTGCTTTGCCTGCTCTTCCGCCGCCAGTTTTAGCTTTACCTGCTGCGTTTCTAGCTCCTGGCTCATCCCCAAAAAGCGGTAATCTGCATCGTCTAACCGCTTTCCTTGTGACCAGGCGAGTGCGTCTCGATAGGCTTGCCCTCGCAGCAACCGCGATTCATCCTGCATTCCAGAATCAAGCCAAGCCGCGATCGCAGATCCATAAGGTCTTAGTGTCGCTAGCGATCGCTCTAACCAATCGCGATTAAATACCTGCTGATAAACCTGGTTATAAACCTGTAGCGTTCCCTCGCGCTTCACGACCACGCCCGTTAGCCGCAAATCTACCTGCTCTGCGCTATCATCTGCGCCAACTTCACCCTGTTGAATAATCTGCTGATAGAGTCCCAGTAGTCGCCCCGTGCGCTGTTCTCCGCTTAAGAGGAGGCGATCGCGAATCGTCTTCAAATGCTCTGGCGTATCCTGCGCTTCCCAATTCTCAATCACTCTGCTTTTAACGAGAGCGCTCACCCAAGCGGCTTCTTGTCCGATCGAGGCAGAATCATTTGCACTCAAAATCAACTTACAAACTTTTTGCGTCAAAAACGGCTGTCCACCCGTCCAAGTCAAAACGGCTTGCATCAGTGCTGTGGGATCGCTCGACTTCACCGCTAAACCCTGAACCAAAGGGTCAGCCTCATGCAACTGAAACCCCATCAGTTCGATCGGGCGACCCACATTAAACGGCGTTCGCTGCTTGTCTTGCATCAAGTCAGAGGGGGTTGTCACCCCTAGCAGCGCAAACGTTAAGCGATCGTAGTCTGGCTTCTCCGATCGGCGGTTATAGCACTCTCGAATCAATGCAAAAAAGTCATCGAGGTTAAACGGCAAACTCAGAACACTGTCAATCTCATCAATAAAGACCACGATCGGTTGCGGAATCGCGGTCAGCAATACTTCACCAATAAACTTGTCAAACCGCCGCACATACGAAAGTAAACGGTGTTCTTCCCACCAACTGTAGAGATCAAACGTCTCGTACAGATCCAAGCTGCTGACAATGCTATCGATCACACTGCTATACCATTGCTCTGGCTGCATATCTGAGGTGCCGATGCGCGTAAGGTCGATCGCCGCACACGCTACACCTTCCGCCTGCAATCGCTGCATCGTCTGCACTTTCAGACTCGACTTCCCCATCTGCCGAGAATTCAGCACATAGCAAAACGGGTGCGACCTTTATTTGATACCCTTAGAGCGCAATGGAAAAGCCATATTGATTCAGCTTGTTCCAGAATTGATCCC